>DATIUT010000066.1:0-23934 GCA_035466615.1 Anaerolineales bacterium | reverse complement strand
ACGACGGGACAGGCAAATTCTGCTCCTTGTTCATCTTAAAACCCCAACTCTTTCAAATTCTGTTCTTTACTGCGTTTTTCCCTGCCTCCGAACAACTCCTTCCAAAACTCCTCATCATACCTGCGCGAGCGCACCGGCAGCGGCAGCGGAACACCATTATTTTACCTCTTGCAGCATGGTATCAATAATGGTATCATGCCCACATGCCTAAAATTGCAGACATCGCTACCGATATGAAACGCAACCCAAAAGGAATCCGCTTTCAGGATCTCTGTAAAGTGTGTGACCATTATTTTGGAGAAGCGCGGCAGACAGGAAGCAGTCATAGAATATAGAAAACTCCCTGGCAAGGCGATCCGCGTGTCAATATTCAAAACGACAAAGGCATGGCAAAAGTGTATCAGGTCAAACGGGTATTAAAGGCGATTGAACGACTGGAGGAAGAAAGACATGTTGAAAAATGACCGCTATACCTATCGTATTACCTGGTCTGAAGAAGATCAGGAATATGCGGGTTTGTGCATCGAGTTCCCCAGCCTGAGCTGGCTGGATGAAAACCCCGAAGCCGCACTGGCAGGCATCCGTCAGGTTGTCGCGGAGGTGGTCAAGGATATGAAATCAAACGGTGAAACGCCGCCCGAACCGCTCTCCAGCAAACGCTTTAGCGGTAAATTCATGGTGCGCATCCCGCCTGAATTGCATCGTAAACTGGCGATGGAAGCACAGGAAGAGGGCATTAGTCTCAACCGCCTGGCCAGCGACAAACTCAGCAGGCAGGGCGCATAAACAAAAACAGGCTCCACAAAGGAGCCTGTTCGTTTTAGAAACCTTTGTGGTTAATTAGAAACCAAGTTCCTTCCCCGCCTTCGGCGGGACAGGCAAATTCTGCTCCTTGCTCCTCTTCTCCTTCCCTCCCAACAACTCCTTCCAGAACTCCTCATCATACCTGCGTGAGTCCCCTGCGGGCAGGCAGTAGCAAGTGAAAACACCATGAAAATCAAAAGTCTCATGTTTGAATTTCATGGTGTTGATGGCTACTTCCCCTTCTCAGCCACCTGCCGCGAACTGGCGCTTTGCCTGCCATATTTACGGACGGGCACCTTCTCGGTCAGGTGTATCAGCGAGCGCAATGCTTCATTGACGCTTTGCGAGTCTGAGAAATACTCCCTCACGTCAGGTGCCAGCAGGACGGTGCCTTCTGCCAGTGTGTAATGGTTGACCACCGTGGTACCGTCACTTTGATGCACATGCACCGTGTATCCCTTTTCCAAGGGACGATGGTATTTGCCGCGCACGGCTTTGCTGAAATCGTACTCGGCGCGCATTTCGGCCTTTTTCGTTTTCTTAGTCTGTTTCATATATTTTTCTTTCGCCGCTGGTTGCTTTTCTGCAACTGATCAGGCGGATTCTTTCTTCGCGTTCTGCGTGAACGACAACCAGTAAACGATCCTGCACAGAAATTCCAATCGAAATATATCTTTCTTCGCCTTTTGAATGGTCAGGGTCCAATATTGTGGCAATCATGGGGTCGTTGAAGATGGTCGCGCCTTCTTCAAAGCTGACGCCATGCTTCTTGAGATTGCTGACCGCTTTCTCGTCATCCCATTCAAATTCTGGAGTTTCCATGACTCTTATCTTTCTTGATTATACACGTTGCTCATTAATGCATTGATAGAACTAGAATCCCAACTCTTTCAAGTTCTGTTCTTTACTGCGCTTTTCCTTTCCTGCAAATAGTTCTTTCCAGAACTGTTCATCATACCGTCGCGACCGTACAGGCAACGGCATCGGGACACCCCAACCCAGCAGCAGAACCTCCTCCTTCGGTTGGAGTCGCGCCAGCATACCGCGCAGAGCCTCCCGTCCCGCCAGGCCCGAGAGCACGGCATGGATATCGTCCTCGTCGCCGAGCCAGCCTGAGATGCGCGTCCCCAACTGCGACATGACCTCGTCATAGATCTGCGACGGGCGCTGGTCCACGATCAGGAGCGTCACATAATATTTGCGCATTTCCCTTGCAATGGTGGCGAAGGTCGTCTGCGCCGCCATCGCGCGGTTCAACAACTTGTGCGCCTCCTCCACCACGATGATCAACTGGCGCGGCTCCTCTTTTCCGTGCGTGCGGAAGGCGTTGGTCTTGTGTTCCCAGGCGTGGCGGACTCTTCGCGTCAACAGGTTCGAGACCAGCAGGTAATCCAGGTCGCTTTCGTGTTCACCAAAAGACAGCACCACATGCTGTCCGTTCTCGAGCGACTGGATGATCTCCCGCACGCTGTCCGCGGCGGGCTTCTCGACGATATACGGCTTATTAAACAGGCGACCCAATTTTTCATAAAGCGCCTCTGCCGCCATCACATTGACGCCGTTTTCATTTGCCCAAGCCGCCACACTGTCGGGGTGTGGAACTTTCTTCGCTTTGCCTTTTTCATCTTCCACTGTCACTTCCAAACGATTCATCGCTTTGAAACGGGTAAACCAATCTTTCCCGAACGAACCATACAGTGCATTGAGAGTCGTCGGAGTGGTCTCGCGCAGATTCAACTCCTGCATCAACGTTTCAATATCGGCTGTGGATATGTCCCCCGTCGAGATCTCCAGATTAAAATCCGGGGTCTGCCCTCGGATGGTTGACCCTGCTCCCAGGCCGACGATTCGCACCTTCGACTTGAATTTGGTCTTCAGTCCCGTCACGGCTTTTTTCGTGTCCGACGCCACATCGTCAAAGCCATACTCGTTGTGCATATCCAGCACGAACACCGAAGCCTTGTTGTAATGCATCAGCCCCGCCAAAACGAGCCGCGTGAGAAACGACTTGCCCGTGCCCGTCGCCCCGAACACCCCCGACGACCTCTGCACGAACTTTTCCATGTCAATGCACACGGGATGCCCCTGCTCGCGCGTATACCCGATAATTAAATTACTCTTCTCACCCGGGTCACCGAAGATCTCCGCAATGTCGCCTTCGTTCGCCAGAAACACCTGCGCGTGATGCGGCGGCACATTCTTGACGGGCAAAATGCGCGGCTCATCCTTCAAGCCCGCCGCGATCCTGCCCTGCCAATCCTTGTAAGCAGGCGTCCCCAACTCAGGGCCCACCTCCAGCATCAAATTCGGCAGCACCTCAAGGTTGGCAAATAACGTCTGTCCATGCAGCGCCTTCGAAATATGCGCAGGGAAGCGTCCCTCCATCTGCTCATCCGCAAAGCGCGGGTCCGTCGCGCCCAGTTGAATGTCCGTGACGATGCCATAATAATTCCACTCCCCACTCTGGATCACCACAAACGCCCCCTCCTGAATCTCCTGAGAAGAGACAGTGAGCCGCACACGAAAGTTTTCTTTTAATCCGCCGCCAACCAAATAGCCGATTTTAGTTCGTTGTTCCATAAAATTCTCCTGTCATTGCGAGGAGGGCGTCAGCCCGACGAAGCGATCTCCGAATCTCTGGTGGTCGAGTATGAAGGTATCGGGACCACCCGTACTCACACCGCATACTTCAACACCGGTATCCTCTTCATCACAAAAACGATCCCGAACGATATCATGAACACCGCCAGACCCGTCAATGGGATCATATAAATGGGCGGTCCCATCCAGGAATACAGCGAAAAACCAAACCACCCCTTTCGCAGTCCCTCCTGAACGAGGATATGCACCAAATAAATGCCGAACGACGCGTCCGACAAGTGCTTGAGGAACGACATGCGCCTCCCAGATAAAACTTTATCCAGCGATTTGAACCACAGGAAGAAACTGGCGGACATCAGGATGACAGGGAACCCGAGATAGTCATAGAGAAAATCGTCAAAGTACCCTGCCTGTGCGGATAAGGCATTCGTACCCGCATATACCGCAAACGCCGCAGCGAGGAAGGTGATCAGCGCAACCCATCTGCCTCGTGCCGGGAGAGTCCACTGTCCCAGCACATAACCAAGCACCAGGAAACCGGCGTACCCCTCCACGAGAAACAACCTCAGGCTGGCATCCACGGTCTCTCCGCTGATCCTGCCCAGCAAGGAAAAGAACGGATTCGCCAACAGCCACAACGCCAGAAAATAATTCAATAGGAACGGGGATGAAGAGACCAGAACGCGCAGGATTGGCATGGCCAGATACAAACCCATCAGCACATAAACAAACCACAAATGAATCTCGACATGTCCCCCAAAAACAGCCTTGACCATGGAAAGCCCGATGCGCAGAATGTTCATCGAGCCGTCCCGGTATGCCTCCTGATGCCGGATCAAATAGACCGCTGTCCACGCCACAGCTGGAATGCCCACTTTGACGAATCTTCTGTAAAGAAAATTTGTCACCGGTTCGTCACGTCCAAGCAGCAGATACCCGCTGACCATGAAGAAGAGCGGCACGCTTGCACGCGAAAACGCATCGTAGAAATTGGCAGCCAGCCTGTATGATTGGGATAATTCCTCCTTGCCAATAACGGGAAAGGAAACATGGATCAGTATGACCTGAAAGATGGCGACCACCCTCAGCAGGTCGATCCATGCGAGATGATTTTTTGCGGGCGTCCCTTCTCCCGCCGAAGACTCAGGCAGTGACTTCACTCAGCGCTCCCAACACCGACATCAACGCCGGGTAATCATCCCTCAACAATGTAATGACCTCATGCGTTGCCCGTTCCTGCCAGCTTTTATCCTTGTGCGCGGACTGCGCCTGCTGCATATGCGCGGCAACCACTTCGCCAACAGGGATCTCCTGGTTGTTCAGGATGTGGCGGAAATATCCGAACTTCCCGGTGAACCGCGCAACGTCCTTGTCATCACAGAGATAGATCACATCCAAACTCAGCGGCGGACGCGGCGGCAACAGATGAAATATCCTCCCGTCCTGTTCATATCCCACCGCCAAAACGGACATCTCCACCGGCACAATGCGCCGTTCGCGGTTGTCACGCATCACCTCCTCGCTGACGTTATCCGCCGTGACGAGTTGACGCACCAGCCCGTCATCGTCAATGTGGATGTCGTGGATCAGCCCGAAGATCTGGTAGCCATCTCCCAGCGGCGCGCGCACCAGCGCCCCAAACGACGGCGCGTCCAATTGATTCACGCGGCATCCCGCGATGAAGCCCGTTGTCCCTGCGCGGAGCAGTCGTCCGATTTCGATTGGTTGAGTTGTCATAAATTCTCCTCATGTCATTGCGAACGAGTGCCGGTCGAGTGTCGCCGAAGGCGATGTATCGAGACCAGACCAGTGAAGCAACCTCCTACTTTGTGTTGGGGATTGCTTCGTCGGGCTACGCCCTCCTCGCAAGGACGATTTATCTCCTTGTTCTTCCCTGCAAATCCTTTGCGGATTGTTTACCGGATTTTTCACCCAATTCCCCGCCGTTGTTTCTTATTTCGATGGCAAGCATCTGGTCAATCTCCTCTTTTTCCTTATGAGTAATGACAGCTATCTCATGAGCCCTGTGTAACAAATATGGAAAAGGCTCATTACCCATTATTTTTGCCTGTTCGATCAGGTTGCTGTGTAAATTGTTCAAGGCTTCCCTGTTATTTGCAACCCACAATGGAATATCAACTCTTGCGATTTTTGGCTTCTTTTCATCGCCCACATTTATATAAAAGAAATGGATTGAGATTGGCCCCGTATATTTTTCTGCGGACTTTGCTTGAAGTTTGAATATGGCGGATCTTTCATGCCTTCCCAAAATCCTGCCAAAGAGCCATAAATCAGTCACCCCAAGGAAAGGATGATATTTTTTCAGGCTGGATAACTCATCCTGTGGGATCATGGCAATTTCCAACAAGCGCACAACCCAGTTTGCGCCCGGCTTATCCACGTATCCGGATGTGATCACTTTTTGTCTTTCCATTTCCTTGAGCGCATCCATGTAATCCTGCAGGCTTTTCTCAAAATCCCTGGAATTGTCATTATCCATGGCGCCCCAAAGCTCCAATTGTCCCTCCGTCAAGGCAATGATGGTCCCCTTATATTTTTGAGCAACTTCCAACAGTTTTTTTCGCTCCGCCAAATCACGTTGCAGGGCAATCTGGCTGTCGCTAAAAAAAGTATCTTCAAATTCATCGAGCATATGAAGCTTTGTATCCGTAAACACTTCGGGCGTACTCCCAGAACCAACCTGCATGACAATTGCCCCTACATTGACCACATAATATTGAAGAGCTGCATGTCGGTCGGGAACGATTTGGGAGCCATCCGCGGCGATCAAGGTCGCTTCTTTGACAGAGACAGGCGGAGGGTGGGTTGAAGCGAGATTTTCATCCAGGGGGTATGCGCATCGTACATTTGCGTCCACTGCCTTGGCGGAGTCTACTTTAGCACGAAGTTCGTCCAACTTGGAATCAAAATAAACGAGCAACTCTCGCGCTTGGACTTGCGCATCTTCCTTCTTCTTTTTTCTTTCCTTTGCGCCAGCGCCAATTTCTTTGATACGAGTGTATAAATCTTGAAAGTTTACAGGCATAGAACAAATGTGTCAGAATTGTACAGGCAAACCTGCTAAAATTCAAGAAAAAACGCGGAACTTTTTTGAAAGGCTGGCGTCTTACCAGCAAGGAGTTAATACCATGAAAACCAAGTTTTATCTTATTGCCCTCGTCGCCCTGCTTGCGCTGATCGTAAGCGCCTGTGGACCAACCACCGTCAATCAGGCGGCGCAACCGCCCCTGCGCTCCGTCAGTGTATCAGGCGCAGGTTCGGCGAACCTCGTTCCAGATATTGCCTATATTTACGTGGGCGTACACACCGAAAAGTCCAGCGCATCTGAGGCTGTGAGTGAGAACAACGCTCAGACCCAGCAGATGATCGAAGCCCTCAAGGGATTCGGCATCGCGGCGAAGGACATCCGCACCACCAATTTTAGCATCTGGCCTCAGGACAAGTTCGACCCAATGACGGGAACTCCCACCGGTCAGAAAGTGTATGTGGTGGATAACACCGTCTACGTCACGGTGCGTGAACTCGACAAACTCGGCGAATTGCTCGACACCGTCATCGCGGCGGGCGCCAATACCGTCAACAGCATCCAGTTCGATGTGGCTGACAAGACCGAAGCCCTCAAGCAGGCCCGCGCTGAAGCCGTGAAGAATGCGGCGTCACAAGCCCAGGAACTGGCCGACGCGGCTGGCGTGAAGCTTGGCGAAGTGCAGACCATCTCTTACTATGACAGCGTCCCCTACCCCGTATTCGACGGCAAAGGCGGTGGTGGAGGGGCCATGGAAGCGGCTGTGCCGATCCAACCCGGGCAGTTGACCTTCACGGTGACCGTCACTGTAACATACGAACTCAAATAGCCCGCCGCCCGAATCATTCTTAACCGGAACCTGCCTCTGCTGATCCCATTACGGGGACCTGCGGGAGGCAGGTTCCTTGCTTTTGCCAGCCTCACCGCCCTTTGGGCACATAAGAAATGAAAATCTTGGATAAATATCCAAACACTTTTTTCGTATTTGGAGGGAGGCTGGGTGGGGCAGGGTCGAGGTTATAATCTCCCAATCCATTCGCACAAAGGAGTCATCATGCTCAAGGTTGGATACATCGGTCTCGGACTAATGGGCAAGTCCATTGCCCGCAACATCCTCAAGGCGGGATTTCCCGTCGTAGTTCACAATCGTTCACAAGTCTCCGTGAATGAACTTGTTGCCGAAGGAGCGACGCGCGCCGGCTCGCCCAGGGAACTCGCGTCACAAGTGGATGTGGTCTTCACCAATCTCCCCGATTCACCCGACGTGGAAAAGGTCGTCCTCGGTGAAAACGGAATCATCGAAGGCGCGCACGATGGATTGATCTTTATCGACAATTCCACCATCAAGCCCGCCTCCGCCCGTATGATTGCGGAGAAGTTGTCTGAAAAGAATGTATTTGCCCTCGATGCTCCAGTCTCTGGCGGGGATATCGGTGCAAGGAACGGTACACTCACCATCATGGTCGGCGGCGACGTGTCCGCGTTGGAAAAGGTCATGCCGGTATTCCAGGCAATGGGCAAAACAATCACACACGTCGGCGAGGCAGGAGCGGGTCAGGTTGCCAAAGCCGCGAACCAGATCATGGTCGCCGCGCAGATGGTGGCGATGGGGGAACTGCTCGTTTTCTCGAAGAAGGCGGGCGTGGACCCGCGCAAAGTGGTGGATGCGATCAAAGGCGGCGCGGCACAGTGCTGGACTCTCGATATCAAGCCGCCGCGTCTGTTCGACGGCAATCGCAATCCCGGCTTCAAGGCGCACATGCAATTGAAGGACCTGAAGATCATTCTGGAAACCGCACAGGAATACGACATCCCCGTTTCCGGGACGGCCGAGAATACCAAACTCTTCCAACAAATGATCGATCTCGGCATGGGCGAATTGGATAACTCCGCGGTTGTGGGTGTGATCGAGAAACTGGCAGGGGTTGGGATTTTGGATTGATCCGTCATTGCAAGCCTGAGCGTAGCGAGTGGTGAAGCAATCTCCTGATTTGCGTGGGGGTTGCTTCGTGGCGCGAGGCGCCACTCGCAATGACGAAAAAAGAGAAACATGAAAAAATATCTCCCTTCCATCCGCGATTATGTTCTCATCATCATCGCTTCCTTGTTACAGGCGCTTTCGTTGCGCCTGTTCTTCATCCCCGCAAACCTTGCATCCGGCGGTGTAAGCGGCATCTCGCAATTGATCAATCACTTCACCGGCTGGCCCATCGGTATGATGATATTGATCGGCAACATCCCATTGTTTGCCCTGGGCTGGCGCTTTCTTGGCGGGTTCCGTTTCGCCTCACGCACGGCAACCGCCATTATTGCCTACTCACTATTCACTGATTTGATACTAAAGACTCCCATCTTTTCCCCCAACGGTGCAGGGACCACACTCATCAACGACCTGCACGGCGATATCTTCCTGAGTTCGCTTTACGGCGCCATCGTCAGCGGTGTGGGCTACGGGCTGGTCTATCGCGCACGCGGATCAAGCGGCGGCTCGGATATTCTCGCCCGCATCCTCAATGACTGGCGCGGAATCCCAATAACGCAGAGTTACCTCATCGTGGATACAGCCGTCATTCTCGGCGCGGGATTTGTCTTTGGATGGAAGGAAGCCCTCTACGCAATGATCGCCCTCTACGTGAGCGGACTGGTCGCTGAAACCACCCTCGAAGGCGGCGGGACCGTCCGCACAGCGATGATCGTGACAAACAAACCGGATGAAGTTTCACAACGCGTGCTCGATGAACTCTTGCGCGGCGTCACCGTCCTTGAAGGGACGGGGGCATTTACCGGTGCAGACCGTCCTGTTCTATATGTTGTGATCACGCGTGCCGAAGTGGTAACGTTGAAAACCATCGTTCATGAAGTGGACCCGCGTGCGTTCATGGTCATCGGGTACGCACATGAAGCGCTCGGCGAAGGTTTCAGACCTTTGAAGTCGTAAAGAAAGAATGGAGTCCGCGGCAACAACCAGGGCAGGGATGACCCGCATATCCATTTGTACATCCCATGCAAACCGCAAACCTATCTTTTCCTTTTATTGATCCGATACCCAAATCTCTGCATCGCGTTCTCGTCGTTGCGCCAATCCTTCAACACCTTCACACGCAATTCCAAAAACACAGGTTGCCCGCCCATCCCTTCGATCTCTTTCCTTGCGTCGCTCCCGATCGATTTCAACATCCGTCCGCCTTCACCGATCACAATCCCCTTTTGCGAATCGCGTTCCACGAAAATTGTCGCGGCAATATACAACATCCCGTTCTCGCGTTCCTTGAATTCATCGATGCGCACGCCCACTCCATGCGGCACTTCATCGCGCAAATGATTCAAACATGCCTCACGGATCAAATCCGCGGCGATGTCGCGCTCATATGAGTCTGTAACCTGTTCCTCATCAAACTCGGGCGCGCGAAATGGACTAAACGAAACGAGCAACTCGACCAACCCGTCGAGATTCTGATTCTTTGTGGCAGAGAGGGAAATGACGCTCGCCTCTTTCTTAACCGACGCCTGATACGCTTCGAGATTGCGGTTCAATGCCTCGGCAGGGATGAGGTCCATTTTGTTCGCGGCAAGCACGAGTGGAGTCCGACGCGGGAGCCGGTTAAGCAGGAGGCCGATCTGGGTGTCCTCCTCCGTTGGTTTGACCGATGAGTCCACCAGCCAGAGAACGACATCCACGCCCTCAAGCGATTCCTCCGCCTCCTGGTTGAGGAACTTCCCAAGTTTATGGCGCGGATTGTGCATCCCGGGCGTATCCACAAACACGAGTTGATATTTGTCCGACGTGAGAATCCCCAGTTGACGTTTGCGCGTGGTCTGCGGCTTGGGCGAAACCGCCGCGATCTTTTGACCGAGCAATGCATTGACCAGGGTTGACTTGCCAACATTGGGACGACCGATGATGGCAATATATCCCGAACGGAAATCGTTCATGGAATCCTTTCGTAAATGCGGATGGCGGGGTTGGCAAATGTAACATGGACAGGCGGCATATACCACGGCAGTGAATACTTAAATTCAGCAATGAGCTGGTAGTGATCAGACCGTCCCGTCTCCAATTGCCTGAAGAATGCACACTCGATTGGAACCTGATTGCACATATACGAATCTTTGAACTTGTTTGCTGTAAAACTGTCGACAATAAGGTAATCTGTCTCACGATCAAGTAAACCCTCTTCACCTGTGTTGTATTTCATGCCCTGGTCTGTTGGTACGGTGTCAATGGTTCCCATTTGAATGTAAAGCGGATAATTGTGCTCGCGCTCAAATCTTTCGGCAGGATAGGTCGGCGGGTAATTGGTGTGTTCCAGAGATTTTCCCTCCGGCAACGTATTCATGAAGTCGCTTGCGGCAATGCGCGAGTCGTTCTTAAAAAGCAGGATCATACTCGTCAGGCGCGCAAAGGAGAACAGGACAACAATACCCGTAATGATGGATAACAGGCTTTGCAAAAAGGGTTTCCCAAGATTTCCCACAAACGAGTAAAGATTTTCAAGGAAATATGCCGCCAGGATGGCAAGCATGGGCATTAAAGGGAGGAGATAGCGCGGCTGATAGTTGTAGGAAACCATGACGGGCAGGTCCAGGGAGAGAATCCCCAGAATCAGGATCGCCAATGTGCCCTCAAACGAAGTGCGGTTTAATGTACCTTTTCGATACGCTTTTATCACCTGGCTGACTGACCATAATATCCCGGCCATGAAAAGCAGGAATAAGGCAGTGCCCAATGTTTTTTCCATGAGCGCATATTGCCCTATCACCCCTCTGATGCTGTCCTCCCGTTGTCCCCAGGAGACCTGCCAGTTCAAAGCGGCATAGACCCGTTTGAAATAATAAGCCATCCATGTCAATGATTTCGGTGTGCCAACTGCGAATCCCAAAAATGTGAGCGCGCCGCTGATGAACAGGGTCTCGCCAATAGAGAACAGGTCTTTACGAAATCTTCCTCTTTGCAAAATAAGGAACACCACAAACGGAGTCAGGAACAGACTGCCGGCGATATACTTGCTCGATGCCGCCATGCCGATGGCGGTGAATGATGCATAAAGCCAGCCTCTATGGTCCTTCCTGGCGTATTCGAGCAGGAAAAGCATCGAAAGCGTCGAAAAGAAAACAGTGTAGGTGTCGTTGTGTGCAAAACGCCCGTTATTGGAAAGGTCTGAAACGCAGAGGAGAAATAGTCCGCTTACCCCCGCCACATAAATACTTCCGCTGGCACGCCGTGCAATGATGTAAACGATGATAAGAGTTGAGCCTGCAAGTATTGCCGAGAGGACGCGGGACGCAATCAAAACTTCGGTATCCGAATATCCAAGCGCAAGGATCGCTTTACCCAGCCAGAACATTACATATTGAGGCAGGTCAGGGTAGTTGAAATTGATCTCGCTGAACTTCCACTCGCCATGCAGGGCTTTGATCGAACGCGACACGATCTCGTCCGGGTTCCAGACATCCGGTGCCCCCCATGAAATGCCGGGCAGTGTAAAGGCGAGGAAGATGATGAACAATCCCAATGGGATGATCCATTCATATTTTTCGATGTACGATTTGATCTTTGCGAATGTCATTATTTTGTTTCCGGGGATTTCAAGGCGTGAGGAGTTGCATATCTTATCACGCCATGACAGCGCCTTCCATTTTCAAGAGCCATTCCTTCGTGGGCAACCCGTCTCCACCTCCGTAGCCGTGGAGTTTGCCGTCCGCGCCGATGACACGATGACAGGGGATGACCAGTGGCATGGGGTTCATGGCATTGGCCGCCCCCACGGCGCGATAGGCATTTGGGCGGTTGATCTCTCTGGCGATATCAATGTAGGTGCGGGTTTCCCCATAAGGGATACGGTATACCGCCTGCAGGGCTTCGCGTTGAAATGGGGTAAATAACGTCCAATCAATGGGGATGGTGAAGGCAGTACGCTTTCCGTTCAGGTATTCGGCAAGTTCCTTGGCATAGGGCCTGGTCTTCTTTGCGTCAGGTTGGACGGGACGTTTGAGGCGCGTGAGGTACGCCTCAAACGCGGGCTGGGACTCCGCCCATTCAATGGCGACCAGGCCAAAGTCCGAGACGGCGAGGCGCAGATCTCCGAGGGGAGTCCCGTTCAGTTCGCCGATGTAGATGGGATTCAGGGCAGATGTTTTTGTCTTCATAAATAATCACCACCGGGAACAAGTCTCGATGGTGATTATAGTCTGATTCAACTGCTCCGTCGGGGATTAGCCCCGACGGAGCAGTGTGTTTAGTAGTTCGTCACGCGGTCGATCAAGCCAAGTTCGCGTGCGCGATGATCACACCAACGGAAAGTGAACACGGAGACGATTGCAAAGATGGCGGTCAGCCCAAGCAGGATGCCGATGAGTTGCATGTTGCTGTACTGTGCCAGCGTGGGAAAGGCTTCGGCGACTTCGCCGATCAGGGAGCGGCGCATGAGTTCGAGCCAATAGGTGATGGGCATGGCAAACCCGATGGGACGGAGCCAGGCGGGCAGGACCTCAAGCGGGAAGATCGCACCGCTAAAGAGATAAAGTGCACCCGCGACTGCTTCGCCGATCAGGAAGAAGTGATGCGCGACCATGAGTGTGATGCTGGCAAGGATCAGTCCCATCATGGCAAGCATGGTGACACCGATGATGAGCGAAACGAGGAACAAACCCCAGTCCACCTGTGTGAGGTCAAGTGGAAGGTGCAGGAACAACGCACCCGCGCCAAGCGTGATGATGACCGCCACCGTCCCGATGAGAAAACGCGACACACCGCGTCCCAGCCAGTAGAACGGGATGTTGATCGGGGCGATGTACATGTACTTGAGGGTCTTGTAATGTTCGCGGTCGTCTATCACCGCCCACGAGACTCCCGCCATCACTGCACCGACGTAGATATAGAACGCGTTCCCGAGATAGATGTAAGGGAATAAAGGTGAATCGTAATTTCCGCCTGTGACGATGCTGTACATGACAACGAGAATGGCGGCACCCGCAAGCGGTTTGATGATGACATAGATGGCGAACAGGAAGGGGTCGGTCCAGTTCGATTCGACCTGCCATCCCAGCCAGGTTGCCATGGTAAAGGAACGTGATATTTCAGAACGGTTCATCTGCGACTCTCCGTGATCCTTCCCTCTCGTATCGCCAGTTTCTCCATGTAATCGAGCAGGAACTTTGCGCCTGTCAGGAAGATCACACACAAACCGATAAGCGCCGCGATCTCCACCTTCACACTGAGGAAACCAAGCAACGCGCCGGAGGGAAAAACCAGTTGACGCATCGCATCCAGCCCAAGCGTGAGCGGAATGAACGAGGCCGCCGCGGCAACCCAGAAATTGAACGACTTGATCGGGAAGTAAAAACCTGAAATGAGATAGACCGGCTCCTGTGCGAGATTCGAGATGTGCCACGCCTCGCGGCTGAGGAGCAGAAACAGCGATGCACTCATCATACCCATGCCGTACAGTGCGGTCATCGCAAGCAGGAACACCAGAATCAGTTGCGTGAAACTTGTGATGGAATATTGCACCTGGAACATCACCGAGCCGACGATGATGATCGCCATCGCGCGCAATGCCGTCGCAAACAATCCGCCGACCGCCATGCCAAGCAGGATCGCCATCATCGAGTTGGGGGCGATGATATAGAGCGCCAGGTTGCCCTGTTCCTTTTCCCAATATAGCTGGCTGGACATGCTCCACAGCACGTTCATCCAGAAGGATGTCATCGCGCCGCCGACCACCACGAAGCCGACATACTCCTCCGGCGCACCGATGGCGCGGTAAACAAACACATACGCGGAGACACCCAGCATCGGAAGGAAGACATCGAAGAACAGCCATGATTTCTCGCGTTGCATCCCGACCACACGTGGATACGAACGCGCCACGATCGTTTTCAGGAACAGTTTCCAGCCCGAAACTTTTTCGGAGGTGGAGAACGCCAGTGAGGAATTAGCCTGCATTGGGAGCCTCCTCATTTTCCACATCCTCCATCTTTTGCCCGACCAGATCCATGAACACATCCTCGAGCGTCGGCTCGCGTTTGCTCAACCGCCTGACCTTGACTTCCTTTTGCGTGAGGATATTGATGACTGTCGCCAGAGCGGACTCCTCCACCAGGATCAATTCCAATTTCGCGCCGCCTTCGATATTGGTCAGCGCGGCTTTCCGGACTTCGGGCTGGTCCTGCAATATTTGCGGATTCAACCCGTTGAGCGGACTTGTCTCGATCTCGAAGATCGCATCGCGTTGCAGTTTGCGTTTCAGGTTGGCGGGGGTGTCGCAGGCGAGTACGCGTCCCTTATTGATGATTGCCACCCGGTCGCACAGTTCCTCGGCTTCGATCATGTAATGCGTGGTCAACAACAGCGTGCGGGTCTTGTCCGCATCCAGCCAGCCGCGGATCAATTTGCGGACATCGCGCGCCGCGCCCACGTCCAGGCCCAGGGTTGGCTCGTCGAGGAAGAGCACTTTGGGATCGGTGAGAAAGCCGCGCACAATGTTCATCTTCTGCCGCAGACCTGTCGAAAGGTCGGATGATTTGGTGTGCAGGCGATCCTCCAAACCCACCAGGGTCAGCAGGTCAACGATCCGCTGATTGGCTTCCTTTGAGGGCATGCCGTAGAACTGCGAGAACATCCAAAGATTCTCGCGCACAGTTAGAAGACCATAGCCCGATGACTCTCCGCCGGAGACCATGTTGATGAGCGGTCGGACCAGATGCGGGTTTTGGATCACGTCATGAGTGGCAACACGCGCCCAGCCCGAGGTAGGGGCAAGAAGCGTGGTGAGGATCTTGATCAGGGTCGTTTTACCCGCGCCGTTCGGCCCGAGGAGTCCAAACAGTTCGCCGCGTTCCACGGTCAAGTTGACTTCCTCGAGGGCGATCAGTTCCTTTCGGACCTGCTTTTCCTTTTTACTGCCGCGGATCTTGTATATGCGGCCCAGGTCTTTTGTCTCGATTGCGTGGTTGGTCATTTCTCTCCTCAATTGTTTTAAATCTTGGAAAATTTGTTCTATTATACACCGTCCCGTCCTTACAGCGGTGTAAGATGTCGGACAATCGTAGGGCAATCGTAGGTTATGCGTCAAGCATGTTGAGACCCCTTATGATAAATTAGACACAGTAAGGTGATTTCTCTTCTCCTCCTTTTGCAAGGGAACCGCGGTCGGCGTCCGCGGTTCTCGCATTTAACGGGGACATAGGCATTATAATAACCGCGCCATACCATCTTGTGAGGATATGATGCCAGTACAAATTACAATCATCGGTCTCGGACAAATCGGTGCTTCGATCGGGCTTGCTTTGAAGGCACGCGGAACGAGTGTAACACTTGTGGGGCATGATAAAGACCCGCGCGCCGCCAAAGCCGCGCAGGATGCCGGCGCAGTGGACTCCTACAAATACAACCTGCTTGATTCCGTGCGGGATGCCCGGATCGTGATCCTTGCCCTGCCCTTTGTGGAAGTGCGCGATACGTTGAAAGTGATCGCGCCCGACCTGCAGGAGGGGGCTCTGGTGCTTGATACGGCTCTTTCCAAAGGGACGGTTGCCGCGTGGGCGAAGGAACTGATCCCCCAGGGACGATTTTACGTGGGACTCTTCCCAACCATTCACCCCGACCGACTGCATGGCATTGACTATGGCGTAAATGCCGCGAGTGCCAACCTGTTCGAAAATGGAGTAATGGTCGTCGCCGCGCCGTACGGAACGCCTGAGAATGTCTTCAAACTCACCACGGACTTTATTTCATTGCTCGGATCGTCCCCCCTGCTGATGGATACCGCCGAAGCGGACGGTTTACTGGGTAAAGTGCAGGTTCTTCCCCAACTTGCCGCCGCGGCATTGCTGGATGCCACACTCGATCAACCCGGCTGGCAGGAAGGGAAGAAACTCGCAGGCCGCCCGTATGCAACCGTCACTTCGGGATTTGCCTATCACGACGACGTAGTGTCCCTGCGGGAAGTTGCGTTGGAAAACCACGAGAACATGGTACGCCTGCTCAATTCCTATATCACTTCGCTCATTCAACTCCGCGACGAACTTGAAGATGGGGATCGCGACGCACTGGGAAAACGTCTTGAAAACGCCTGGGCAGGACGCATCCGCTGGTTCGAAGAGCGCAGCAAAGCTGACTGGTTGAACAAGGATGTGCAGAAGATAGACGCCCCGTCCTTCGGTGACCGCGTCAACCAGATGCTTTTCGGTTCAGCCCTTTCGGATCGCGTCAAACAACGCAAGTGACCAAATGTTATTGTTACATCGTCGAGTGTGCCGACGGAACGTATTACACCGGCTGGGCAATTGACCCCGAAAAGCGGGTGCAAGTCCACAACAAGGGACACGGCGCAAAATACACGAAGATGCGCCTGCCGGTCAAACTGGTCTATGTGGAGGAACAACCAGATCGCACCACTGCCATGAAAAGAGAACGCGCCATCAAAAAGATGACGCGTGATAAAAAGAAAGTCTTGATTTCGTAGGAGCGACTCAATGGGTCGCTCCTACATTTTTAATCGGTGAACAACGGCAGATGCCCCAGCGAAATAATGTGCATCCACTGGGCGCGGTCGCCTTCGGTGAAGATGGCGGTTTCTGCCACAACCTTTGCCCCGGCTTTATCAAGGATCATCCGCATCCCCTGCAAGGTGGACCCGGTGCTGATAACATCGTCCACGATGACAACCTTTCCGCCTTTGACCAGTTCACGGTCCTTTTCATCGAGGATCAATATCTGCGGCTGACCGGTGGTGATGGATAACGTCTCGGCTTTGAGCGCGTCGCCCATGTAAGGTTTGTAGGATTTTCGCAAGACAACATAGGGCTTCTTCGTCTCAGCGGACAAGGCGTGTGCCAGCGGGATGGACTTGGCTTCCGCGGTCACCAGCACATCGTAATCGGTATCCTTGAGTTTGAACGCCAGTTCCTTCGCACAGGCTTGCACCAATTCCGTGTCTCCCAGAATGTTCAGGATGGCGATCTTCAACCCCGGCTTGATCTCGAACAAACGCAGGTCGCGTTTCAGACCGGCGACTTTCACAGCATAGGTTTCATTTTTGGACATATTCCGCTCCTGCTGTCATGCTGAACGGAGCAAGGCATCTTCTTCCCGAAAATCAGGACCCTTCACTACGCCCAGGGTGACGTGGTTCTTGATTAATTTCTCGCCCGTAGTTTATCACGATTCATTTATAATGCTCATTGACATTCATCATTCATCCTTTCAACCATGCTCCCCGACCTTCGCCTCAACGACCACCTGCGCCTGCGCAAACAACATCCGTGCGGCTCCTACGAATGGACCGTCACGCGCCTCGGCGCGGATATCGGCCTCGAATGCAAAGGCTGTGGACGGCGTGTCATGCTCACACGTCGTGAACTTGCAAAACGGCTCAAAGCCAACCTCACCAAACACGAAGAACAACACCATGATCCAAAATCAGTCTCCTAGAAAACCGCACATCGTCTTTTACTTCTCCGATACCGGCGGCGGGCATCGCTCTGCGGCGGAAGCCATCATCGAAGCCATCAATATCGAATATAAGAACAAGGTCACCACAGAGATGGTGGACTTCTTCAAGGATTACGCGCCGCGTCCCTTCAACCGCGTCGGCGACATGTATCCCTACATGGTCAAGGCGCCTCACTTGTGGAGCGCCAGTTTCCGCGCCACCGATGGGCGCACGCAGGCACGTGCAATCACAACCACCATGTGGCCTCTCGCGCGCCAGGCGGCAAAAACGCTTGTAAAAAGCCACCCGGCTGACCTGATCGTCACCGTCCACCCGTTTGCAAATTCATTTGCTTTGCGTGCATTGGGCAGGGACCGCCCGCCTTTCATCAATGTTGTCACGGATATGGTCACCACGCACGCTCTCTGGTATGACAACCGCGCTGACCTCATCCTTGTCCCCACAGAAACTGCGCGACAACGTGCCATCAAGTACAAAATGCCCCCGGAAAAAGTCTGTGTGGTCGGGCTTCCCGTCGCCGACAAATATTGCAAACCCAAGGGACGAAAAAGTACGCTTCGCAAAAAACTTGGCTGGACCACGGATAAACCAATCGTCTTGTTGGTGGGAGGCGGGGAGGGGATGGGTCCGCTTGCGAAGACTGCATTTGAAATTGACACTTCGGGGCTTGCTTTGAGCCTGGTCGTCGTTTGCGGGCGGAATCAAAAGCTGAAAGCGACTCTCGAAGCATACAAGTGGGAGAATCCCGCATTCATTTACGGCTTTACACGCGAAATGCCGGACTTCATGCGCGCCTCCGATTTCATTGTGACCAAGGCTGGTCCCGGCACGATTGCCGAAGCGCTCAATGCCGAACTGCCGATCATTCTGTATTCAAAGTTGCCGGGTCAGGAAGATGGGAATGTGACCTTCATACAGGAGGAAGGCGCAGGTGTTTGGGCGCCGACTCCGCAGGAGGTTGTCCGCGCGTTGACGCGATGGATCTCACGCCCCGCCGAGCGACAAAAAGTGGTCGAAAATTGTCGCCGCGCAGGCAGGCCCGAAGCCGCACGTACGATTGCAAAGAAGATTGGGGAGATGTTGGGGCTGTGAAATAAAACTCTGTCATTGCGAGGAGGGCGTAGCCCGACGAAGCAATCTCCTATCGTGGCTGAGATTGCTTCGTTTCCTATGTCGCTCGCAATGACGGGGGTGTTTAGTACAACGGTATCCTCGCCCCGCTAACCTTGCCTGCCTGCTCAGAGAATAGATACTGTATCGCGGCGACAATCACATCCGGCGTTGTGCCGGTGCCTTTGCGCGTAGCGTCCACGTCAATCGCCTTCACTTGAATAATGTTCGCGGTGACATTGCTCTCTTTCAGTTCTGCCGCGAGCGTGAGCACGAGATTTTCCTGCGCGGCTTTGGCGGCCGTATACGGACCGGACTTGCCGGGCGGATTCGCCACCGTCGAAGCGGAGACCGCGATCACGCGGCCCCAGCCGCTGGCGGCAAGTTTTTGGGAAAAGGCCTGGAACAAATGGAACGTCGTCCATACATGCTGGTTGAGCATGAAGGTCATTTCGTCTTCGCTGGCTTCTGGTAATGTTTTGCCGCCGGCCCATCCGCCAACGAGATGGATCAAAGCGTGGACGCTGCCAAATTTGCTCGAAACAGCCTCGGCTGAGTCACGAACCGCCTGCCCGTTGCGCAGGTCAACGACGGAGGCAAAGAGTCTGTCTTCGGGGAGATTCAAGTTGTGGACGAGGGAATCCAATCTGGTTTGAGAATGATCGAACAGAGCCAGTGAATGTCCGCTTTCGGCAAATGTGTGCGCGGCCTTCTGACCGAGCGCACCGGTTGCGCCGGTGATGACAATGATTTTCTCCTCTCCCCTTGGAAGAGGGCCGGGATGAGGATTAATCATGCATGGCTCCGATCTGTTCCTTTGTCATTCCAACCACGATGGGAAGATCGCTTTGCTCAGGCAAGTGTTCCTTGCCATGAAAGTCTATCATGTGACCGGACTTTGCCGCCTTGGTCTCAAGATAAAAACGATTGTGATCGTTGGGCTGCATGATATGCGGCACACGACCATTGACCTTGATGCCGTATTGCGTAAGCTGGTTGATCTTCTTCGGATTGTTGGTCATGAGTTGGATCGACTCAATCCTGAGTGACATCAACATATGCGCGGCAACCGCGTAATCACGTTCATCGTCGCGGAAGCCAAGTGCGATATTCGCCTCAACGGTATCCAGACCATCGTCCTGCAAATCATAGGCACGCACCTTGTTGATCAAACCGATGCCGCGGCCTTCCTGACGAAGATAGAGCACCATGCCCCTCTCCATTTGACCGATGGCTGTCAACGCGGCTTCCAGTTGATCGCGGCAGTCACAGCGCAGTGAGCCGATCGCGTCACCCGTCAAACATTCCGAATGCAAACGCACAGGCACATCGCCCGCGCCGATCACATCGCCTTTTGTAATGGCAACATGTTCCTTGCCGTCGCGGTTATTCTCGAACGCAACGATATGGAAATCACCAAAACGCGTCGGCAGTTCAGCCATTGCCACGAGACGCACACAGATATTGTCCCTGCCCAGACCCGGGCATGCATGTTCGGGATCCTGCTCAAGAAGCATATCGAATTTATCATGCATGGTTGTTGTCATATTTACCTCTCTACACCATAAGTTAACAGCACACCGCCATCATCCCAATTTTCCACACGGATCAATTTCAGAGGGACCGCTTCGCCTCTTTCCAGGCCGGAGCCTGCCACCATGGTCGGGGCAGTTTCTCCCCCGAAGATCATCGGCGCCACATACGCTGAGACTTCATCCACAAGCCCAAGCCTGATCAATCCAAAATTGAGCGTTGCGCCGCCTTCGACCATGAGACGCTTGATCCCGATTTCATGAAGGGTATGCATCACGATTTTCAGGTCCACCCGCTCGCCTTCATGGACGAATATTTCCACGCGATCGTGAAGACCGTGCGAACGGAGGAACGCGAGCTGGTCTTTAGATGTGCTTTGCGTTGTGAATATTACGATTCGCCCCCCACCCTCATATAAGAATTTTGAATGAGGATCGAATTCTGCTTTTGTCACAACCCCCACTTTGACCGGGTTCGGTGCAAGTCCGCGTGCAACCCTTTCCGCGCGCAATGCTTCAGATTTCACCGTCAGTTTTGGGTCTTCGTTGAGGAGTGTCCTGCCGCCAACCATCACTGCGTCCGACCCGGCACGGAGTTTATCCACGCGATCCTTGTCGCGTTGTGACGAGATCACTGCGCCCTTGCGCGCGAATGTATCTATCTTGCCGTCGGCTGTCATTGCCACATTGATGAATACAAATGGGCGGTTCATGTCCCCATTGTAAATCTTAAAGCGTTTGTCATTGTGAGGGCGGATAAATTATCTGACCGGTATCTGACTTGCCTTATCGAAGATAAAATCCACCAGATAATGATTCACTTCCTCTGCCGCGTCGAGATGCACCCAATGGGTTGCTTCGGGGAAGAGGATCAGATTCCCCTCGTCCACATAATCCATGCTGGGGCGCGCCATGCGATGCGTGAGCGCCACATCCTTCATGCCCCACATCATCAGCGTTGAGACTTTGACGCGTGGGTTTTGGGGCAGCTTTGGCATGTGGCGAATCACGGCGCGATACCAATTGATCATGGACGTCATCGCATCGGGCTGTGACCAGGCTTCCTTATATTTCTTTATATCTTCATTGGTGAAGCTGTGAATTTTGCCGCTTCCGCGCAATGCGCCAACTGCGCCGCGCCAGTCATTTTGCCGCATCCCTGCTTCGGGAATCCACGGCAATTGAAAGAAGAAAACGTACCACGAGCGGCGGATCTGTTCGAAGTCACGTGTCAGGAATCGCTTCATCACGGCGGGATGCGGAACATTCATAATGCCCAGTTTGTGTAAGCGTTCGGGATATTTAATTGCCAGTATCCAGGCGACAACCGCGCCCCAATCGTGTCCCACCAGATTGACCTTTTCATACCCAAGCGCATCGATCAAGCCGATGATGTCATCCACCAATGTGTAGACATCATAGTCCTTCACGCCCCTGGGCTTGTCGCTCAGGTTGTATCCGCGCTGGTCAGGGATGATGACTCGGCATCCCGATTCCACTAACGCGGGGATCTGATTTCTCCACCCATACCAAAATTCTGGAAATCCATGCAAAAGAATGACAGGCACTCCGCTGTGCGGTCCCGCTTGCACAACGTGTAATCTGATCCCGTTGGTTTCGATATGGTTATGTTCAAGTTCCATTTCGTACTGCCTCCAAGTCACAGAGTACCGCAAATCCACCAAACTCGAAATTGGATTATCACCTGTAAATCCATTTATAGAGTTTATTTGTTGATGAGAAAAGCAATAAACGAGGCGGGATTTTACCAGAGAAACGAAAGTGAAGTTTCCATCTTATTAAACTCCAACAAAATTGTTTGAAATGGGTGAATCAATAACTCCCTCTAAAATATGCCGCGATCAGATCTGAAATATCCGCTGTCGTGTTCTGTCTTGCGACGGCAAAGAAATCATACGTAGTGGAGTGACCGCGTCCATAGCGCGAGGCATAATCCCGTAAGAACGCATAGAACGCATCATCGCCCATGCGGTAATTCAAAACCTCCAAAAAGTTTGCACCGTTGAGATACGCGGCGTTGACATATGCCCTGAATGTCGGGGCCTCATACACACTGGCATCCACATACCCCGAAGGACCAAAATAATTCACGCGGAACTGCCACCACCAATCGAGCGAGTTGGGATAGATGTATTTATAAAAGATGGCTTCGCTGTACACGCACAGGGCTTCATCGAGCCACGGTTCCATCGCCTGGTCGCTCCCCACCAAACCGAACCACCATTGATGCGCGATCTCATGCACACCGATCGTCACGAGATTACTGCGCGCCGAGCCGTTGTATTCGTTGTAAAACTTGGTCGCCAAAAACACGAGCCCGTCATACTCCTGCCCGTCGTTCAGGTCCGCCTGCACGATGCTCAGACTCCCATACGGGTACGGTGCGAACTGCGACTCATACAACCCCACCGCGCGGACTGCCGCGTTCAGGATCGCCAGCCCTTCATCTTCATACCCTGGATAATAATACGAACGGATCTGTGCCCCGCCCGCGCTTGTGGCATCCACCACCTGGAACTGGTCGCTGGCTGACAGCGCGAACGTGCGCGCGCCGTACAGACGATACCGAGTCCATTCGCCGTTGGGTTCGGAGAGTCCGCTCGCGGCGATGACGACATTCCCTTCGGTGGTTTTAACGTTGACATCGAAGTCCGCCGCGTCGTAGACGAGATGTTCGCCCAGAGCATATTCGTCGTGCAGAATCCAGCCGCCGCTATACGGCACAACGAACGGATACCAATCCGTCAGGGTGACCTGGTCTACATCGTAGCCATAAGGGCCATCTTTGATCTTCGCAGGAATGGAAATTTGGAAACGCATTGCCAATGTGATTTGCGTATTGGGTTGAAGCGGTTGAGGCAAATAGACTGTGAGACGATGCCCACTAATGTCGTAGTTGAGTTGATTGCCATCGAGCAGGATGTGCTCCAGCGTGAATCCGCCGCGGTGCATGGGTTCGGCTGCCATCACGAGTTCGTTCAATGCGATCCCGGTTTGATTCGTGTACGCGACCGTCTCGTCCACGGCGAGTTGATTTCCGTAGTAATCGAGCAGGGCATAGAGCGTATATTGCGTACGCGATGATTGTGGAGGGGATGTCGGTTGTGGGAGAGGTGTTGCAGTAAATTCAAGAGTCGGTAACGGAGTATTCGTTGGCGGAAGCGGAGTAAAGGTTGAAACAAGGGTCGGCGCGTCGATGGGGATGTAATTTGAGTCGGCAGGTTGAAAAGGCGTCGGGGAGGGCAAGGCGTTGGGGTTGGCAGTAACAAGCACGAGCGTGGGAGGAAGCGCCTGCCGGGAGTTGGGAGGCGTGCATGAGGCAATGAGAAGTAAAAGGAAGAGAAAGGCAAACCGAAGAGGGTGT
>DATIUT010000065.1:0-3043 GCA_035466615.1 Anaerolineales bacterium | reverse complement strand
GTGCGGACAGAAAAAGGCACGAGGGAGGATCCGCTCGATGACGCGCGACGCAGTTCAAAGGTCCTGAATGATGCAGATGTCGTCGAGTTGGTGGACATCGCGCGCAGAATCGAATCCTATTATGGCAGTCCACAGGATATCGAGTGGTGTCTGACCTCCCCCCCAACCCCTCTCCTAAAAGGAGAGGGGAGAAAATTCTTCATCGTGCAATCGCGCCCCATCACTGCATTGCCGCCAGAACCCGTCCAATGGCTCCCACCGAATCCAAAAGGCATGTACGCGCGCGGCAGTTTATGCGAGCATTTGCCGAACCCCGTTTCACCATTGTTCGGCACGCTCGGCATTCGCATGGTCAACATCCCCACCAAAGAGATCGGCGAGATGGCGCTCGGTGTGGGTGGCGGCGGTTATCAATATCAAATCATCAATGGCTACGTGTATCTCGGCATGGTGCTGACATGGCGCGAGTGGGTCGCGATGGCGAAGGCGACCTCGCAATTGACGCGTTCGATGTTCAAGGTCAGCCACGAACATTGGCAGGAGGGGCGCAAGGAATTGGTCGCGGCGGTTGCCGCGGCAGACGAAAAGAATCCGCAAGCGCTTTCGCCCTCCGCGTTGCTCGAAAGTGCACGCGAACTCATGCAAGCCATCGGCAAGTTTTATACCGTCATCCAAGCCAGCACTTTGCCATCGGCATCGAGCAGTGAAATCGTGTTCACGCGCGCCTATAAAATCGCCAGCCGCAAAGATGACCCCAAAGCCGAGTCCCTGCTCCTCGGTTTGGAGACTCAACCGTTGCGCGCCGAAAAATCGCTCTTCGACCTGGGGACGTGGATTCGCGAACGTTCTGCCCTGCGCGATTTCATGCTTCATTCTTCGACGCGGGAACTGGTCGCTACGCTTCAAACCGACCTCACGCCCGAGGCGATTCCCACCGCAGACTGGGGCGAGTTCAAGAGCCGCTTCCAAAACTATCTTAACGAGTTCGGGCACACCACCTATGAATTCGACTTCGCGAACCCGACGCCTGCAGAAACCCCAGCCGTGATCCTCGACGCACTCAAACTCTACGCGGACGGCAAGGGGACGGACCCGTATGCCCGCCAGCGCGACGCGGCGCGTCAGCGGGAAGAAACGCTGACGAAAATCCGAAGCCGCTTCAAGTTGATTCCGAATCGCTGGTTCGACAAGTCTGCCAACTGGGCGCTGAGAGTGGGACCCGACCGCGAAGACAGCATTGCCGACCTGGGCATGGGTCACACCACCCTGCGTCGCTTCCTGGGCGAGTTGGGCAGGCGTTTTGCTGCACAGGGCGCGATCCAAAGCGCTGAAGATATTTACTGGCTGGTCGAAGACGAAGTGAGCGAACTTGCCTCGCTGCTCGAATGCGGCGAGAAACTGCCCGATCATTCGGTGCGCGTACCTGAACGAAAAGCCAGGTGGCAGGAGAAGAAGAAACTCATCCCGCCTGCCATGCTCCCTGAAACCTCCATCTTTGCGAAGATGATGCCCTGGGGTCGCAAGAACATGACCAGCAATGTGATGACTGGCGTGGCGGGCGGGATAGGCAAAGTCACAGGCACGGCACGCGTGCTCTTCGGTCCCGAAGATTTCGGCAAAATGAAACCTGGCGACGTGCTGGTGGCGGTCACCACCACCCCCGCGTGGACTCCGCTCTTCGCGCTTGCCTCCGCCATTGTCACTGACTTGGGAGGTCCGCTCAGTCACAGTTCCATCGTGGCGCGCGAGTATGGCATCCCTGCGGTGGTGTCCACAGGTATTGCCACACGCCGCATCCAGGATGGGCAAACCATCACTGTGGATGGCGGCGCAGGGACGGTGGAGCTACTTGAAAGGTTATGTTGATGGTGAGTGTTATGACTGCTGAAAATATTTCAACATCCTTCTGACAGATATTGGAACAGAAAGGAGAATTCCAATGTCACACGAAAACTATTTGCATCACAGGAACAAGTTCATGAGATCGTTTGATCGGTTGTTGGCTCGCGTAAAGCCATCAGTTTCTTCATGGCTTGGCGAGGCGCAGGCTGAAAAGTTCATGCGTGAATCACGCCAGGAATATGAAACCTTGATCCCCCGCATCCCCTTCATTGGAAACAGTTTGGCGACACTCAGTTTCTATAAGCCGGTGACCCGCTACCTTGCTGTATATCGTGCCCTGCAGAAACAGGGACGAACCGTCGAGGAGGCCGGACGCCTGATCTATCGCATGGGTACAGAAGAAGCGCTGGCGATTCCGCCTCTTGGCCGTCGGATCATGGAAGTTCTTTGGTTTTCCCGGTGGCTCAGGAAGTTGATCAAGAACAGGGCAATCAAGTCGCAGCGACGCATATACCCGGCCGACTTTGTTATGAACTACGTGGAAGGCGACGGTCAGGAGTTCGATTATGGGGTTGATTACATCGAATGCGCCAACTGCAAATTCCTTCAGGCCGAGAACGCCTTCGAAATCGCCCCGTATGTGTGCGCCACGGACAAACCCATCAGCGAATTGATGGGCTGGGGCTTGTACCGGAAGACAACCATCGCGGATGGATCCCCGATATGTAAATTCCGTTTCAAGAAAGGCGGCGAGACGCAAGTGGTAATCCCTCAATCGTTGCAGGCACCACTTGGGACAAAAGCCTGAAATGTTGAAAGGATGAGCGCTGGTGGATCCTTCTCGAACAAGAACCCGATACGTTCCCATACAGCCTGCCTATCATTCCCAAGTCTTTGGAAATGACTGTCTGTTTGGAACTGGCAGTTACCTGAAGATAGAAAAATGTCTGCACAAACAAAAAACACATTGAAACGCATTGGAGTGATTCTATTTGGGGCAATAGTTTCATTGGTGATTATCGGGTTTCTGTTGTTCCCCCGCGCAGAACTTCCAGAACCTGTCTCAACCGATTACTGCGCCCAATACGGAATCCGTTTCGACAAATCACCCATTGAGATGATTTATCTCGACCCGCAAGGTGTTTTGTCTGATCCTGAAGAATTCCTGCAGACAGATCAAGCCTATCGCCTGTTTGCCCGG
>DATIUT010000064.1:0-4720 GCA_035466615.1 Anaerolineales bacterium | reverse complement strand
GATGTTACTGATCAGCATCCCGACCTCCTTCAGGACTGTACAAACCGACGCATCGCCAAGATGGCCGCTTCGCGTCATCCTTAACTTAAGCCTGCTCACCCTTTCGATGGCTTTACCCATCCTTTTACCTGTTCCCATCATTCCTGCCCCGTATGGACCCTATCAAGTAGGCACATACACTTATGAATTGACCGACTCATCACGTCAGGAATTGTATTCAGGCAAGGGCGAAGCCCGTCGCTTCCAGATTCAAATTTGGTATCCTTCCGAAGCGACTTCGACTGATGAACGCGTCCCCTGGATGGCAAATGCGGACATTTTTGCTCCTGCGATTTCCGAGTATCTTGACCTGCCACCCTTCTTCCTCGACCATCTCGCTTTGGTCAAAGTACCTGCGTATAAAGAAGCACCCATTGCACCAGCGAACGAGGGTTACCCCGTCATCCTTTTCTCGCACGGCTGGAACGGATTCAACGCTCAGAACACAGGCCAGGCTTTGCATCTCGCAAGTCATGGATATGTTGTCGTCGGTGTGCAACATACTTATGGCGCAGTTGTCACGGTCTTCGAAGATGGAACGATTGCGAAAAATAATCCATCCGCCCTGCCGGACAACGCACCCGATGACGAATACGAAATCGCCGCACACAAACTGGCTGATCAGTGGGCTGGCGATATCGGATTTGCCCTCGATTTTCTTGGCAAACATAACGATGACACAAATAGTCCGTTCTACAGATCACTCGACATCTCCCGCGTTGGCGTTTACGGACATTCCACCGGTGGAGGCGCCGCCATCCTATTCTGCGGCACAGACCCGCGCTGTAAGGCGCTACTTGGGCAGGACCCATTCATGCGTCCTGTTTCGCATGATGTCTTGGAAAGTGGAACTTCCCAACCGTCCTTTTTCATGTTCAGTCAGGAGTGGGCAGACATTCCGGACAGCCGCAACAACCAACTGTTCAACCCTTTCTATTCAAAATCTGCGGGGACCTATGGTGCTGTCTTTATCGAAGGAACCGCCCATTACGATTTCTCCGACCTGCCTCTGCTCTCCCCGCTCGCACCCCAACTCGGTCTGAAAGGTCCCATCAACGGGAAACATGTAACGGTCATTATCAATGATTACCTGTTATCTTTCTTCGACATGACCTTGAAGGATGTGTCAACGGACCTGTTTGAAAATCAAAGCCCGTATGCGGAAGTCAGGCCAAAACGATAGATCGGGCATAAAGGACAAGATGTATGAAACAAAACAGACGAAAAACATCCGGCGCATTTCTCATCCTTGGAATGACGTTTTTTGTCCTCGGGCTTTCCACAGATAATACCGCATTCACATGGGCGGCAATTGTTTTTATCATTATCTCGTTGATTCTTGGAGGACGCTGGCTGAGACCGAGAAAAAGATAAGTCCAAAACAGCAGGGCGTCGAGACTGCAACCTTCCACATCCTGACACCCTATCCGGGAACCGCGTTATGCAAACGTATAAAGGCGGAAGGCAGGATTACAACTTCAAACTGGGACCTGTACGATACGCGTCATGTTGTCTTTACACCCAAACGGCTAAAGCCTGAGGAGTTGGAAAATGGTTATTGGCACGCCTACAAAGAATTCTATCGCTGGAGAAATATCCTGATGTCATCAGAGGTGCACAAAGGAGTTACTGACCAATTGAGACACCTTGCCTATGCCGGCGGCTGGAAAAAATTTGAATCAATGTGGGATTGGATCATTCGAATAAAAAGAGTGACAAATCTCCTGCCGGTCCTGGAATCGGTACTCGCCGGGTTTGGCAAATATCTGGAAATGGACTCCCCTGCACCGCACATCCGCGATCGCCAGCCTGATGAATTACGGGTGGAAGACTTGATACAATAGGGTCAACTTAACAATTAGGAGATAACATGGATACGAAACACGCTTTAGAAGCAATTCTTGTTCAGGAATTTGTCGGCAACGCACACGGCAACCTTGACCGTGTCAGGGAATTACTCACACAGGAGCCAGGGCTGATCAACGCCACATGGGATTGGGGCGGCGGAGATTTTGAAACCGGGCTCGGTGCTGCGTCACATATGGGAAGAAAAGACATCGCCAATTTCCTGCTCGAGCGCGGCGCTCGGCTTGATATCTTTGCCGCGGCGATGCTCGGCAAATTGGAGATCGTCAAAGCCGCACTTGAAGCATATCCCGATATGATCAAGACACCCGGTCCACACGGGATTCCATTAATTGCTCATGCAGAGGCAGGTGGAGGGGATGCTAAAACCGTCTTTGAATTTCTTGCGTCGATAAAATAACATGTTCGACCAACGACTCGCCCATGCAGTTGAAAACTTCTCACCTGTGATTCTTCCACCTTCAGAAAAAGAATTGGGGCTCGAATGGAAATGGAAGGACCATGACAAAGAGAGACTTTAGCGAAATCCAAAACCACGAACTCGACCTTCCATCCGCCCTGTGGGAGGGGACGCGTTTTCCCATCCGCCACCGCTTGCGCCGTTATGAAGCACACTTTGCACGACAGACAATCCAAATCGACAAAACCCTTGTAGCAATCGGGCAGGCTCCCAGCGAGTCAAAGCGTTTGTTATGCAAGGTCTTCGCGGCGCTGGCGGAGGTTGAAGGAAGGATGATTGGAGCAGAAAAAATGGACAGTGCGGTCATTCTTCAAACCGCATCATCCATATCTGAGAGAACAAGGGAAATCGCAGATATCCTTCGCAGGAATTAACCTGTCCCTGCGCGCTTCTTGTGTCTGATCAATGCAGACCGAAAGATACGGTCAAAGAATCCGCGATATCCATCCTTGTCGTATAGGATCATGTAATCCGCAGGGCCGTACTCCTCCGGCTTGAGCATGATCGCACCATTGGGGTTGATTTCCAAAATGAACAACTCATCCCTGTCGTTCATACGAATGTCACAGCGCCCGTAACCGATTCCCCGCATGGCAAGGAACATCCTTTTGCCCATATCCTGCAGGCGGGTGACCAGTTCCGGGTCAGTCACTTGTTTAAAATCGAATGGCACGTTGTAATCCCATTTGATGTCGGTATGCCAGAACTCCTCACCGGGAGGGAAGATCAACTCCGTGGGCGGATACACAAACGGCTCGGAAAAATCATCGGGGTTTTCCACAACAAATACATTGAACTCCTTGCCGACGATGAACTCCTCCATGCGCGCCGCGCCAAACTCCGTGCAGACTCTCTCCACCCGCGAGGATAACTGTTCGGGCGAATCCACCCGTGAATCACGAAACATCCCTGTACTTCCATAACTTTTCGGGTGTTTCACCATGATGGGAAATCGAAGATTCTTCACAAGCTGCTCCGCCTCTTCAGCCGACTTCACCTGATAACCCCTGGCAAAACCAATGTCGTTCGCATCAGCAACTGCCTGCATCTCTTCACGGGTCGGGTCGAAAAATCTTTCATTCGCGCCCGTATACGGAAGGTTGAGTTGTTCGAGTGCCCGTATCACCGCGACGCCTTCGTATGCAAACTCATCTTCACCATCGTCCTCATACCCCTCGCAGATGTTGAGATAGACATCAAAACGATTCTGATCGGCGATAGCCTTTAAATTCTCCAGCACTGGAGCCTTCATCGTGAACATTTCCCACTCGTAATCCTTCAGATAAGGGGCAGGATCGAAATCTTCAGGTTCTTCGTCTGTAAGCAGACAAACGCGCATCTTTGACCTCCGAATGATTTTTTAAACGACTCCACGAATACAACGCCTTTTATTATTACACAATCTTTCATCATGACAATATTTTTGAACATTAAAAGTTTGAACGAATTACGCTGTTGACATCAAACACAGGCCCATCTGGACAATCTTGCGAAGAAGAAACATCGCAAAATTCGCCCTTGACAAGTATGCCGATTTCGCCTAAAATTTAGGCATACCTAAATTATATTTTGGTGGATACAGAATTATGAATGTCATGGCCCTCAAAATTACTGGGTTGCTTGCCCTGTTCGGTGCATTTCTTTATGCCATCGGGGATGTCCTTTTACTGGCAAGCAAGGCGAGTTTTGAAGATCATCCCAATCTCAAGCCGTTCGCTAAACTACTGTCTGGTGCCGAGAAAATGGTTGTGCTCCCTCCTGTCCGGATGATGTTGGGTGCATTGATCGGCGTTTTTTCCACACCACTCATATTGCTGGGATTCTGGCAGGTGTATCGAGGCCTGGATGGTGCGGATGCATCGCTTGTGCTGGCAACTGTCGGCTTATTCGGAAGCGCTTCCATCATCGGTGCCTTCGTGCATGGATCGTTCTTCTATATGGGCGAATATGTCCAGGCACTGAACAACGTCAAAGAGGATTCACAGGACGTGATCGCCAAAATGATTGGGCGGCACAGGAAAGTTTTGTTGATCACCTACGCCCCACTTTTGATCTTTATCATTATTGCTTCGATCATGTTCTCTGCGTTGGTTTGGTCAGGCAAAACATCCTTCCCGGTTTGGATGGCTGGTATCACACCGCTGACAATGACCATCGCATGGATGTTGATCAAGCGCATTCTTCCGCAATTCATCCGAGACCGGGTTGAAGGGGCGGGCTTCAATATCTCATACATGGCGTTCTTTGCCTGCACAACAATTTCTCTATGGAAATAACCAATGAAAAAAAAACTCACGATCTCCATTCAGGATTACCTGAAAACCATCTACGAATTGACCGAAAGCGGTGAGAGTG
>DATIUT010000063.1:0-8315 GCA_035466615.1 Anaerolineales bacterium | reverse complement strand
TTTCGGCATAATCCAAAAAGTGACGTTTCGACTCAATGAACAATGTCCCCAATGGACCCAACTTCCCCGGCGCGTGGCAGACCATCCAATGCTCGTCTTCGTAGATATATCCACCGGGCGGAGTAGCTTCTAATCCTTTGTGTTTTTTGCAGAGGAAACAGGTTTCCATATCACACCTCATGATTTACGAATTACCAATTACGTTTTACAATCCTCGCATGGACATTGAAATCGCCTACAACAAAGCACTTGATTATCTCTATTCTTTCGTGGATTATAGCCTGAAACATTCCTCCGAACTTGCCAAAGCGGAGTTCAACCTGGACCGCATGTTCGCGTTGATGGAGGAACTTGGGAATCCACAGAACACATATCCTATTATCCACGTGGCTGGGACAAAAGGCAAAGGGTCGGTTAGCGCGTTGTGCGCGTCCGCGTTGAAGGCGGGGGGATATAAAGTTGGTTTGTACACGTCGCCGCATTTGCTGGATTACTGCGAGCGGATTCAGGTCAATGGTGAACCAATCTCGCACGAGTTTATGGTTGCACTTGTAGAGGAGATCAAGCCAGCTGTGGCACGTGTCCCATTTTTGACGACATTTGAAATTACAACTGCGCTTGGCTTTCTCGCATTTGCAAGGCAGGGATGCAATGCCGCGGTGGTCGAAGTCGGTTTGGGTGGGCGGTTGGACGCGACGAATATCGTCACGCCGAAGGTTTCGGTGATCACGTCACTTTCTTATGACCATATGGCTGTGTTGGGAGATACGCTTGCCAGGATTGCGGGAGAGAAGGCGGGGATTATCAAACATGGTGTGCCGGTCGTTTCCTCTCCGCAAAAGGAGGAAGCCCGCGAAGTTTTGGAGCGCATAGCCAAATTGAAGGAGTGTAATTTTACTTTGGTTGGAAAAGATGTAAAGTTTGAAGGATTGGGGTCATCTCTTGACAGTCAAAGCTTAAGCCTTTCTTCATTCCTCTTTCCTTCAAGACTTGTTGTCACAATTCCGCTATTGGGCGGGCATCAAGTCGAAAATGCCGCCACCGCCTATACTGCCCTCAAGGCAAGTGGCATCGGGCTCTCGGATGAATCCATCCAAAAGGGATTTTCTCAGGTAAAATGGCGAGCCCGCTTTGAGATCGCGCGGCGCGCCCCGCCTGTCATTTTTGACTCGGCGCACAACCAGGACTCATTCGTCAAGTTGCGGCAAACGCTTGATGAATACTTTCCCGATATGCCGGTGTACCTCATCTTTGGCGCATCGGAGGACAAGAACATCCCCGGCATGTTTGCGGAGATGAAACTGAGGATCAAGAAACTGATCGTCACACGCGCCGATCATCCGCGTGCTTTATCGCCGGAGCAAATCATCGAATTGGCGAATCAGGCCGGGGTGGAGTCTGAAGCGGTCAGCCCTGTTGAGGCTGCTTTGGCGCGGGCGTTGGAGTTATCCGCAAAAGATGGTAGCATTGTCTTGTCCGCCGGCAGTATGTTCGTGACAGCGGAAGTAATGCAGGCATGGCAAAAACTAAATACGTCATTGCGAGGGCGCTAGCCCGAGGCAATCTCCACCATTGCAAGGGGATTGCTTCTCGAAGACTCGCAATGGCAGAGGACACATGAGTCACCCAAAAGAATGGAACGAAGAAGAAGATAACTTTGATTTGACCCTCTCGCAACGCACAGAGGAGTTGTATCGCATTCCCAACCGCGAAGCGAATGCCGATGGCATGATCGAAGCCGCGGTGTTGCCGTTGCGTGATCTTATTATTTTTCCTCGCATGGTTTCGCCAATCTTTGTGGGACGTGAGGCTTCGTTACTTGCCGTCGAGGAGGCGCAACGCAAAGGCTTGACCGTCATCGGTCTCACGCAGACCGATCCCGATCAGGATAACCCCGGTGTGAATGATTTCCTTCCCATCGGTGTGGAGATGGCGGTGGGGCGGTTGCTTGCGATGCCGGATGGCTCACACTCTGCGCTCGTGCAGGGACGCCGCCGTGTGGAAGTTGTGGAGTTCGTCCGCATGACGCCTTATCTTGTGGTGCGAGCCCGCGTCGTACCTGAACCTCAAACTGCGGACCGTCAAACGCAGGCTCTCATGCGCTCGGTCCTTGATCTGTTCGACCGTTGCGTGCAATTGGACCGCACCATCCCTGATGAAGCGCATCTCTTTGCGATGAATATTTCCGAACCCGGCTGGCTGGCGGATATGGTCGCCACGTCGCTGGCTTTGAATTACGAAGCGAAGCAGAGTTTGTTGATGTTGCTTGACGTGCGCGGACGTTTGCAGGCGTTGAACAAGATCCTTGCGCAGGAAGTGGATGTGCTCGAGTTGGAGGATGAGATCCATTCGCGCGTGCAGGATGAAGTGGATAAAAGTCAGCGCGAGTTCTATTTGCGCGAGCAGATGCGCCAGATCCAGAATGAACTGGGCGAAGGCGACATCTTCACAAAGGATGCAACCGAACTTAAGAAGAAACTGGAAGCCGCGAACCTGCCTGCCGAACCGAAGGCTGTGGCGCTCAAGGAATTGGACCGCCTGAACCAGATGCCGCCGATGGCTCCCGAAGTGGGCATCATCCGTACGTACATTGACTGGATCGTCGAACTGCCGTGGTCAAACCCCACACCAGACAATCTCGATGTGAAAAATGCGGGGAGGATTCTGGAACGCGACCATTACGGACTCAAAAAGGCCAAGGAACGGATCCTTGAATACATTGCGGTTCGTTCGTTGAAACCAAAGAAGGAACGCCAACCAATCCTGTGCTTTGTTGGTCCTCCCGGTACCGGCAAGACATCGCTTGGGCGCTCGATTGCCGAGGCGCTTGGAAAGAAATTCGTGCGCGTGTCTTTGGGCGGGGTGCGCGATGAAGCCGAGATTCGCGGTCATCGCCGCACGTACATCGGAGCACTGCCCGGGCGAATCATCCAAACCATGAAACGTGCAGGGACATCCAATCCGCTGTTCATGCTGGACGAGATCGACAAGTTGTATTCAGATTTTCGCGGTGACCCGGCTTCTGCCATGCTGGAAGTCCTTGACCCAGAACAGAATTACGCTTTTAGTGATCATTATCTTGAAATGCCGTTTGACCTGTCGAAGGTCATGTTCGTGACAACCGCCAATTACCTTGGAAGCATTCCGCCCGCCCTGCTCGACCGTATGGAAGTGATCGAGTTTCCCGGCTATATCGAGGAAGAGAAACTGGAGATTGCGAATCGTTATTTGATCCCGCGTCAGATTGAAGAAAATGGGTTGGACGGAACCAGCCTCCAGTTTGAGACCGAGGCGGCGCGTCGTATCATCCGTGAATATACGTACGAGGCGGGTGTCCGCAATTTGGAGCGCGAGATCGGTAAGGTCTGCCGCAAGGTCGCGCGATTGAAGGCCGAGGGGAGGAAATATCCCGCGACGATCACCGCGGAGTCCGTCGAGAAGTTGCTGGGCCCGCAGCAGTTTTTCCAACCGGAAGCCGAACGTGCCGATGAAGTGGGCGTTGTAACTTCGCTCGCATGGACCGAGAACGGCGGCGAGATCATGCCGGTGGAAGTTGCGATCCTTGAGGGAAAAGGCGGGTTGCAAATGACCGGGCAGATGGGCGAAGTGATGCAGGAATCCGGCCACGCCGCGTTGACGTACATCAAATCGCGCGCCGCCCAATTGAACATTGACACGGAGGTCTTTGAACGCATGGATATTCACGTCCACATGCCGGAAGGAGCCATCCCGAAGGACGGGCCGTCTGCGGGAATTACCATGGCAACTGCGGTCATCTCAGCGTTGACGGGACGCCCGGTATACAAACATGTGGGCATGACCGGCGAGATCACCCTGCGCGGACGCGTGCTCCCAATCGGCGGTGTGCGCGAGAAAGTGCTGGCGGCGCACCGTGCCGGGCTTAAGACTGTGATTCTGCCGGAAAAGAACTTGAAAGACCTGGTGGATCTGCCGAAGACTGCCAAGGCGGAATTGAAGATCGTCCCGGTCAGGCACCTGGATGATGTCTTGAAGATCGCGCTTTCACCCGAGGTGGTTGTGGAGCCGCCCAGGCCCAGGAAACAGAAGAATGAGGAAAGTGAAGAGGATCAGGGTACCTGAGTCGAAAATTGAGCGTCAAAAGTCATTCCACTTTCGATGTTTGCCTTTGACCTGTAGGAGGGTTCATGCCCATCGATTTAAAAAATAAAGTTGTTCTCATCACAGGTGCGTCGTCAGGATTCGGGGAGGATGCCGCGCGTCTATTTGCCGCGGAAGGGTGCAAAGTTGTACTTGCGGCTCGCAGGCTTGACCGTTTGCAGTCCCTTGCTGCGGAAATTCAAAATGACGGCGGCGAGGCGCTTGCCGTCCCTGTGGATTTGAATGTGCCTGCCGAGATCGAAGTGATGGTGCAAACAGCACTCGACCTTTATGAAAAGATAGATATCCTTTTCAACAACGCCGGTTATGGGAGCATGGACTGGTTCGAAAAACTTGACCCCGACCGCAACATCGAAACGATCATAAAGGTCAACCTGATCGGCACAATGCTTGTTACCCATGCGGTCCTTCCACACATGCTCGAGCGCCGCAAGGGTCACATCATCAACATGTCGTCAGTTGCAGGTCTCATCGCCGCGCCGCTCATTACAACCTACTCCGCCGGCAAGTACGGTGTGCGCGCCTTCACCGATGCGCTTCGCCGCGAGGTCGCTCCATTTGGCATCAAGGTCACCGGCATATATCCCGGCCCGGCGGTCACCGAGTTCGGCAAAAAACTGGGCGACACAAGGCCGCGCAATACCATCAAAAAACTTAAATACCCTCATTTGTCCTCCGGGTATGTCGCCCGTCGCGTGGTGAATGCGGCGAAACGCCCGGTGCGAAGCCTTGTCATTCCGTGGTGGTTCCGCGTCGTCACCACCTTTGATACACTTTTCCCTGTTATCGTCGACTGGATCCTTTATCTCTTCAGCAGACGCAATCATCATTTGGATTAGGAGACCCCCATGACTCAGGAACGTTTTGACAAACTTAACGCCTCACTTCGGACCTCAGACCTGGACGCGGTTATCCTGAATCCCGGTCCCACGCTGACGCATCTGTCCGGCCTCCGATTCCACTTGATGGAACGCCCGGTCGTTTTGCTTTTCGCGAAAGACCAGGATCCGGCCATTGTGTTGCCAGAACTTGAATTGCAAAAGGTTGCTTCATTGCCTTACAAACTACAAGTCTTTGCCTACCCGGAGAACCCGTCAGAGTGGGACAATGCCTTTCGTAAGGCTGTACAGGCTCTTGGCCTGGATGGGAAGCGGATCGGCGTCGAACCGCGTCAACTGCGTTTGTTGGAATTCCGCCATGTCAGGAACGGCGCACCCGAAGCGGATTATCCCGATGCAGGCGATATGTTGGCTGGTTTGCGATTGAGGAAGGAGCAAGCCGAAGTCGAAGCGATGCACAAGGCGGTCAAGATTGCACAGGCCGCGCTCGAAGCCACCATCCCTTTGATAAAGATCGGGATGACCGAAAAAGAGTTGTCATCAGAATTAGTGACGCAATTACTCAAGCACGGTTCAGAACCCGAAATGCCTTTCGCTCCGATTGTCTCCGGCGGACCAAACTCTGCCAATCCACATGCTTCACCAAGCGAGCGGAAATTACAGGCTGGGGATTTACTCGTCATTGACTGGGGCGCAACCTGTGACGGGTATATCTCTGACCTGACGCGTACCTTTGCAGTGGGCGAAGTGGAGGCTGAATACCAGAAGATTCACAAAATCGTGCAGGATTCGAATGCCGCCGGCCGCACCGCCGCCAAACCCGGCGTCCCATGTGCGAATGTGGATATTGCCTCGCGCGATGTGATCGAGAAATCCGGTTATGGAAAATATTTCACGCATCGCACCGGTCACGGCATCGGCATGGAAGGTCATGAGGAGCCATACATGCGCGGCGACAACATGCAACTTTTGGAGCCCGGTATGGCATTTACGGTGGAACCGGGTATCTACCTGCCCGGCAGAAATGGCGTGCGCATCGAAGACAATGTTGTCATCACAGAAACCGGCGCGGATGTGTTGTCCGATATGCCGCGCGAAATCAGGACAGTTGGTTAATGGCTTTGAATTTCATGCGTGAGAACAAAGGCAAATCCCTGCTTATTGCAGGGATTGTTTTGATGTGGGTGGTGCTTTTGATCCTGTTCAAGAGCTATGGGTATAACAAAACATGGAAATTATGGGGTGTTCCTGTTGAGAAGCAGGTTTTTCTGGATTTTCGTTTAATTCCCGGAAGCGCCGAGTCGTTCCGTAATGGATTTGAGCCTTCAATCGAAAATCCATATGACCCCGGCAAGAGGATTTTTAACTACCCTACATTCTGGCGGCTATTTTTCTACACCGGGATCACAATGGATGACACGATATGGATTTCCGTTGTAATGCTCATCCTGTATTTTGGGGGCGTGATCTTATTTCCACAAAAGATCACCCTTGTAGACGCTTTGTTGATGTTGGCGGTGATTTTTTCCCCCGCGTCCATGCTCTTATACGAAAGGGGAAACGTGGACCTGTTCGTGTTTTTCATATGCGTTTTGATCATTCTTTCCGCCGGGTATTCTTCATTTCTGACGACCGGCTTGATCTTAATGGGGGCTGTGGTGAAGATGTTTCCATTCTTTGGATTGTCTGTGCTATTAAGGGAATCCAAACGAAAATTTCTTCTTCTTGGAGCTGTCAGCGTATTATTTATGCTGGTATATGGTTTTATTACCATTGATAGCCAGGCCGCGGCGTGGAACACCACCATGCGGGGGGATGGACTTTCCTATGGAACGTTCATCATAATTACAAGGCTGGGCGGATATTTTCAACAGGCTCTGCCGGATTTGTTTACCCTTCCACAATGGCAATTGTTGTTTGAAGTTGCCGCATTGATCCTTATTCTTGTAACCGGAATATTGACTGTCCGTGAACCGTCTATTCTGACGGCAGCGCACGAAAGGAACCTGACAGCCTTCCGTATGGGCGCCTCCATCTATTTAGGGACGTTTTTGCTTGGCAACAACTGGGATTATCGTCTGGCGTTCCTTGTTCTTGTCGTTCCCCAGCTTTCACAGTGGCTTTATTCTGCGAACAAGAAACACCGAGCAGTTGCAATTGGTGTCATGATCGCGATCCTGCTATCCTGCTGGCATCTGATGCTGAAATTTGACCTGCCATTCGTTCCCTTGAAGGACCCGGCCAACAGGAACTTTGTCATTGATGAGATCATCAACTGGTTATTGGTGCCGGGTTTTACTTATTTACTTGCCGCCTCCTTTCCGGATTGGCTTAGGGAGGATCTGCAGAAATTGTTTGGAAAGACGGCATCCGAATCTGGATAATGTCGCATTGCGGCGACGCCTTTGGCCAGGCCAGGCAATTCAGGAAATAGACCAATGACATCCTACTGCGACTACTGCAACTCCCACCCGGAAGATACTTTCAACATGGCTTACTTGGCGCCGACCAAGGAAACCAAATATCCTTGTATCGTATGCCAGCAACACAGGCTGGACGGTGGGTGTGGCGGAAGCCATCGGCAAAACTCTCGCTGAAAACGGCGCGAAGGTGGATGTGTTGCCGATGCGCGATGTCAAAGATCTATCCCCGTATGATGCAGGGGTGGCGGGAAGCGCAGTCAATGGCGGGGCATGGCTGCCCGAAGCAATGGAATTCATGCGTGGACATCAAGCCGAGTTGAAACACAAACCGTTTGCCTCGTTCTTGGTTTGCATGACGCTGGCCATGAAAAGCGGTGAGAAATACCGCAGTCATGTATCCTCATGGCTGGATCCTGTCCGCACGTTGGTGAGACCCGTGAGTGAAAGCTTGTTCGCAGGCGGGTTGGACATCCGCAAAATGCCCTCGTTCAGCGACCGCCTGAAATTCCGATTGAGCGTCCTGCTTGGTGTCTGGAAGGAAGGCGACCACCGCGATTGGGCTGCCATCCAAAAATGGGCAGTGGAAGTACAATCATCGTTGGCTCATTAGTTGAAAGAAAAAAACAGGATCATGTTCAGGAAAAAGCTATCAGGACTGTTTCGTCTTTTTCGATTCGAACTGCCCTTCGCGGCAGGCGTGTGTGTCATTCTGGGAGAACTGCTGGCATTGGGCAAAGTTCCGACCATTTGGGAAATGACTCTGGGCTTTCTCAGCGTCTTTCTGATCTCGGCAACCTCCCTGATCCTCAATGATTACTTCGATCTCGAAAGCGACAGGATCAACGCGCCGGAAAGACCGCTCCCCTCCGGGGTAGTCACAAAACGGGAGGTTGTGTTTTTATCCTGCGTCGTC
>DATIUT010000062.1:0-1985 GCA_035466615.1 Anaerolineales bacterium | reverse complement strand
CATGTGGACAGCGCATTGATGCGTTCGGATGTTGTTCAACCTGGTGACCAGGTTGTGCTTGTATGCGGTTTCCCAGTGGGTGCCGTCCGTCCGCCAAACATGGCTTTGTTGCACACGGTGGGGGAGGAGTAAATATTTACGTCCCGGAGTGAGCCTGACATTCAAGGACCAAAAAATCAAGCGGCTCAAGTGTCAGGTCATTTCCATAAGTGAAATTACTGATTCCATGAACCTGTAGAACTTGCACATGATCTTTCCCGATCAGTCCGTCCAACACATGATATGCGATGGTTTGAGGTGTTTCGGAAAAATTTGCCAGAACGATCATGTTTTCACGTGCAAAGCTGAGAACATGATCGTTCTCAGCCTGGACGACATTTATGGAACCACACGAAAAAGCCTTGTTTTCTTTTCTCAGTTTAATAAGAGACCGTAAACCCCGATAAACACGCCCTTCGGTAGAGTTTAAATCATCCCTCCGGGCATACCGTTCCCAATCTGACTTTGGCCGATGCACCCAACGGCTGTCATTTTGATGAGCGGGGTTATCGCTATAACTGTAGTCATTCATCGTTCCAATTTCATCCCCAAGATAGATCAACGGGATTCCCCCGAGGGTCAAAATGACCCCGTGAATGAGCAGAATCCTTCTGATGGCATATTCCACTTCCCGGGGACCTTCTTCATTTAGCGCTTTTTCAAGGCCGGCCAATGATGCACAGGTACCGCTGATGCGGCAGTCACCAGTTTTGGGATTTTCCTGAAAGGGTAAACCACGTGCAAAACTACCAGGAAACCTGCCACGATAGAATTCGTTAAGGAAATGCCGATGGTCATGCGCGTTGATGCCGAGTGTTGCGGCATCCTCATCTGAGAATGTCCAGCCAATGTCGTCGTGTACGCGAACATAATTGACCCAGGCAGTTTCTGGATGGATTTGTAACCGTTCCTTCAATGCTTTCGAGAGCAATCGCGTTTTTCGTGTAGCGAGCGAATTCCAAAGCAACGCCATTGCCAGAGGATTGTATGAGATCTGACATTCTTTTGGGGAAATATATTTAGCTACGTCATCCGGGTGAACTATGGCCTCAGATTTGAAGATCAGGGAGGGGGATGCGATCCGCGCGACGGCGTTGAAAGCCTGAATCAATGTATGCGCCTTGGGCAGGTTCTCGCAGTTTGTGCCCATCTCTTTCCAGATAAAGGCAACTGCGTCGAGGCGCAGTATCTCCACACCCTGATTTGCGAGGAAGAGCATTTCATCCACCATGCGGTTGAAGACGACCGGGTTGTCGTAGTTCAGGTCCCATTGGTAACTGTGGAAGGTTGTCCAGACCCATTTCTGCATTTTGGGGTCAAAGGTAAAAGCGCCGGGGTGTTCGTCGGGAAAAATCTCCCTGAGGTTCCGTTCGTAGGCATCGGGCAGGCTTCGGTCCGGAAAGATGCGGTAGTAATCCTGGTATTTTTCATCGCCCGCCCGGGCTTTTTCCGCCCATTCATGTTCATTGGAAGTATGGTTGAAGACCAGGTCAACTGCCAGGCTGATGCCAACCTCCCGCAAGTCGCGTGCCAGCGATGCCAGTTCATTCATGGTGCCGATGGGGGCAGACACTTGGCGGTAGTCGCTGACTGCGTAACCGCCGTCATTTTCCCTGGCGGGCGACTCGTAAAATGGCATGAGATGCAGATAGGTCAGTCCCAATTCCTTGAAATATGGGATTTTGGATCGAAGCCCCTCCAAACTGCCTGCGAATAGATCCACGTAGCAAACGCCACCCACCATTTTGTGAGACTGAAACCAGAGCGGATCCTGTTCCCGTTTTTGGTCCAGTTCGCGCAGGTCTTTCGATCTTGCGAACCATGCGCGGGTTATGTTGATTAATAGGTCTTCCACGTAAAAGAAATAGTCGTAGTAGGCCCCATACAGTTCGAGATGCAGGTGGAACAGCCGGGGGAAGTTCTTATCCAGACGTGTGGCCAGTTCC
>DATIUT010000061.1:0-17753 GCA_035466615.1 Anaerolineales bacterium | reverse complement strand
GAATGAATTGCAGGGCAGAACTCAAATTCCTCCCTGTCACTTAATCCTATGCTTGAAAAATTAAAATCCCGTGCCCGCTCCTTGAAGAACGAAGCCCTTATCGTGTGCCTTGCGGCAAAAGACCCTTGCACGCCGTGGTATGCAAAGGCTCTGATTTTTTGTAGCGGCGCATACATTCAATCCCATTGACCTGATTCCTGATTTCATTCCGATTCTCGGTTATCTTGACGATCTCATCATCACGCCGGGCGGGCTGTGGCTGGCAGTGCGGATGATCCCGCCTGAGGTGTTGGCGGAAGCCAGGGAGAAGGCAGCAAGTCAGGGCGTGGGAGAGGCGTGGGGTATGTCGGGGCGGCGGTCATTGTGCTTGTGTGGATCGTTGTCCTGATCGGTGTCGTTTATCTTATAAAATTCTTATCCAAATGAATATAATAAAGGCAAGGAGGCTCCCATGATTGGAAAACCAATGCAAGATGCAATGAACGAACAGATCAACAAGGAACTGTTTTCTTCGTATCTCTACCTTTCGATGGCCGCGTATTTTGAGGACAAGAACCTGCCCGGCTTTGCCAACTGGATGCGCATCCAGGCAGACGAGGAACGCGAGCACGCCATGAAGTTCTATGATTTCATCCTGGAACGCGGCGGGCGTGTTTTCCTCAAGGGAATTGATGCGCCGAAGACGGACTGGAATTCTTCCCTTGAAGTGGCGGAGGAAGTTGCCGCGCATGAGGCAAAGGTGACTGCATCCATCTACGCGCTGTATGAACTCGCATTAAAGGAAAAGGATTATCCGGCGCAGGTGATGTTGCAATGGTTCATCGCTGAACAGGTGGAGGAGGAGAAAAACGCGGCTGAGATCGTCGCCAATCTCAAACTGATCGAGGAGCGCGGTACGGCTGTGCTGATGCTCGACCATCGTCTTGCCAAACGCAAGGGCGAGTAGTCCAGGTTTTGAGACCCTGGGGGTTGTGAATCCCAGGGTCTCTATTTATTTTGGGAGATTTATGAGTTATACGATTCGACGGGCAACGCATGAGGACAAACCGGAATGGATTCGTATGCGGCAGGGACTGTGGCCCGACGCGCCTCTGGAGTATCTGGATTATGACCTGGACGATCTGCTTGCCAATCCCAACGCGGGAATTTATGTCGCTTCAGATCCACACGGAAAACTGGTCGCGTTCATCGAAGCCAGACTCCGCGATTATAGTGAGGGATGCGAGACGTCGCCCGTCGGTTATATCGAAGCCTGGTATGTGGACCCTCATATTCGCGGTCAAAAACTCGGCAGGGAAATGGTGCGCGTAGCAGAGCAATGGGCGCGTGAAAAAGGCTGCACCGAAATGGCGTCGGATACGTGGCTCGAAAACGAAGTCAGCATCGCTGTGCATTTGAAGATGGGGTATTATGAAGTTGAACGGCTGGTGCATTTTGTGAAAAGACTATAACGTCATTGCGAGGGGATTGCTTCGCCCACTCGCCGTTCGAGACTCGCAATGACGAGGATACGATATGAAAAACTTCCTCATCTACGGTTCCTACGGATACACCGGCCAACTCATTGTGGACTTGGCAACAAAAGAGGGGATGCATCCCATCCTTGCGGGGCGGGATGAAAGGAAACTGCGTTCCCAGGCGGAAAGATACAATCTTGAATATCGTGTATTCTCACTCGATGAGACGGACAAATTGGATTCCGCTTTGCTCGAAGTGGATGCTGTGCTTCATTGTGCCGGTCCGTTTGTGTTGACATTCCGCCGGATGGCGGAGGCGTGCATTCGTACAAAGCGCCATTACGTGGATATCAGCGGAGAGATCGAAGGGTTTGAAGCGCTGGCAAAACTAGGTGATGAGGCGAAGCGGGCGGGCATCATGCTCCTGCCTGGCGGCGGATTCGATGTTGTGCCGTCTGATTGCCTCGCGGCATATTTGAAAGGACGATTACCGACCGCCACTCACTTTCGTTTATTTTTGCGCGGCGTCGGCGGCGGAGTCTCGCGCGGCACCGCACGTTCAGGCATCGAGAACATGCACCGCCAGGGACGTATTCGCAAGGATGGCAAGATCACGCAAGTTCCCCCTGCATGGCAGGTCCTTGAACAGGATTTCGGGCGCGGACCTGTCAAGGTTGTCTCTGTGGGATGGGGAGATGTATCCACGGCGTATTACAGCACCGGGGTCCCAAACATCGAAACGTATTTTGCGTTCCCGAGTTTTGCGATCAGTTTCCTCAAACTTTCCCGCATTATCGGACCGTTGGTCTATTCACGTCCCGTGCGGAATCTGCTAAAGTGGTCAATCGGTTACGTGATTCCCTCCGGGCCTTCGCGCGATAAGAACGAAAACGGATTTAGCCTGATGGTTGGAGAGATGCGTGATGCAGATCAGGTTGTGCGCGCCAAATTACGGACGCCGGAAGGTTATCGTTGCACCGCACTGACAACTGTTGAGATCATGAAGCGCATCTTGGACGGTGGTTGCAAGCCCGGTTTTCAGACCCCATCGCTTGCCTATGGCACAGACTTTATCCTGCAATTCGATGGAGTGCAAAGAGAGGATCTGAAATGAAGCGAATCATCCCCTGCTCACTCATTTTAAGTGCAATCGCTTTATCCGCGTGTGCACCATCCACACCTGCAACACCGGAGCAGACGATTACCGACCCGCTTGAAATGGAGGAAACCATGTCCATTGAACTGACAAGCAATGCCTTCAAACAGGGACAACCCATCCCCGAAAAATATTCCTGCAAAGGAGAAGACGTTTCTCCCGCGCTTGCCTGGGGTGAACCGCCCACAGGCACGCAATCCTTCGCGCTCATCATGGACGACCCCGACGCGCCCGTTGGCACATGGGATCACTGGATCCTTTTCAACATCCCTGCCTCTGCGCGCGGCTTGCCCGAATCTTTCCCAGCCAATGAAACGCATCCAGATGGAAGCATGAGCGGCAAAAACAGTTGGGGGCGCATGGGTTACGGTGGTCCCTGCCCGCCGGGAGGTACACATCGTTACTTCTTCAGACTCTACGCCCTTGATGAAATGCTTGCCATTTCCGCGGGCGCGAGCAAAGGTGAATTGGAAAAGGCAATGGTCGGGCACATCCTTGCGCATGGCGAATTGATGGGCACATTCACCAAATGACCGTATCGAGCTCGATCATCCAGCGCGCGCTCAAATCCGGCAACCCCGTCATTGATATGGACCATGCCATATTCATTTGGGAGGGAACCACCGCGCCGTACCTGACAAGCGACCTCAATCACTGGGACGACAGACCCAGACCCTTCAAACGCATCTCTCCCCGACTACAACCTGCCTCTGCAAAATCGACCTGGTACTGCGCCCTGACCCTTCCCCGCGATGCCTATGTGGAATATGCGTTCCATGACCCGGTCACACAAGAGAACTTTCTTGATCCGTTGAATCGCAAAACCGTAAACAATGGCATGGGCGGACGCAACAACTTCTTCTACATGCCCGAGACCATGCCTTCCCCCTTCTCCACGCGCCGCGCAGACGTGACGCCCGGTGCGTTGACCAGTCACCGCGTGGATACCGGCCTGCTCCGCGACGATTTCGAGCGCACGATCTATCTATATCGCCCGCCCGTTAACGAACCCGCCCCGTTATTGATCGTCTACGACGGGCAAGACTACCTGCAACGCGGCAAACTGGCTGTGATTGTGGATAACCTGATCGCGGAGAAACGCATCCGACCACTCGCGATGGCATTCCTCCCAAACGGAGGTCGCTGGCGTAGTGTGGAATATGCCTGCTCCGATGCAACACTCCATTGGGTGGAGCAGATCATCCTGCCATTGGCGCGTGAGAAGTTGCGGCTGTTGGATGTTGAAAAACATCGCGGCGCGTATGGCGTCTTGGGAGCCTCGGCAGGAGGCTTGATGTCACTGTATACCGGTTTGCGCCTGCCGGATATTTTCGGAAAAGTGCTAAGCCAGTCGGGAGTCTCCGCGCTGGATGGACGTGACTTCGCAACGGTTGACCTTGTCAAACACGGACAGGCACGTGATGTTCAGATCTGGATGGATGTTGGGAAGCTGGAGTTTTTACTCGAAGATAACCGCCGCATGTCCGCCTTGATGAAAGGGAAGGGGTACAACATCACCTACCGCGAATTCACGGGCGGTCACAACTACACATCCTGGCGCAATGATGTATGGCGCGGGCTGGAAGTGATGTTTCCTCCATGATCCTCGCCACCCTCTGCTATGTCAAAAAGAACGACACGACCCTCATGGTTTATCGCAACAAAAAGCCGAACGACATCCACGAAGGCAAGTGGAATGGTCTGGGTGGAAAGTTCGAGGCGGGGGAAACGCCGGAAGAGTGTATCCGGCGCGAGGTCCGGGAGGAGGCGGGGCTGGTCATCCGGAACCCGCGTTTGCATGGACTGCTTATGTTCCCAAAGTTCAAGGGCAATGACTGGTATGTCTTCGTCTTCACAGCGACCGAGTTCGAAGGCGAGTTGAGCGAGTCTTCACCCGAGGGCAGGCTGGAATGGATCGAAGATGAGAAGTTGGTGAGTTTGAACTTGTGGGAAAGCGACCACATCTTTCTGCCGTGGCTCAAAGAGGGGAAATTCTTCTCGGCAAAGTTCGAATATGAGGGGGATGTGATGTTGGGATATGAAGTGATCTTCCATTGAAAAAGCGATACACATCTGTGTCGTTTTTTTCTTGGATGTATAATGAATGCATGTCCATCCTTTCAGGAAAACGTATCATTCTGGGGGTCACCGGATCCATTGCGGCATATAAAGCCGCCGATCTGGCATCCAAACTTACGCAATCAGGCGCGCAAGTGGATGTCATTCTCACAAGTTCAGCCGAAAAGTTCGTCACACCGCTCACGTTCCAATCTGTTACAGGACGGCGTGCGTATACCGATAGCGACCTCTGGGGAAACGAAGCGCATGTTTTGCATGTAGGGTTGGGTCACGCCACCGATCTGCTCGTCATTGCACCATGCACCGCGAACACCATCGCCAAACTCGCACACGGACAGGCTGACACACTTCTCACTATCACCGCGCTTGCATCGCAATCCCCGCTTATCGTCGCGCCCGCCATGGATGGCGGCATGTTCGATCACCCTGCCACGCGGGAAAACCTGGATATACTCAGGAAGCGCGGCGCGTACATCATCGAACCTGCGGAGGGACATCTTGCCTCAGGACTCACGGGAATAGGCCGTCTGCCCGAAACGCATGAACTCATCGGACACATCCGCCTCATTCTTGGACGCCGAGGTCTGCTCACCGATAAAAAAGTTCTGGTCACCGCCGGAGGGACTCAGGAACCACTCGATCCTGTGCGCGTGCTGACCAATCGTTCATCGGGCAAACAAGGATACGCCCTTGCCCAGGCCGCACTGGATGCCGGTGCACAGGTCACATTAATCACAACACCCACCGCATTGACTCCGCCTGTCGGTGTGCAGGTGATTCAAATCGAAACAGCCAGACAAATGCTGGATGCCGTGATGAAAGAGTTCCCTGAAAGCGATGCCCTCATCATGGCGGCGGCAGTTGCAGACTTTCGACCGAAGAATCAATCTGATCAAAAGATCAAGAAGGAGGGCGGGATCCCGCAGATGGAACTCGAAGCAACGGAAGATATCTTGAAAGCGGTGGCAGGCTTGAGGTCCAAAATGAAACGGAAACAGGTTGTGGCGGGGTTTGCGGCAGAGTCGCAGGACCTCCTGCAAAATGCAGCAAATAAGTTACAATCCAAGAAATTGGATTTGATCGCCGCAAACGACATTTCCGCCAATGACGCGGGGTTTTCTGTCGGGACCAACCGTGTCACACTTTTATTTGCCGACGGACGCAGGGAATCATTGTCATTAATGAGTAAGATTGAGGCGGCTGAGATCATTGTTGAACGCGTTGCGGCGCTGTTGGAGTGAAATGCGTATCCTGGTAATTTCGGACATTCATGCAAATTACACCGCATTGGAGGCTGTGCTGAATGCCGCCGGCACAGCGGATGAGACCTGGTGTTTGGGCGATGTAGTGGGATATGGGCCCGACCCGAACGCAGTGGTGGAGCAGATCCGCGACATCCCAAACCTGACCTGCGTCCTTGGCAACCATGATATGGCGGTCATCGGCAAGATCCCCCTTGCGGTCTTCAACGGCGATGCGCGCCGCACACTCGAATATCACGAGCGCGTGTTGACAGCCGATAACATGGATTTCCTGCGTTCACTGCCGTCGAACCTGAAGGTGCGCGGGGAGGTGAGCATTGTGCATGGAAGCCCGCGTGATACAGTTTGGGAATATATTTTGAACACACTTTCGGCGCGTTTGAATTTCGACCACTTCACCACCCCCTGGTGCTTTGTGGGACATTCGCATTTGCAGTGCATGTTCCAATTGGACATAAACACCGACCGTATAAGCCTCGCGCCGATCCGCGCGGGGGAGCATTTCCCCTTGCACCCAAGGGCAATCCTGAACCCGGGTTCGGTTGGTCAGCCGCGGGACCGTGACCCGCGCGCCGCCTACGCCATCTATGAAACGGATGGTCATATCTGGGCTCCATGCCGTGTCGAATACAACATTCCCGAAGTGCAACAGCGCATCCGCGATGCAAACCTGCCGGAGAAACACGCAATTCGGATCGCGGAGGGGTGGTAGCCCTCCTCCTTGGGCATCCTCCCTCAATTTCAGGCTGAAGTTCGAGAGGAACTGGGGCAGGAACTTTACACGAAGTGATTCGTCTATAAGGTGAAATCACCTTATGTTCATCAAGGAGAAGAAAACATGAAAAGGACTTTGATCACAATCGCGCTCACAACTGTGGTTGTGCTGACTCTGGTGGGAGTTGTTACAGGCTTGTTCGCGGCAGGGAGCGGCGGTGCTTATCGCAGTCTCGATAGCGGCGGTTATGGCGGAGGACAGGGTTTTGTCGAACCCTCCATGGAAATGCCAGCCGCCCAACCAATGCCAACGGCTGGAGCCAGTTATGCCCCGGACAGGGCTGCGGGATATGACTACAATTACGAAGAAGTGGTATCCAATGTGGCAACGGAACGCCTCGTCATCCAGAATGTGGATATGAGCATCGTCGTCCCCGATCCAAAGGCGCGCATGGACGAAATCGCGAACATGGCGGTTGAAATGGGCGGATTCGTGGTTTCCTCCAATTTATATCGGTCCACGTACGGCCCCAACAACATCGAGGTACCGGAAGGCAGTATCACCATCCGTGTGCCGTCCAAGCAGTTGGATGAGGCGCTTGAGAAAATCAAGAAGGATGTGGTTGAGGTCACATATGAGAACCGCTCCGGCGAGGATGTGACCAGTCAGTATGTGGATTTGCAGTCGCGCTTGAAGGCAAAGCAGGCCGCCGAGAAGAAACTGCTCGAATTCCTTGAAGCAGCGACCGATACGGAAGATGCGCTGGCTGTGTACGTCCAGTTGCAGCAGATCCAGAGCGAGATCGAAGTGTTGAAGGGACAGATCAAATACTATGAGGAATCAGCCGCATTGTCCGCGGTCAGCATCCGGCTAGTTGCAGAAGAGACGGTCAAGCCGATTGAGATCGGCGGCTGGAAATTGCAGGGCACAGCCAATGATGCCGTGCAGGATCTGATCCGTTTCACGCAGAGCTTCACCCGCTTCTTGATTCGCTTTATCCTGTCATATCTTCCCGCCATGATCATGATCGCCATTCCGTTGTATGGCGTCTTTGTTGGTGGACGGGCACTGTTTCGCAGGTTTCGCAAGACGAAGGTGGAAGTGAAAGAGAAAGAAGAGAAGAAGTAAGTTCAAGAATGAACATGAAAGACCGTCAGAAATGGCGGTCTTTCTTCTTTACGCCAACCGCCCTTCGATATCGTCCGGTCTTGATACGCTGTACTGCCCGGCCGGTGCTCCGTCAGCGCGAAAGGGAGAGGGTATAATTTTAAAAATATGGAAAAACTTGTCCACGACGCGCGGGAATTGTTCAACATCCATGTGACCGCACGGCAGGTGGCGTTGTTGATTGCATACGAGAAGGAATTGCTCGAGTGGAACCAGAAGTTCAACCTCACTGCCATCCGTGATGTGGAATCCATTCGCACAAAACATTTTCTGGATTCGTTCTCCTGTGTGCTGGCATGGAAGGCTAATCCGCCGAACCGCCTCATTGACGTGGGAACTGGCGCTGGGTTTCCGGGGCTTCCCCTAAAAATCCTTTACCCGAACATGAAACTGACCCTGGTTGAGTCCGTCGGCAAGAAGGCCATGTTCTGCCAGCATATCGTCGGCGTGTTGGGGCTGGAAAATGTGGACGTGGTCAAGTCTCGCGCGGAGGATTTGGGGCAGGACCCGAAATATCGCGAGTGCTACGATTGGGCAATCGCGCGCGCGGTGGCAAAACTTAATGTATTAAGCGAGTATTTAATACCGTTGGTTAAAATCGGCGGACGGATGATCGCGCAGAAAGGCGAAAGCGGACCCGCCGAAGCGCAGTCCGCGGAGGGCGCCATGAAGTTGCTGGGCGGAAAACTGGAGCAGTTGATCCCGGTCCATTTACCGGGCGTGGCAGATGATCGTTATCTCGTCGTGGTGAACAAGGTCGCGGCAACGCCTCCCAAATATCCGCGCAAGCCGGGAATTCCGACAAAACAGCCGTTATGATTTGCAGGGGTGGTGGATGTCCCCACCCATGAATGAAATGGGTGGATAATATTCTTTTTTATGGCATAGGTACAGCCGTCACCGTTGGTGTGATAGGCAAAAAATCCAACTTCGGTTCGGGTGGGGGAACGATTTGGAATCCTTTCTCATCGGTAAATGTGAAGTAGGTGATCTGACCGGGGAAGACCTCTGCCCAGGTTTGGATGTCCTTGTCCTTATAGTTGATCGTGAGTTTATAGATTCCCGCAGGCAGGTCGCTCAAGACGAGGTTTTCCTGATAATGCGGGTCCGGGTTGACCGCGCCCTGGGCATACGTCAGCGCTTTGTGCAACGGCACGCCGGATGGCTCGGGCCGCACCTCGAGGGGATAATAGTTCAACAACTCCCCTTTCTCGTCGGTGATACGTCCGACCAGAATACCCCAACCCTGTGGCGGAGATGTCCACAGTTCGGGGTTATAGGTCGAATAGAACGTATTGCCGCCCAATCGCACTTCAAAATGCAAATGCGGGCCGGTGGTCGCGCCTGTCGCGCCGACCAGACCGATCACATCACCCGTCTCCACATGTTGCCCAACGATGGCAATGATCTCGCTCATGTGAGCGTAGATCGTATAGAGCGGCTGTCCCTTGTAGCCGAAATCATGCTTGATCACAGCCGCCTTTCCATATGGGTCATTGATATTCCCCTCCGCCCCTGAAAACAAGCCCCAGCCTGCCGACACCACCGTGCCAGGGCCCGCCGCGAGGATGGGCGCGCCTTCTTCCGCATCGATATCCACACCGGTATGCACGATGTTTGGTGCGAAGAACACACCACCGTAACGATACTCCGCAAGGGGCCAGTTGACGTTGTCCGCGGCGATGGGTCGGGTGAAGTAAAAGTGATCGTAAGCCGAAACAGCCCATGGCACGGGATAGAGAGGCGGACGCCATCCTGAAACGGGTTCAGCGCCCGGAGTGGGAAGGACGAATCGGAACGGTTCTATCGTCGGATGCGGCGTCGGTTCTTCCTCAACCGGAACCTGCGTTGCTGTTTCCCCGGCAATCACCGCTGTTGGAATTTGATCCGTTTCGCCGGTGGAAGTGAATGCAGATGTGCAGGAGGCGAGGAGAAATAAAACTAACCCAAAAATCAAAAACGCGTCATTACGAGGAGGGCGAAAGCCCGAGGAAGCAATCCCCTTCACAGTGGAGGGGATTGCTTCGTGGCGCCAGTAGTGCCACTCGCAATGACGGATTGACAATTTCTTCATGGAACGATCGTTGGCGGGGTGGGGGTGACGGTTGGCGTGTTGGATGGCGTGGGTGTATTGAGAGGCGTCCGTGTTGCGGTTGGCGTTCTGGTTGGACGCGGTGTGCGGGTATTCGTTGGTGTGGGGGTGGCGGTCGGCGTCCGCGTGGGGGTGAGCGTGGGAGGCAACAAGCGCGTGGGTGTGACCAGCACATCAGGCGGATACAGTTGAAGCATGGCGGAATACCAATCTAGGTTGTCGGTTAGTATGAATTCGGTGAAGCGCGCACCGCGAAAGAACGTACGCCAATTGGGCAATGCAGGGACACGTTCCCACCCGTATTGCGCGGCGAGGGAGGTGATGTCCACCCAATAACCGGGCAGGACATCACTGTATGTCCCGCCCTGCTCATAGACTTGCGGATCGAGATTGTAACGTGCACTCAAGTCCCAGGGCAGGTCGTGCAAGGGGATTCCAAGTGTTCCATCCTGCACCTGTGCACGCAGGTATAAACGCCAATAGGTTTGCGCGCCGAAGTCTTCGCGCACGGCAACCATCCAGCCGGCGTTGGTCATCAGGGAGTTGATGGCAAAGGCGCGACCGGTGTATAGCCAGTCTTCGCCAAAGCCAGGGTCAAGGTCTGATGTGATCGGCACGAAGGCATTTTCCAGACTGGCAAGCGCGTCCCAGCCCACTTCCCATTGGATTCGTTGGCGCAGTGCATCGAAGGCTTCGTCTACCAGATCATGCAGTTTTGGGTAGGGGGCCTGAACATCAATGAGGTCCACAAGCGACCATCTGCCTGCCGCGCCCTCCCCAAACGGATTCCCGCTAGCCGCCCAAAGCGGTGCAGGTGTGAACTGTGCAGGTTGTTCGAATACTCCTGGTAAGGGATCGGATGTAACCAGGTTTGACCAGACCAAACTGCCCACCTGATGGGGGAAGGGAGTCAACGGTTGCAGGATTGTTCCATCAATGGAATAAGTTGTGATGTAGTTTGTGTTCGGCGCAGGGACGGTTGTGATGATCTGGTCGCCGAGGGCATTCCACGCGGGCAGGTTCCCATCGCCGATCCATTGTGCAGGAAACTGGCGGTTTGCATCCCAGACGTAGATTCCGCTTCTACCGATGTTTTGCGATGACGAGGCCCATGCAAGGCGATTTCCATCCGGCGACCAGACGGGATGCGATTCTGATGCAAGCGGAGTGTTGCTCAGGTTTTTGAAACGGGCATCGTCCGCGCGGTCCAGGTCGGCGAGCATGACCTCTCCATTCGAGATGAACGCGATCTGCCTTCCGCCGGGCGCCCACGCAGGGGAATGATCGGTTGCGGGAGACGTGGTCAGGCGGATCGCGCCGTTAGCCGGATCATCCGCAGGGCCGACAACGATCTCAAGATTCTCATCGCGATAGGATTCGTAGGCAAGGAACGATCCGTCCGGTGACCATGTGGGGGCGCCTTCGTATTCGGGCGTGTCTGTGAGTTGGGTTATTTCTCCACTGGAAAGTTCCATGAGGAAAAGATCCCAATGTCCGGGACGGTTCGATGCAAAGGCGAGTCTTTCTCCATCCGGGCTGGGGAAGGGGGTAATGTCATCCCAGTCGCCGTTCGTGAGGCGCATGAGCGGCAGTTGATTGGGGATGTATGCAAAGAGATGCGCGTACCCATCCTCTTCGATGGATAGGATGACGATCTCCTCCGCGTTTTTTGAAACAACAGGAATGAATTCTTCTGTGGCTGTCGGTTCGGGTGTGAATTCAGCCGCGGGTGTTTCTGTGACCTCTTGCGAACAGGCGGCAAGGATGAAGATGCTGGTCAGGATAAGGAAAGAGACGTGACGTGAAAAATGTTTGGGCATGGGAAATGTCAATCAAGCAGAATCAATTTCAGGCGCCGGTTGAGGCGGGTTTACGTCAAAAGTAAAAGCCTGTGGTTCGTTGGAGGGTCCATCCGGATAGAAAAGTTTTGCTTCCAGCGAATACGGATTCTTCAATTCGCCGCGGATGTGCATGGTGAATTCGATCTTCCAATTCATCGGTTCAACGACGCTGGCAGTAGCGACCTCCTCACCAGCGCCATTGTACAACACCACCTCAAGGTGCGGGCGTTTCTGGAAGGGTGTCATTTCAATATTGACATGCAGGCGGCGTCCATCAGGATACGGTTCGGCAGAGAGCGATGTGATGTCCGTCTCTTCGGGAGTTGCGCGGTCAAGGTTGTCTTCGGGAAAGAAAAAATCCATTGTCATATTTTTCTCGTAACTTCAAGTCTTGCGCAAAACCCGTTTCTTTTCCACTGATCCATGCATAAAGAATTCGTGGAGATTGGCGGGGATTGGTGGATGAAAAATCCGCGCAAGCCCGGATTGGTAATTATTATCTCGCAACGCGCTTTCATTCGTCGAACAAGAACGTTGCTTCGGAGTAAAGCCTCACACCTTTCTTCTTCACGCGTTCCTCGATCCAGCGCTTGAGATACTCCTGTTTGTATTCAAGCGGTTTGCCGCTGGAAAGTTCGTGCAATGGATAATTCAAATGCAACGCGCGCGGCGAAACCGTGAAGCGTGTGATGCCTGTTGGAAGCAGGATGTTTTGCCCCGCAAGTTTGAGCACGGTCTTGATCTTGAAGTGCGGGAAGATCACAAGTGCGGTCAGGTCGGGATACACTTTCTTGAATGTGTCGATCAAGGTCTGGCTGGTGCGGTCGAGCGAGGCGCGTGTCTTGTAGGTGTTCACAACGCTGTGCATCGTCTTGACGTGCGTAGCAAGGTCGCTGGGTGTCTCCTTCATGATAAAGAAACTCTCATTGGGAAAACGGACCTGCATGGGCACATACTTTGGCGCATCCAACGACCTGCGAGTGTTCACTTTAACAAGTTCGATACCCTTCACTTTGTGAAGCAAAGCCACCAGTGATCTCGTGCCCATGCCCCAGACCACATGGTTCCATGTTTGCAGGTTCACATTGGGGTTGTTGATTTCCACCACCTGCGCCACGATGTGCGGGAACTCCAGTTCACGCAGTGACGTCACCCGATTCGCGCCGTCCAGAACCATGTAACGATCCGTCCCATCGTTCAACGGCATCACGATGGGCGGGTTGCGGATGATGCCCTGCGCACGCAGTTTCTCCACCAGGGGCAGGGTGCGCTGCATGTCATGATCTTCGTGCAGGATCAATGACTCGATTGGGAGTATCCTAAGGTCTGGCAGGCTTGGAATCATCTGGCGAAGGATACCATACAAGCATGAGCGTTTCAAACGCTCAAACGTTTCAACGCGCTGACAAAATCCTCAGGGTGTTCCGCCTTGAAGGCAAGCCGTTCCTGTGTGACGGGATGAGTGATCGTCAGCGAATAGGCGTGTAATGCAGGACGCGCGATCAGGTCTGTTTCGGACGCACTATATAGCGTGTCTCCCAAAAGCGGATGCCCCAACGCATAGGCATGGACCCTGACCTGATGCGTTCTCCCCGTCATCGGCCTCGCTTCGACCAACGCCGCTTCCTGATACCGTTTCAAAATCCTGTACCGCGTCTCGGACGGTTTCCCGTTTTTGTCATCCACAGCCGTGCGATGCTTTTTCCCGACATTGGCCCGCAGCGGGAATTTGGCAACCTTCTCATTCCATTTGGGTTCGCCTTCCATGATGGCGTGATAAACCTTTTCAGCTTCGTGGTTCTCGAACTGGATGTTGAGCGCGCGATGCGACTCGGCTGTCCGTGCGAAGACCATCACACCGCTGGTGGTCTTATCTAACCGATGCACTGTAAAGACTTTACCAAACTCTTCTTCAAGCATTTTGACCAGATACGGCGCGTCCTTTTCCCAGCCGTCCGGCAGGACAGGGATGCCGGCGGGTTTGTTGATGACGAGGATGTGTTCGTCCGCATGTATAATTTGCATGTTCGTATTTTACTTTATGGCAACTCTTTTCCTGATCTGCGGTTTACCCGGTGCAGGCAAGACAACACTTGCAAAACAATTGGAAAATGAACACAACGCGTTTCGGCTGTGTCCCGACGAATGGATTGCACAAATTCTGGCTGACCCAAACGACATCGCTGAGCTGGATCGTTTGCGCTCTCCGGTTGAATCCCTTTAATGGGCTGTTGCCAAACGGGCGCTTGTGCTTGGCATTAATATAGTTTTGGAATTTGGCTTCTGGTCTCGTGAAGAACGTGTCCATTTTCGAGAAGAGGCTGAAGCATTGGGGGGTACGCGTGGAATTACATTGCCTGAACGTTGACCTGAATGAGTTATGGGAGAGGCTTTCCTGGCGTAATGCCAATTTGCCTCCGGGTACATTCAAGGTCAACAGGGAAAACCTGGAACTATGGGCAAAGTCTTTCGATCCGCCCACAGAGGATGAAGCACCCTTCTTGACACCCTCTCCATAAACGCATATTATCCAATCATGAATGACCAACATCCCAACGAACCATATAACCCGTTTTTGATCGATTCCCTCAACCATCCGCTTGCCGGTCCCATCCGTCAACTGCTGACGCGCGAAGGCAGGCGTGAACTCAACCAAATCCTGATAGACGACGAAGAGAACATCCTTCAGGCGCTGGAAGCGGGCGTGGAGATTGAGTCAGTCTATTACGCGGGGGATGAAGTGATCTCTGATTCATTGCGCGAAAAACTTACTCCCGGCGCCACCATCCATGAAGTGGCAAAACGGACCACTAAAAAACTCTTTGAAAACGACAAGATCTCGCGCATCTTTGCGATTGCTGAAACGCCCAAACCGAAGGGCCTGGAAATGTTGAAGTCCATCAAAAAGGATATCGTCGTCCTGGAGGATTTGAGCATTTCGGGCAATATCGGTAACATCATCCGCACGTCACTTGCGCTGGACCTGGGCGGCATGATTCTCCTGAACATGGACCCGCTCGACTTGTATGACCGCCGTCTCATCCGCGCCAGCCGCGGCTACATGTTCTCCCTGCCCATCATGACTGCTTCGACCAAAGACTTTCTTGCTTATTGCGAAACCAACAATGAGACTTTGCTCGTCACCGCGATGGAAACAGAAAAGAACGTGGAGGAGATCGCGCCCATCCCGGAACGACTGCTGATTGTATTTGGCAGTGAAAAGGAAGGCTGTTCCCCCGAAATCGAACAAGCCGCGACGATGCAGGTGCGGATACCGATCAATGACAGGGTCGAGTCACTGAACGTATCCGCCGCGGCGGGAATCACACTCTTCCAGCGGGTTCGATTCAATCGAAAGTGACGCAATAAAGTTTATACGGGAACTTTTTGTCTCAATTGTCGTCAAAGAGGGGAAAATAAAAATTGGAGAAAATGGAATGAAAAAACTATTGTTCCCTGGTTTGTTGGCCGTGTTTGCCCTGGTTGCCTGTGCCGGTGGATCATCCGCAGACATTCAGGGACAGTGGAGACTGGTTTCGTATGGTCCGGTCTCCAGCCAGACTCCCGCCGCATCTGATGTGGTAACCTCGATCGAATTCAAAGAGGGTCAGTTGAGCGGTAATGTGGGTTGTAACGGTTTCGGCGGTGATTACACCGTGGATGGCGACACGATCACATTCGGTCCGGTCATGGCCACGCTCATGTTTTGCGAGGCTGTGGCTGGGCAGGAGTCGGGAACGTTTGCAGTTTTGCAGGAGAAAACAACTTTTACCCTCGATGGCAATACTTTGACCATCACCTCCGCGGATGGGAATTCATCCATTGTGTTGGAACGAAAATAGAATGATAAGGGCCAGAGACATCACATCACTGGCTCTTTGATTTTAAAAGACGGATACCCGATACCAGATATCAATACCTACCGTGATCGTTTTGCTGTGCTGGATATCCATGCCCAGGCTGGGTTCGGACGATATCACACCGAGCGCCCGCTTGGGCATCGCCTGTGCCGCGAATTGCGGGAAAGGCATTTCTTCATCATACAGATTTTCAATAAAATCATACACTCCCAATAACTTCACGCCCAACGAACTTGCGACCTTTTCTGCTTTTGATTTTGCCTTTCCAAGCGCAGTTTCCAGCCCATGTTCGCGTGCGCTCTCTTCGGGATACTTCCATTGGATGCGTTCGAGTGTGGCATTCTTTTGCGACGCGATGATATCCAGAAGTTCGGCGAGTTGATCCAATTTTTCGCAATGGATTCGGAGGCGATATAGCGCGCTGGATGATTTCAACAACGTGCCGCTCGAAGTCTCGATGTGGACTCCCTGCAAATGGATCGCATCGGGACTTAACCCGAAACTGGTCAGCGCTTCGACAAGCTCACTGACCTCCCTGGCTTTTTTCATTGCCTGGTCACCGCTGAACACAGATGACCCTTTGACAGTCACGAACAAGTCTGCGCGGTCTGCAAATATCTCTTCGCGGTGGGATGCTGAAATTTTGATGGTGTCGGGTTTGGATTCCATGGTCTATTCCTTTCTATTCTGCGCCAGCGGTTCAGGTTGGTCACTTTTTGGAAGGATAATTTCAAGAGAACATGCCTGTCCTGATTATACCGATGTTGATTCCGAGTGGTTGATCCCGGAGCGGGTTTGGATGGTTGTATCTCCTTGTGACAATTATCATTATAGAGACCATTGGGTGTTGATTGAAAATCATATATTGAGTATATTCTGTTGGTTAAGAGGAGACTGTGAAATGAAAAAATTGATCATCCTGCGTGTCTTTGCTTTGTTTGTTATATTGTCGCTTGCATGTGCCACTCTCACCGACATTCAACCGGGGGGGAGGATCAGGGAGGGACCGATAAGAACGACTCTGGCGGTTTTGCCGCCACTGCCGCATCCCCATTCCGTGTTCAACTGAAATGGGCGGCTGTGGCTGGGGCAGAGAGCTATCTTATTCAGGTCAGCCAGGGAGATTCCGATTTCCTTCAACTTGCGGAACTAGCGGGAGACCAGACCTCCTACGAGAATTTCCCCATTCTGCCCGGCAGTGAATTAACCTACCGTCTGCAAGTGGTAACATCATCCGGTATAAATGATGCGGGAACCGCGACCGCCACCACGCCAGAGGTGGAGCCGAACCCGTTGACCGTGCAGGCAAACGAATATGAGCCCATCACATGGGCGCCGCCCACCCCGGACCCCCAAAACCCCAACTTCGACCCAAGCACGATGTTTCCGCCCGGCTTCGACCCGAATAACCCGGATAGTTTCGACCCGTCTGCGTTGATGCAGCCGGTTTCCGCCAGCGCAGAGATTGGCGCAGATGGAGGCGAGGTCACCATTACCACACCGGACGGGATTACCTACACATTATCCATCCCTGCCGGGGCGCTGGATGATGTGACCACCATCTCACTTATTCCGATCCAGAGTATTGACGGTTTGCCCTTCAGCGGTGGGTTGCAAGGTGCGGTCAGAATCGAGCCGGAGGGGCTGGCCTTCGATCTCCCCGCTAAGTTGACGATTACACGGGCAGATGGCGCGCAACCTCCTGACGGGATGCTCAACTTGACATTCACATTTGAAGGACCAGGGTGGGAGTTTCGTCTGAATCCCTTTACGCCGGACGATACATACGCGTTTATTCCAAGTGCGCCCCATCTGGCCAGGCTTTCCGCTGGGCCGCGGGCATCCGGGTCGGATGGCGGAATATCGGTGTCTGATGCGCAATCATATGGCGCGGCTGCCGGTACCCCGCAGGAAGCGGGCGCGGTCATGGAAAACCACCCTCCAACCGATTCAGATTCCAACATATCCAATATTGTGGCGTATGCACAGCAAGCCGAAGAGGAAGACCTTGCACCATTGCTTACGAACGCCCAAATGGCGCAAGCCACCCTGGCGCAAGTCGGGGAGGTAAATTGGAGCGACCTGAAGAAGACTTTGAACAAACTCGAAAATCTTCAAAAGATC
>DATIUT010000060.1:0-1980 GCA_035466615.1 Anaerolineales bacterium | reverse complement strand
CCTGCTTATCAGCGGCAGATGTCCATTCTGGCATACCTTGACCCGGGCGCATATGGCGAGGCTCGCATACCTGTCTCTATTCAACATGCCCATGTCGGTATTATTTACCAGGGCCAATATCATTTCATTCCAATTTGTTCACCGGGTGCCAGCCATCCTTTGGATGTGGCAATTGTACGGGCGCAGGTGGCGAGGTTGATGAAATCTCCTTCGACTGCCCTTTCGGGACAACTTGCGCAACTGGCCTGTGTGAAGCGCACGGCACTGGCCGGATTGCGGGGAAAATTTCCCCCAAAAGTAATTGAAGAATTCAATATATTGCACTCCGCGCCGATCCTGTTGAACATTGACCCGCGCCCACGTACTTTATCCCTTTCCGATTTGCGTCAAACGGAGCGCGGCATAGGCGACCATGCGTTAACCATTTTCGATACAGGCGCGACTTTCGTCTTCGATCAATCTCATATTTTTTTTGATGGTGCCTGGGGCTCGGCATTTTCTGAAATTCTGACAAATGAAGCCTTATCCTGGGCGGTCTATCTCCATTCCCTGCCTGAAGCCCGCCCGGCGATATACCAGATTTATGCCGCGCCAACTTTCCGATTTGAATCGGAGGCGGGCAGGATGATATCACAGGCTCCATCCGTTACCCCTGAGGCCGGAGCCGAGTCGGATGAAGTGAACCTCAAGTCCATTCTTAAGCTGCGCAAATACTTCAAACTGCGTAGTGACTTGTTGAAGTTAACCGTCAATGACCTGCTGGTGCTCTACCGTGCGATCCACGCGGTTACATATGAGGCTGACCCAAAACTACTGGCTGAGTTGACAAAACTTTTGGACAACAGCATAACGAGATCTGCGGCACGAGCCGCGTTGGATGAACTTGAGGATTCTCGAAGAGTCAATCCAGCCATCCTAATTCCCATTGACGTCAGTCAACGCCTGCCGCGCGAGCGCCTCCATCCGATGAGCTTTGAGGTTCCGTTGAACGATTTGGACTTCCTCCAGCTACACACACAGACGTTGCATGCACTGACTGCTTACGAAAATGGGAGCGGGGACCGTACTGCTCTCTACGCAGAGTTTGACCGGCTTCAGCGAAATTATCTGGCGGCGTTGGCAGGTTTTGGCATGGTGTTGAGCAGAGCCAAGGAGGTTGCACTCCTGGGGGAAAGTGCCAGTGTGGGCAGTATTAAAATGCTGGCATATATGCCGGCTCCTTTGCAGCGTTTGCTCGATAATATTCCGGGACGTTTCGATGTGTTGAATGATATTATCAAGGGCCGTGAAGTATTTTCCAATGTCGGCGCCGTTGTCAAAACGAGCACCCTCACCCGCTTCATAACAGCCAAGGACGATAACGATAAAAAAACACTTGCCTGGGGTGTGATTACGGACGCCCAGGGTGTGATGCGGGTCACCTTGCGCGACTTCCGGCCTCATGTTGGATTGTTGTGGGCAGCCGGGCAAAAAGACCTGGCCCGCCGCCTTGCCCAGGATTATCTGGCGGCATATGTGCGTGGACTGAATCAATATGTTCTGGATTTGCGCCGCATGACCATTTCGAGCCGCGAGACCCGTCTTGCCAAAAAGAGGAATTTGTATGACCGATGACCCTTTACTTGGACACCAAATCTCCAATTTCCGCCTGGAGCGCATCCTTGGGAGGGGCGGGATGGCGCAGGTCTATTATGGCTGGGATGTGAAGCTTGAGCGCCCAGTGGCGGTTAAAGTACTGGATGCCCGGTTTCGGAACAACCAGGCTTATGCCAGACGCTTTGTCCGTGAAGCGCAGGCTGTTGCCACGTGGCGGCAGGAGAACATTGGGCAGGTTTACTATGCAGATGAAGAAGGCGACTTGTATTACTTTGCCATGGAGTACATTGACGGCCTGGATCTGGGGCAATTGTTATCCCAATACACAGCCAAAAATGAACTCATGCCCCAGGCCGACATTGTGCGGATCGGACGAGCGATTGC
>DATIUT010000059.1:0-3038 GCA_035466615.1 Anaerolineales bacterium | reverse complement strand
GATTGTCATATTGACGAGTGTTTGTCACTCGTGATAACGTTAAGACCCAGGACGCTTTACTGGATTATAACTTTATGAATGTGAAGCTTACATACTCAAAAAATTTAGAGCGGGCTCCCTATCCGGGATGCCCGCTTATGTTTTTTCTAAATCCCAAAACCTTATTATAGGAGAATAATAATGTCCGGACAACTTAATGCCTTTGATATGGCGCAAAAACAATTCGACGGAGTTGCTGAGAAGCTCAATCTTGATCTCGGCGTACGCGAAGTGCTGCGCTGGCCGATGCGTGAATATTCCTTCCGCATTCCGATCCGCATGGACGATGGCTCGATCCGCGTCTTCCAAGGCTTCCGCGTTCAGCACAACGATGCGCGCGGTCCCAATAAGGGCGGCATCCGCTTCCACCCGGCTGAGACGTTCGATACCGTTCGTGCCCTCGCCACGTGGATGACCTGGAAGTGCGCGGTCGCAGACATCCCGCTCGGCGGCGGCAAAGGCGGCGTCATTTGTGATCCCTCAACGCTTTCCCCCAACGAGAAGGAACAGATCTGCCGCGGCTGGGTCGGTGCGATGTGGAAAAATATCGGTCCTCGCAATGATGTTCCCGCGCCGGATGTTGGCACCACGCCTCAGATGATGGGCTGGATGATGGATGAGTACTCACGCCTTGTCGGTCAGTACACCCCGGGTGTATTCACCGGCAAGCCCCTGGGCGGCGGTGGCTCAGAAGGCAGAACGGAAGCCACCGGCTATGGCGTGATCTATACAGTCCGGGAAGCCTTGAATTACCTCAAGATGGATTCACGAAAAGCGGTCGCGGCCATCGAAGGCTTTGGCAACGTGGCACAATACGCTGCCATCGGTTTTGTGGACATGCTCGGCGGCAAGGTTGCCTGTGTCTCCTGCTGGGATCGCCATGACAAGAAGTCCTACACCTACAGTCACAAACAGGGTGTCGATCCTCGCTTCCTGCTGACGATTGTGGACCAGTACGGTACCGTTGACAAGAAAGCCGCGGAAGAAGCCGGCTATGTGATCGAAGACGGCGATGCCTGGATCACCAAGGAAGCCGATGTGTTGATCCCTGCCGCGATCGAAGGCCATGTCAATGCGGAGACCATCAAGAAGATGTCGAGCCGCGTTCGGATTGTGGCTGAAGGCGCCAACGGTCCCTGCACCCCTGAGGCAGATGAGTTCTTCAAAGAGAACAAAATCTTTAATATCCCCGATTTCCTCTGCAATGCGGGCGGCGTGACAACCTCCTACTTCGAGCAGGTCCAGAACGATATGAACTTCTACTGGACAAAGAATGAGGTGCTTGAGAAACTCGATACCAAGATGACCAACGCGTTCAACGCGGTGCTGGATACGAGTGAAAAAGAAGGCCTGTATATGCGCGATGCGGCCTATATCGTCGCGATCTCGCGCGTTGTCAAAGCGATGGAACTGCGCGGCTGGCTCAATTCAACCTGGTAGATCCCTGTCAGGTTGACCGTCTTCACGAAATAAAAAGACGGTAACTGCTCACGACTTTTTTGAAAAACGAGTGTTAAGACAGGCATGATACCAGAGAAGGCACAGGCAGGCATCGAGGAACTATCGCGGGAAGAATTGATCGCGCTGATCCATGAGTTGATGGGCAAAATCCATGAAATGGAAGAGAAACTGCGTTTGAAACAAACGCCGACGACCTCCAGGAATTCTTCACAGCCGCCTTCTCGGGATTTCAAGGTTGAGAAAAAGAAGCGCAAGAGAAAGCGAAGGAAGGGCGCCAAGCCAGGGCATGAAAAGCATGAGCGCGCCCTGGTGGACAATCCGAGCAAAGTGATCGATGTGTATGTGGACAATTGTCGAAACTGTCAGCTCAATCTGTTGGATCAGGTACCCGTGCGGACCATCCGTCGTCAGATCACCGAGTTGCCCGAGATCCAGCCGGTGGTGATCGAGACGCGGCAGCAGGAAGTTATCTGTCCGTGCTGCGGAGAACCTCAATGCGGGAAATTGCCTGAGGGTTTGGAAGCGGGACGCTATTTTGGTCCACGGCTGGAAGCCGCGGTGACAATCTTGCATCACGAACATCACATTGGATTCGAACGGCTGGTGCAGATTTGTGGCGAGCTCTTCCATCTGCCGTTGAGCGAAGGCGGGGCGGTGGCGATCGTCCAGCGGGCAGGTCAGGCGCTGGCAGGTGCTGCGGAAGCGATTGGGGAGCAAGTTCGCCAGAGCGGAGTGATTGGCAGTGATGAAACCAGTGTGCGCGTGCATGGGCACAATCATTGGCAATGGGTCTTTGTCGGCGGGAAGTGCGAATATCATCTGATTGTGCCCAGCCGAGGCTACGATGTGATCGAGACCTTCATGGACGAGTGTGAAGCAGAAGTGTGGGTCTGCGACTGCTGGAAAGCCCAATTGAATGCGCCAGCGAAACTGTGCCAGATTTGTTTGGCGCACCAGATCCGCAATTTACAAGGTCTGATTGATAAGCGGCCGCGTTTGGCGTGGGCGAGAGAAATGCAAACCTTGTTTCGCAAAGCCATTCGTCTGGGAAATCGCCGAGCAAACCTGACTGAGAGAGGCTACCAAAGACAAGTGACGATCCTGGAGAAACAAGTGGAACGACTGCTGAAGCGCAGGTTCCACGGCCTGGGCACCAATTTGCGCGAGCGTTATCGCAAGTATCGTGATTCACTCTTTGTCTTCCTGAAGCGTACCGATGTGCCTGCTGACAATAATGCCTGTGAGCGCGCTTTGCGTCCGTCGGTTATTCATCGCAAGGTGATGGGCAGCTTCCGCTCCGATTGGGGCGCTCAAGCCTTTGCGGCTCTCACCACCGTCCTGAACACCGCCAAACGAAACCGTGAGAGTGCCTTCCAAAAATTGGTCAGCTTGATGGGCACACCCGTTTTGCCGTTCCTGCTTCAGCCAGCTTTTGCGTGAGTAGTTACAATTATTCAAATTTGGATTTAAAGGGGAAGATATGGGCCTGGCCGGGGCTTGGGCAGCAGCATTCCAACGACCGCCATGCCCAACCCCAC
>DATIUT010000058.1:0-20845 GCA_035466615.1 Anaerolineales bacterium | reverse complement strand
AATTTCCATCGTGATGAATCAAAAAGGAGCCTAACGCTTCCGCATCAGGCTCTTTTATCCCTCACCCTGCCCTCTCCCACTAGGAGAGGGAGATTCGTCCCGACGAAAAACCGTGGCTATCGGGGTGATGGATTTTGAATCAAAAAAGAGCCCCGCAAAATCGCGGGGCTCTTTTTTGTCAACTACATCAGAGTGACGTTGCTTGCCTGCGGTCCTTTGGGTCCCTGTTCAACATTGAACTCGACCTTCTGGCCTTCCTGCAGGTTGCGGAAACCATCGCCTTGAATGGCGGAGAAATGGACGAAAACGTCCTTTCCGCCTTCGCGCTCGATGAAGCCGAAGCCCTTGTCACCGTTGAACCACTTGACTGTACCGACTATTCTTTCAGACATGTTTTGCCTCCTATGGCAATATAAAAATTTTTTCTAGGCGTCTTGGTCGTTCCATCGGAGGTAAACAAAACAGCCCACGGATTGAAACCGTGAGCTGTGGCTGTTCTTCTAACCAACGTAACTTACCGTTATCCTACTAAAGTCAATGGTAACAGACTAATCGGAATGAGTCAATCAAAATAGGTATCAAATAATCACCCGGCCCCCAATGGGTGATCCACTTCCCCGTTCATAAAACCATCAGGGTTTTCTTCAAACACACGCAAACAGGCAGGATTACAAAAATACACGCGTTTTCCGTCATAGTCCACGCCGGGGTGGTTCCCGGGGTCGGTCAGTGTTCCGCTGCAGGCGGTCAACGCCATGAGCTCGGGAGTCTGTTCCATACCGGCAATTATATATCGCCCAATCCATAACCGATGCAGTCGTTTATAATCTTTAACTATGAATTTCCTTATCACTGGAGCCGCGGGATTCCTCGGCTCTTCCCTTGCCAACCATCTCGCCCGCGAGGGACACCAGGTCCGCGGGTTGGACGATCTCTCCACGGGCGATCCGCAGGCACTCGCGCCCGATGTCCATTTTACGCGCGGCGATGTCAGTGACCGCCCCAAATTGTGGACTCTGCTTCAAGAGGTGGATGTCGTCTATCACCTCGCGGCGCGCGTCTCTGTGCCAGAGTCCGTGCTGTATCCGCGGGATTACAACAACGTCAACGTGGGCGGGACGGTCGCGCTCATGGAAGCCATGCGGGATGTCGGCGTACGCCGCGTCGTTCTCACTTCGTCCGGGGCTGTGTACGGCGATCTGGCCGATCAACCGCTGAAAGAGACTCTCACTCCGAATCCGCGCTCACCGTACGCTGTTTCCAAACTTGCGGCGGAATACTACGTCCGCACGATCGGCGGGTTGTGGGGAATCGAAACGGTCAGTCTGCGAATCTTCAACGCATACGGACCCGGTCAACACCTGCCCGCCTCACATCCGCCCGTGGTGCCGCATTACCTGAAACAGGCCCTGCGCGGCGGGACCTTGGTCGCACACGGAGACGGAAACCAGACGCGCGATTACGTCTACGTGGACGATGTGGTTAGTGCACTGGTTGCCGCGGCGACCGCACCGAACATCAACGGACTGGTCATCAATGTCGGTTCCGGCACAGAGACCAGCATCCGTGACCTGATCAAGTCCGTTCTCGATGTGGTGGGAAGCAAAGCAGAAGTCATCTACAACGCTCAAACCTCCGGCGGCGTCTCCCACATGCGCGCGGATCTGTCGCTGGCGAAGGAGAAATTGGGGTATCGCTCGTCCATTAAGTTGGAGGAAGGCTTGAGACTGACAATAAAGAGAGACCCTCGTTTTAAGTAATCACCATAGAGAGCACAGAGTACACGGAGATTTATAGATGCTGGAGAGAGAAGAGCTTAATAAAATAACGGAAGGAATTATTGGTGCGGCTGGAATTGCTCCCATTCATGTTGCACAAATCCTTTCCTACCTGAAACTCTCTGGCTGTAAAGTCGGTTTATTGATTAACTTCAATGTCAAACTCGTAAAAAATGGAATTAAGCGCTTCATTAATGGTTCTCTCGATTAAATCCTCTCTGTGATCTCCGTGAACTCTGTGGTGAATAAACCTCTTCCCCGCTCCTTTTATAATCGTCCCACATTGACCGTTGCACGCGAACTCATCGGCGCGCGCCTGGCTCGGGTTCTGGATGGCGTGAAGCTGGTGGGTCTCATCACCGAAACCGAAGGCTACATCGGCGAAACGGACCTGGGATGTCATGCCAGGGCGGGACAGACTCCGCGCACACAGGTCATGTATGGCGAAGCGGGGCATGCATATGTCTATTTCACGTATGGGCATCATTGGATGCTGAACGCGGTCACAGAGCAGGAAGGCTTCCCTGCGGCGGTGTTGATACGGGCGATCCAGCCGATTGAGGGTGCGGAGGTCATGTTCGCGCGGCGGATGGGACGTGACACGTTCGGTCCGGGGAAGTTGTGTCAGGCAATGGGGATAGGCAAAGGGGAGAATACGGTCGATTTGACGGAATCAGGCTTGGGTTTATGGATCGAAGCGGGTGTTCGAGTGTCAGATTCGCTCGTGACGAAATGTCCACGTGTGGGTTTAAATAATGTGCCTGAACCGTGGAAATCCAAACCCTGGAGATTTTTGGTCAAAGGCTGGAAAATTCAATAATGTCATTGCGAGCGCTTTTTGCGAAGCAATCCCCAATAGAGCAGGAGATTGCCTCCCGAAGGTCGCAATGACGGGTACAACCAAAGGAGAGATTATGGGATTACTTGAAGGTAAAAATGCATTGGTGTTTGGTCTGGCAAATGACAAGTCCATCGCGTGGGGCATCATCCAGGCGTTCAAGCGCGAGGGTGCGAATATTGGCATCAGTTACGCGGGCGAGATGCTCGAGCGGCGTGTAAAGCCGCTTGCTGAAAAGATCAACTGCAAGTGGGTCGAGGAATGCGACGTGACAAAGGATGACCAGATCACGAGAGTAGCTGAGAGCGCTGCAAAACATTTTGAGAAGATCGATATTCTTGTGCACTCGATCGCATTCGCGGGGCGCGAAGAATTGAGCAGACCGTACTATCAGACCAGCCGTGACGGTTTCAAAAACGCAATGGATATTTCCGTATTCTCGTTCGTCGCGTTGACAAATGCCTTTATCCCTCATCTGAATCCCGGCGCGTCGATCATGTGCCTGACGTATGGCTCGGGCGCGACCAAGGTCGCCCCCCACTACAATGTGATGGGTGTTGCAAAAGCCGCTCTGGAATCCTCCACCCGGTATCTGGCTTATGACCTGGGTCCGCAGAAGATCCGCGTCAACGCGATTTCGGCAGGACCGATCCGCACACTGGCGGCGGCTGGCGTGGGCGGTTTCCGTGACATGTACAAGCATTTTGCGGACATGTCCCCGATGCGTGAGAACGTGACCATCGAAGATGTAGGCAATATGGCTGTGTTCCTCGGATCAGACCTTTCCACACGCGTCACCGGCGAAGTGATCTACATTGACTCGGGCTTCAACATCATGGGCGTGCAGATCAGTGGAAAGGAAGAAGAGAAGAGCGGGTAATTGGTAACCTGGTGGTCCAGTAGCCTTGAGCGGCAGCGAAAAACATATCGAGACCACTAATTTCAAGAACATCTATATAACCGCTGGTCGAGCGTGCGAAGCACGTATCGAAACCAGCGGTTATTATTTCTACGGTAAAATTACTTCACCATGTTCAAACGCAACACCACTCCTACTGAAACTCAACAACCCGTTCAAGCCGTCGAGCGCATCACATCCGTGCTTGGGTCGGGCGTCATCTGGCACGGCTCCATTAACGGCTCGGGCGGCGTCCGCATCGAGGGCGCGTTCGAAGGCGAAATTGCCCTGCGCGGCATGCTCGTGGTCGGCGAGACAGGACGTGTCACCTGTCAGGATGTCCGCGCCAACACGGTCATCGTGGCAGGCGCGGTGCGCGGCAATATCACTACCCAAAAATTGGAGATCCGCGGTTCGGGTCGCGTGTGGGGAGACGTAGTCACCACCGCGTTCGTGACGGAGGAAGGCGCGTTCCTGCGCGGTCAAATTCGGATGGAAGAAACGGTCGAACTGGACCTTGGGCCAGCCACCGAGACGACGCAGTCTGAGGCCGCCCAAGCCGAGTCCATCGCGTCAACACCGATCGTTGTCCCTGAATCTGAGAAAATACAAAAGGTTCCGAAGAAGAAGAAAAAGGACGAAGGGTAACCCACGCAGGGGCGACCAGCTGGTCGCCCCTGCGAATATGTATATGAAATATCGCGACCTGCAAATCCAAACACAACGCGAAGCGCCGAACAATGCCCGGACGGAGGGATTCTCCTTTCTCGTCCGTGCAGGGTATTTGACAAGGGAGAACCTCCCAACGAAATTAGGGGAATATGCGCTCAAGCATTTACGCAACTTGTCGGACAGTGAGCCTTTCCTCTTTCATCTTTCATTGCCTGCCATAGGCAATGACCACGAGACTTTCTTTCCCATTCAATCAGGCTCCATTGAAGTCGCACATTGTCCATCCTGTAAATATACAGAGCGAGTGGAAGTTGCGCGTTTTGTAAAAACTGCACTTCCAATTGAGGAACAACTTCCGCTCGAAAAAGTGCCCACTCCCGGTTGCAACACCATCGAGTCGCTTGCAAATTTTCTCGGCCTTCCCAAAGAAAAGACCGCCAAGGCATTGATGTACACGCGCGTGAATGACAGCAAATTCATCTTTGTCGTCGTGCGCGGGGATATGCAACTCAGCGAAGCAAAACTCAAACAGCATGTTGGCGATGTCCGTGCGGCGACTGCGGAGGAAATTGTCAGCGCGGGAGCGGCGGCAGGATACGCGTCAGCCATCGGGTTGAAAGATGCGTTGATCGTCGTGGACGATTTGATCCCACAATCACAAAATCTGGTTGCTGGCGCAAACGAACCAGACTATCACCTCAAAAATACAAATTACGGACGTGATTATTTCGCAGAGGTCGTTGCAGATTTTGTCCAAGCAAAAGAAGGAAATGTTTGTGTCAAGTGCGGAGATCCGCTTTCGGTTATTCCAGGCATCAGTCTGGCCGCCCACAAAGAATATCTTTTTGAGAATGTCTTATTGGCAACAGCAGAATCACATCACGATGACAAAGGTTTGACTCTCCCCCATCCCGCCGCGCCATTTGACGTGTACCTGATGCACCTCCCCGGCAAGGAAATGGATACACATGCCAAAGCCGATGAGATTTATCAGGCATTGCAGGATGCAGGCTTGTCGGTTTTGTTCGATGACCGCGACGAACGTGCGGGCGTCAAATTCAACGACGCAGATTTGATCGGCTGTCCCGTCCGCGTGACGGTGGGAGAAAAAAGTTTAAAAGAGGGAATGGTAGAATTGAAGCCGCGCAAGGTGAAAGAGAATCAACTTGTGCTGGTTAAAGATGTCGTTGAGAAAATAAAATCCATTTTGAATTAATTTTGCAGGGGCGGGTACCCGCCCCTGCAGGCGCAATCATGAACAACCCCAAAGTCGGACATTTCCCCCCCGCCAAACGAATCGGTATTACGGTGCATGTGATCTTTATCATCGCCCTTGCCGCCACATCGGCGTGGGGATTTTGGAATCTCTCCAGGGCACAAGTGGGGCCATCTTACGTCACCTTTCTTCTGATCTCTTTACTTGCATTTGCGCCGATACCATTCTTTGGGTATCGCGCCTATGCCCTTCTGCGCGCGGACTACTACATTGACCGCGACAGTCTCGCCGCAATCTGGGGTCTACGCGTCGAAGATATTCCATTGACCGATATCGAATGGGTACGACCTGCGTCTGACCTAACCAGACCGTTGCTACTTCCACATTTCCGATTGCCAGGAGCGGTGCTTGGCACGCGTCGTCATCCAGACTTAGGTTTGGTTGAGTTCATCGCCTCTGATCCGAAGAACCTGATACTCATCGCAACATCAAAACGTGTCTTTGCCATCTCACCTGAAAGCCCCGCCGCGCTGGCGCAGACCTTTGCGCGCGCCATCGAACTGGGAAGCCTGACTCCCGCCGAGCCTGTGTCCGTTTATCCTTCGTTCATCATCACACAGGCATGGGAAACTCCTCTTGCGCGTTTTCTATGGACAAGCGGTCTCTTTCTCAATCTTGGGCTTGTGGTCTGGGTTGGGATATTGATCCCTTCGCTATCACAGATCCCGTTTGGGTTCAACGTGCTCGGTGTACCAGATGAAGTGACTGCATCCTCGCAATTGATCCTGCTTCCGCTTATCAGCGGGTTCATGTACGTAGCCGGTATCATTGCAGGGTTATATTTTTACCGCTGGCAACCACAACGTCCGCTTGCGTTCATTGTCTGGGTCTCAGGCACGCTTTGTGCGGTGTTGTTCCTTTTGGCAGTTCTGTTTTTGGTGACGACGCCTGTTTAATAACGTTGCAGGTCAAGGGTCAAAGGTCGCGCATCACTCTTTCGACCCTTGACTTCCGACCTTTGATTCGAAACCAACCATGCAATTCCTCATCGGTTTTATCCTCGCAATCATCATCGCCTTCCTTGCTTATCGCGTGCACAGCCTCAATCAAAGCGGAGCGTTTGCCGCGACCGTTGTAGGCACGATCGTTTTCGGTGTTGGTGGGTGGAAATGGGCAGTCCTGCTCCTCACGTTTTTCATTACATCTTCGGCATTGAGTCGCTTGTTCAAAAAACGAAAACAGGGATTGGACGAAAAATTCTCAAAGGGACATGAACGCGACGCCGGTCAGGTCTTTGGCAACGGTGGGCTGGCGACGGCTTTCGTGTTGGTCCATGCCCTTTATCCCGAATCAATTATCGGGTGGATCGGATTCGCTGCGGCGCTTGCGGCAGTCAACGCGGATACGTGGGCAACAGAATTGGGAGTCCTGAATCCGACTCCGCCGCGCATGATCACGAATCTTAGAAAACGAGTCGAAAAAGGGACCTCGGGCGGGGTCTCCCTCTTTGGTACATTCGCGTCGCTGTTGGGCGCCGCCATCATCGCGTTACCCACAGCCTGGTTTATTGACAAGTGGTCACTTCTGCCATTAATCACTTTCGCCGGACTCGCAGGTTCACTCTTCGACTCACTGCTTGGCGCGACCGTACAAGCGATGTACTACTGCCCCACCGACAAAAAAGAGACCGAGAAACACCCGCTTCACACCTGCGGCACACAGACGGTTCACATCCGCGGCTGGAAGCGGCTGGATAACGACTGGGTCAATTTTGCGTGCGGGGCGTTTGGGGTGGTGGTGGCGCTGTTGTTGCATTAACCAAAACAGGGACGGCACCTCACGCGCTGTCCCTGTTTCACTTTTCACTTTCAACTAATCCCGGCTTACTACTTTTGTCTTCCTCGTGACCAACTTCCACAAAGCCCAAAGGATGAGCGCTGGCGGCAGAAGAATGGGCAGGATGACCACGAATAGCCAAATCACGAATTCTGCAATTCCCTGATACGCAACCGTCAACACCTCAACCGCATCCTTCAACACAATGCCAGGATTCCATGCCGCCGGAGCGGGTTCAGGCAGAGGCTCCAGTTCAGGCAGTTCAGGTTCAAAGTTAATCGTGATCGTCGAAAAGGCGGAACGGTCGTTGAGGTAATTCATGCGCCCCTTGATCTGTTCGATCTGCAATTCAAGGCTTGCCAGTTCCTGGTTGATGCGCAGGGCTTCGTCAACGGTCTTGGCATCGTCCAAAAAGGACTTTACCCGTTCGCGCGTTGCTTCGAGATTCGCCAACTGCGACTCGAGGTCCACGTATTGATCGGTCACATCATCGCCCGAAGCGGTCTCATCACGCACCTCGATGGCCAGTCCGCGCAGGCGGCTGAGCACCTTCTCGAACTCATCCACCGGCACGCCAAGCGTGACGGAAGCGTATTTCATTTGATGCTCACCATAATCCTGATACCACACGCGCGAACTGACGATATATCCGCCCGCGTCACCGACGATCTGTGTGGTTCGGTCAATGGCTATATTCGTGTCCTCCACCAAAAGGCGGATATCTGCATTCTTTACGATCATACGATTGGAACGTTCAAGCACTGTCAGATCCCCCGATTGATTGGTCACCTCATAAGCCGTCCCTTCCGAAATGGGAAAACCGATTGCCTCAGCAGACTGCCTGGCAACTTCATCCCCTGCTTTCAATTCGGATGCAACAGTCGCGGCAGGTTCAACTGCAAAATACTCCACTTCGGCTGGCGCTTCCGTTGCAGCCGCAGCACCACACGCGGCGAGCAGTAATGTTCCGACAACAAACAACATGAACAGACTGGATCGAGATTTCATCTTATCCTCCGTGAAATAGATTTATATTTTCAGCGTTACATCAAGGACGATGGAGGGTTGGAATAGTTCCCGTATTGACTGGGGCATGCCCGGCAAAGCCGGATTGGCAGGGCCGTCACCGGAAACCGATTCATCTCAATCTTTCAGTAACAGCGAGCGGCTCGCGAGCGTGAAGCCTGCACGAGTTCCTACAAAATTCCCCGACGTTCGGAATCCATCAAACGCGTTCCATATGGACCAGTGCTTGAAATAGCACGGCAATATCCAAAGCGTGAGGAAATTCTCCACGTCCGATCATCCGAATCAGCTCATCCAGGGGCACAAGATGAACTTCTATATCTTCGCCGTCATCCAGATCCTGCCCGGCAACTTTTTCAGCGCCCAAAGCCAGGAAGCAATACATGGCATTCGTCTGGAGAGCAGGGTTGGGATACAGCCTGCCCACCTGAATGAACTCAGAGGCTGTGTACCCGGTCTCTTCGAGCAATTCCCGTTTTACCCCCTCCAATGGGTCTTCACCATCCTCCACCACACCACCGGGGGTCTCCAATAACATTTCCTGCACACCGTGGCGATATTGCTTGACCAACACCACTTCATTATCTTTGGTAAGAGCAACGACATTTGCCCATGACCGAAACTCAAAGATCGTGGCATCCAGAAACTTCCCATTGGACAATTCACATCTATCCACCCGAAACCTCGGGCGGACGTAAGTCGACTCCAATACCTTCCACGGCTCAATGGACATGATTTGCGAAACCTTTATTTCCCTGTCATATCGTGATGGTTTGACCTGATCGAATCGCCTCCACCACCGCAAACGTGGATTTGGTCACACCGATGAGTTGCTCATAAGGGACGGGAGGTTCGCCACCCTCACGGATGGATTTGGCGAAGGCTTTCCATTCGTTGACGTGACCCTTATTTTGTGCACCTTTCTCCTGCCTCCTCCTTCCATCATGAATGGTTTGCAACGAAACGAAATCATCCAACACTGCGACCTGTCCCCCGCAGAAGACTTCCACGCGTTCCTTTGGGAAGGATTTGTCGCCGTTGGCGAGATAATCCACGACACCGATGGAGCCGTCAGGAAAGGTAAATGTCATGGAGACGTTATCCTCGCGGTATTTGCCGACATCGGGCAAGGCATGTGCAGTCACGGAAACGGGAGAGTCACCAACAAGGAAGGTGATGAAGTCAATGAAGTGACAGGCTTCGCCGATGATGCGTCCGCCGCCAATATTGGGATCCTGTATCCAATGATTAAGGGTAATAGCTCCGGCATTGACACGATAGTGGGCATGGAGTGGTTCTGTACGGTCTTTATAGAAAGCGGAAAGTTGTTGGGCAAGAGGAGCGAAGCGACGGTTGAAGCCGACGGTTAACAGCGATCGGCTGTTTGTTTTCAGTTGTTTGTTGATGGATGAAAGCTGAGCATTGTTAATCGCCAAGGGTTTTTCTACGAAGACATGCTTGCCCGCTTTCAGCGCTTTAACGACCAAATCTGCATGTGAGTCATGGCGGGTGAGGATGGCGATGGTGTTGATATTTGGATCTTTGATGATCTCGTCGTCATCCGAAGTGGCATATTTGAACCCGAATTTCCTGCCGGAATGTTGTGCGTGCAATCCGCCGGAGGAGGCGATGCCAGCAAGTTCGATGTCACCGGCTTTTTTGATGGCCGGAAGAAGCATGGCATTGGCAAAGAGGCCGGCGCCGAGGACGCCGAGCCTCACGGATGTGATTTTCGATGTTCTCGAAAGTGGAAAGTGGAAAGTGCTATTTTCTTCTTTCGTATTTCCTTCAGGGTATGTCAGCAAAACGCCCAGGAATTTTTCCTTCTTTTTTCCTGTAATGACCTCGTACGCTTGTGTTGCCTTTTCAATGGGAAAGCGATGTGTGATAAGCGGTTTTACCTGCAATTTGCCCTTCGACATCAAACTCACAACGGCTTCGAAGTTACGGCCTTCCGTCCAGCGGATGTAGCTGAGGGGGTAGTCCTGTCCATTCTCTTCGTAGTTGACATCGTAACGACCCGGTCCATAAGAACGCGAGTTGATGAAGGAGATTTCTTTTTCATAGTAGACCTTGCGGGGAATGGTCAGGCCAACCGCACCGGTCGCAACGACACGCGCCTTATCTCTCGCAATCACCCCTGCAAGTTCAACCGGATCATTGGATGAAGTGTCCGCGCAGATGAGAATGACATCGAAGCCATGACTGGAGGTAAAGGCAGCAGATGAGTTCACGGCTTTCTCGCGGGAAACAGCTTGAAGTCCCAGAGAAGAGGCGAGGGCTAGGCGGGCAGGATCAATGTCTATTCCCAGGACATTGCATCCGGCAGTGGAAGCGATTTGGGCGGTGAGGAGTCCTAGAAGCCCCATCCCAATAATTGCAACATTTTCACCGATCTGCGGTTCAGCCAAACGGAATCCATGCAGGGCGATCGCCCCGAGGGTCGTAAAGGCGGCGGATTCGAAATCCACATTTTGGGGAAGAGGTGTGAGCAGGTTACGAGGCACAACGTTGTATTCAGCGTGAACGGCAAAACCACCACCCGCACACGCTACACGTTGACCGATTTTGAAACCGTGCATGCCCTTTCCAAGCGCAACGATGGTGCCTGCGGAGGAATACCCCAGCGCCATCGGCTGGTCGAGGCGATTGAGCACGGCTTGCGCAGTGTTCAATAAACCTTCACGACGTGCCTTGTCAATGACCTGCCTGACTTGATCAGGGCGGGAACGCGCCTTGCCTGCAAGACTCTTTTCAGCGAATTCAACAACCATACGCTCGGTTCCCACAGAGACGAGGCTTGCCTCCACTTTGACAAGCGCCTGCCCCTCGCGGGGAGTTGGCATGGGAACCTCTTCAATGGAGGATTTTCCAGTTTTGATATTTTGGAGGAGTTGTTTCATAGGTGTTTGAATTTTTGAGTTCAAAGAAGTATAACGCATCTCAATACCCGAACAGAAACCTGAACAACGCATGACAAATGTCACTTTCACGGTTAAGGAAAAACTTAATACTTGACTTCCACTTTTCTAGATGATATTCTAGTAGAAGGAAAACAGCGCAAGCTGTTTAATTTTGCATACTAAACAAAGGAGGCACGGCATGGCACTCGGTGGTTACGCAGATAAGGTTGCCTGGGTTGATCTGACATCAGGTAAAACGGAATTCAAACCAATTCCCGAAGAATATAAACGCAAATATATTGGGGCACGCGGCGTCGGCGTGAGGTTTGTCTACGACAACGGTCCGTCAGTGGACCCGCTCTCACCGGATAACCTCCTGTGCTTCATGAACGGCCCAATGACCGGTTCCGAAGCCAACATGAGTGGGCGCATGGCGGTCGTGACAAAATCGCCTCTGACTGGAACCGTAACTGATTCTCACCATGGAGGCTGGTCTGCCGCGCGGTTGCGTTGGGCTGGTTACGATGGTTTGGTCTTCAAAGGCAAAGCCGCAAAACCGACTTATGTATACATCCATGATGATAAATTTGAATTGCTCGATGCTTCAGCCGTATGGGGAAAGGGAGTCCACGATACAATAAAGTACTTCAAAGATAAATATGGCGAAAAGGATTTGACCGTAATCTCCATCGGCCCCGCGGGCGAAAACCTGGTCAAATTTGCCTGTTGGATCAACGAAGATGACCGCGCCAGCGGACGCGGCGGCACAGGCTGTGTGGGCGGCTCGAAAAACCTGAAAGCCATCGTCATCAAGGCGAAGAAGCAGATCGTCAAAGCCGCCAACCGTGATGGTTGGAAGTCTGCACATGAACGCGCCCTCAAGAACATTATGGCGGAAGAGAACATCACCAGCCCGCGCAAAGGCGGCCTCTCGGTCTACGGTACCAACGTGCTGATGAACATCACCAATAATATGGGAGCCCTCCCTGCCAAGAACAGCATGTTGACATCCTTTGGTGAAGGCGGCGAAACAATCAGCGGCGAATGGGTCAACGCCAACATCCTTGTGGATAATCCCACCTGCCACGCCTGCCCTGTTGCCTGCAAGAAAGAAGTGGAAATCAAGGACGGGCCATTCAAGGGACTACGCATGGAATCGGTGGAATACGAACCTGCCTGGTCGGTTGGAGCAAACTGTGGAAACCCTGATGCCCGCCTCGTTGCCAAGATGATTGATCTTGCCAATGACTATGGCTTTGATGCGATTGAGGTCGGTCACCCACTCTCCGTCTGGATGGAAGCGAGTGAAAAGGGCTACACCAACAGCTCCGGCAAACTTGGCTGGGGCGATCCCGATGGCATGACCAAAGCCGCCCGCCTGATCGCCATGCGCGAGGGCATTGGCGACATTCTGGCAGAAGGTGCCAACGCCACTGCCAAACACTTCGGACACCCTGAACTGGCAATGACCGTCAAAGGGCAGGCCATCCCCGCCTACGACCCGCGAGGCCTCAAAGGCATGGGCATCGCCTACGCCACATCCAACCGCGGTGCCTGCCACCTGCGTGCATATACTCCCGCCGCCGAACTGGGAGTCATGCCGTTCAACTCGCTTAAGGTTGACCCACTTGAATGGAAGGGTAAAGGCGAACTTGTCATGATCTTCCAGAACGTCCACGCCTTCTCAGACAGCATGGACCTCTGCAAATTCAGCGCATTTGCCATGGGTGCAGACGAATACGCCATGCAATACTCCGCCATGACGGGCGTCTCGTTCACCGCCGACGATGTGTTGAAGACCGGCGAACGCATTTACAACCTTGAACGCCATTACAACAACCTTGCCGGCTTCCGCGAAGGCAGTGACTATCTGCCCAAGCGCTTCACCGACGAACCTTCCACCATGCCCGGCTCGAAGGGTCACGTCTCTGAACTGCCGCAAATGCTCGAAGAGTATTACGCCAAACGAGGCTGGGTAAACGGCGTTGTACCTGAATCCAAACTCAAAGAACTGGAAATCATCTAGTTTCCGCAATAAAACGACGCGCCGTTTCAGGCGCGTCGTTTTATTTAATTCCCGCTTCTTCTCCTACATCGAACCCGGTCCTGCCCTTCACCTGGCTGCCGCTGAAAACCTACCCGCCCGCCCTCAGAGTCTTCTTTCCAAATTGCACCAAAAAAGACTCTGCGATATCATCTTCCAGGTCCATTGTCAAGCGGGTCTGCCCAACTGAAAGCGAACCCAATCGGAACGGTTCCATGCGATCGAGTTGCACGCGCCATCCCTGCCCGCTCACCAGGTCCTCATTCACAAGAATCCCACCCATTTCCTGCAAATATTCCTTTAGCAAAAAATACGGGATCCCGCGCATTTCACGGATAATTTTTGGCATCATCCACCGCCAACGGGGGGAAAGATGTCAATCTTGTCCTCGGGTTGGAGCACTGTATCCATTTTCCCGGGCAGATATTCCGCCTGGCGCCCGTTGATAAAAAATTTCATGTGCGGCAGGAATTCTTCATTTGCATCCAGCAGTTCCCGGCGCATGGCAGGATAGTCTTTCACGAATATTCGTACCAATTGAATGGCAGTGACGCCGGTGGGCAGAGTCAGTTCCACCGTTTTTCTACCAACAATCGGGCGCAAAGTCGCGTAAAAGTTGACCCTCATAGCCATCTCTTCCATTTCTCTACACCTCCAACTCATTTCTAAAATCCAAGCAAATACCTTTGGCGGTCACATTGTACCGCGATAACAGGTTTCAATTACCCAAAGGATATCGCGACGATTGAACAGTCGCAGAGACGAGGCCCGCCATTCCCAACAAGGCATGAAGCCAGATTATTATATTTTGTTTTCCTAAAAGGCTGGATCGTCAATTAAAGGTGGATAAAAGTAAAACCATCCGAATCACGGACATTGTATGATGCCCTGTGCCCACAGGCATCCGCCGCACACTGGAGCAATATCATTCCCCAGACAGTCTTCCTCGTTTGATTCGGACAGTTCACAACCACCACAGAAGGTGCATGGCGCAAAAACAAAGTTATGCAGTCGTTCACGATAGGCAAGATATTCAGGATCAAGCCAGATTTCGCCCAGTGTTTTTTCATTCACATTACCGATGATATGCTTTTTCGAAAGGCGCGGCTTACCGTGCAAATAACTCATATGTGTGTGCATCAGGGGCCAGCATGGGCTGACATCGCCCGTCCATGCAATGGACATGGTTCCGCTTTCAACGAAATTGCACACATCGTTTGCGCCTCCCCAGTTGTTGCCAGCATAACTGACGTTCAAGCCGCTATTGAAGACTTCAGAGAGCGCGTCGCGGGTGTTTTCGTCGAAATCCATTTTTGGCAGGCTGATGTGCGGGAGGCGGAAGGCATTCAGGTAGGCAATGCTGCGGGTGGCATGATTATACAGACGGTCAGCCTGCATGTCTTCAGTGGCAGGCTGGATGTTGCTGACAGAGAAATACTTGGCGCGCAGGGATTTTCCGATCTGGATGACTTTGGGAAGGTCGGCAATATTGCGTTTCATCGCCACAAACGCCACCCCAATCTCAGGCTTGGGATAATGACCTGGTTCGCGCATTTTCACCAAACGCTTCATGTTGCTGATAATACCGGGCAATTCCGCCCCTATGCGCACATCAGCAAAATGATCAGGAGTGGCGCTATCTATGGAGACCCAGAGAATATCCAGCCCGGCATCTATCAATTCACGCGATTTTTTCTCAGTGAGGGTTGTGCCATTGGTAATGATTTCAACCGTTACGCCGAGTTCCCGCTTGATGCGCCGAACCCACTCGATGGTCTTTTGATGGAATAACGGCTCGCCGATGCCGCCGAAATAAACGTTGGGGATCGGGTCCAATTGTTTTAGCCCGTTGAGGATGCTCTCGAAGGTTTCCTCGGTCATTCTGCCAATGGGTTGGTCCCAGGCATTGCGGAAACAGGTGATGCAATCGAGGTTGCAGGCGACGGTCGGTTCGATGTAGACCTTGGTGAGGTGAGTCACCGGACGATGCATGCGGACAAAATTGTGCCCCTCGTCGAGGCGAACCTTTGAACCGGGATTCAGCCCATATTGGCGGGCAACTTCGGGCGGAAGAATGAGGCGTCCCTGTTCATCCACTTCAGCCCAGGCAGTTGTCGGTTTGATTGATAAAACATCCATGGTTTCTCCTTGCAATTAAACCAATTACCATCCATCTTATCCGCTTTTGGAAAAAATTCATATGACAAAAGTTACAATTCTTTTGAGACAAACAACCCGTTCCCATACCAGGAGAAAATGCCGTGGTTAATTCACGAGTTTCAAATTTCGAGTTGAATCCGGGTTAATAAAGCCCCACCGATGGATCAATTCTGCGCGCATATTCGTCAATCCCGCCGCGTACATTGAAGACATTCTTCCATCCTTGTTGTACAAGCCATGCTGTAACCTGCATACTGCGATTGCCATGATGACATATTACATAGATGGTCGAATCCGGTAACTGTGCGGATTTCGACAACGCACTCGCGCCATCCTGTGCCAATCGGCTCAAGGGCGTGACCTCAAGTCTGCTGTCTGTTATTTTGGCATTTTTCAGTTCTATAAGCTCTCGCACATCGAGCAGAATGAATTTATCTTCGGATTTTAGTTTCTCGGAAAGTTCGGTAACAGTAATTTCGGGGAACATATTGTCCTGTCGGGGCGGGGCGCGGTTTCCCCACCCAATATTGGGGCGAGACAATCTCGTCCCTGCGGTTTTTTATTCCAACGCCTTCGAATACAGCTTCTCCACGTATTCCTTCACCATGCGGCGGGTGGAAAATTGCGGTGTGACGGTCTTGATGGATTCCTTCATGCGGCCTACCCATTCCATTGGGGTATTATTGATATCGCGCTCGTAATACATCGGGATGATCTCATTTTCAAGTTTGTTGTAAAGGTCCTGGGCATCAGCATGATCCTGCGCATCAGATGACTCTGACTGTTTATCCTCACCGATGGACCAGCCGTTCCTGCCGTTATAGGCTTCACGCCACCAGCCATCGAGAATGGAGAAGTTCAGCGCGCCATTCAAGCCAGCCTTCATGCCGGATGTGCCGCTGGCTTCCATCGGGCGGCGCGGGGTGTTGAGCCACACGTCCACGCCCTGGACGAGGTAACGCGCGAGGTTCATATCGTAATCTTCCACGAAGACGAGGCGGCCGCCTGTCTCGGCGCGCTTGACAGTGCGGTAGATCTTCTGGATGAGTTGCTTGCCCGGTTCATCCGCGGGATGTGCCTTACCTGCAAAGACAATCTGCACCGGCATATTCGGGCGGTTTATGACATGCAGTAACCGTTCCACATCCGAGAGGATCAGGCTTGCGCGTTTATAGGTTGCAAAGCGACGGGCAAAACCGATTGTAAGCACATACGGGTTGAGCAGAACGCCCGCGGATACCACCTGCACCGGGTGGAAACCACCCACTGTCCAACGGTCACGGACTCGTTCGCGGAGGTAGAAATTCATCTTGCGTTTGAGATGCTGGCGGACCTCCCACAAGGCTTCGTTGGGAAGGGTATCCAGCTTTTCCCATAATTCTGCTTCGTCCAGACGACTCATCCACTCGCTGCCAAGATGCAGGTCGAGCAACATGCGCAAGCGGCGCGCCATCCAATTCGCGGTATGGACTCCGTTCGTCACATGCGTGATGGGAATGTCGTCCACGCGCCTGTCTTTCCACAGGAAACGCCACATATCACGGGAAACATGTCCGTGCAGTTCAGAAACCGCGTTACGTCCAGCCGACGAGCGTAATGCAAGGACGCCCATGCTGAATGTTTCGCCATGGTTTTGATCGTGTCGCGCCAGGTTGTAGAACTGCTCATGAGTAAGACCCAGCTGAGGCCAAATCGCCGCGAGATATTTATCCACAAGCCAGAGCGGGAACTCATCATTCCCTGCAGGGACGGGGGTATGCGTAGTGAAGACGTTTTGTCCGCGTGTCTTTTCGATGGCTGATGTAAACGAGTCGCCATCTTCCACAAGTTCGCGGGCACGTTCAAGCGTGAGGAACGCGGCGTGACCTTCGTTCATGTGCCAGACGGTTGGGTTGGTTCCCAAAGCGCGCAACATACGAACGCCGCCAATACCAAGCAGGACCTCCTGCATGATGCGACGGTCAAGGTCAGACCAGTACAAGCGGGCTGTCAGCAGGCGGTCGGCATCTGAATTGTTTTCCACATTCGAATCGAGCAGATAGAGCGGGATGCGCCCGACACGCACCTCCCAAACTTGCAGGGAAATCTTTCGGTCAGGAAATTCGACTTCGACAGTGACAGGCTTGTCATCCTTTACTACCTGATTGACAGGCAGATCGGAAAAAGTCAGCGGGTTATTCAGAGCCTCCTGCCAGCCGTCATCGCTGATGCGTTGCGAGAAGTATCCCTGCGCGTACATGAAGCCGACCCCTGTCAATGGCAAGCCAAGGTCGCTCGCCTCTTTCAGGTGATCGCCAGCCAGCACGCCGAGTCCGCCCGAATAGATCGGGAGGGTTTCATGCAGGCCAAATTCCATGGAGAAATAAGCAATGGGATTCGAGGCAAGTTTCGGCTGAGTCTGATGCGTCCATGTATCCTGCTCTGCCATATAAGAATCGAATTCTTCAAAGACGTGTTTGTAAGAATCCATGTAATCCCTGTCTTTGAGTACTTCGTTCAATCGCGCGCGCTTGATCTCGCGCAGCATCCGAATGGGGTTGTGATTCAGGCGTTCCCACATGGAGCGGTCCAGTTGTGAATACAACCGCCCTGCTTCAGGCTGCCAGGTCCACCAAAGGTTATAAGCAAGTTCGCCAAGGCGGGCCAGCCTTTTGGGAAGGTCAAAGGAAGGAGGTTGGGTATGGAAATTATTCATAGCCGCACAATCATACCCTAAAAATTTAATTGGGATAAAATTGATTCATGACAACAGTACAACTTTTTGTGACGTGCCTCGTCGATTCTTTCTACCCGAAAACCGGTGAGGCCATAGTAGAGATTCTCCGCCGCCTCGGCATGGACGTTGAATTCGCGTCCGACCAAACTTGTTGCGGGCAACCAAACTTCAACGCAGGCTTGCGCGCAGAGGCACGTCCGACAGCGGAACATACGATCAGGGTGTTCGAAAAATCAGAAGGTGACATTGTCATCCCATCCGGCTCTTGCGCGCACATGATGAAGCATGGATACGCCGAATTATTCGCAGATGACCCTGTTTGGTTGCCGCGCGCGCAGGCATTGGCTTCGCGCGTGTATGAATTTACAGAATATATCGTGGACAAGCTTGGCGTCACTGACCTCGGCGCACACTGGGATGGGACACTGACCTATCATTCATCCTGTCATACCCTGCGCGGCATGAACATTGACCGTCAGCCGCGCGCCCTGCTTGCCAACGTCAAAGGTGCGACGATCGTTGAACTGCCAAATGCCGAAGATTGTTGCGGTTTTGGAGGTATCTTCTCAATGGAGCATCCCGAACTTTCAGCGGAGTGGTTGAAGCGAAAGATCAGCAACCTGGAAAAGACCCAATCTCCCACTTTGGTCGTGACTGAGTCAGGCTGTCTCATGCACATCGCAGGCGGGTTGCATAGGCAGAAGAAAACGCAAGGAGTGGTTCATATTGCGGAAGTACTCAATCATCGCCAGTGAGCAGGAGGAATTCATGTTCTCGAAATCAGCACAATACTATGACGATATCTACGGCTCGATGGAAAAGGATTATGCCGCAGAGGTAAAAATTGCACACCAATTTATTGCGAAATATCAACGGAGCAAAGGAAAGTTCCTGCTTGATGTTGCATGTGGCACCGGAGTTCATGCCAACGCGCTGAGCAAACACTATAAAGTCGAAGGGCTGGATCTTGACGAGAACATGCTGAAGGTCGCCCGGAAGAAGCATCCTAAAATCCATTTCCACCGAGGCGATATGACAAGGTTCGAACTGGGTTGTCAATTTGACATCATCACCTGTCTGTTCAGTTCCATTGGCTATGTGAAGACCAAAAACAACCTGCGTAAAGCGATCAGGAACATGAGCAGGCATCTTCTTCCCGGCGGGGTTTTACTGATCGAGCCATGGTTCACACCTGAACAGTGGCATCCCGGGCGGGTTTTTACCCTTCGCGTTGACAAGCCTGACCTCAAGATCGTCCGTATGAGCCACAGCGGGCAAAGAGGCAGGGTATCGGTTTTGGAGTTCCAATATCTGTTTGGCACACCCAAAGGGATCAAACACCAAATTGAGGTCCATAAACTGGGTCTGTTCACACACAAGGAATATCTGGACGCCTTCCAGTCTGCTGACTTGAAGGTGATTCATGACAAAAAAGGATTGGATGGACGCGGGCTTTATATCGGGATGAAAGAAGCTGGTTAAACCATGAGCGCTACTGAATTCAGGCAACGCATCCGCAAGTCACTGGCAAACGCGACTCTGCGTATCGCATTGGATGCCAACGCCGAGCGACGCGTGCAGGGACGCATCAACTCGCTCAGGACCCTTCCAAACTGGAGGGGCCGACGCCAACAGGCACATGCCATCCGCGCAGATATCATCGAGCATCTCGACGAGTACCTCGAGCAATTCGGCAGGAACGCAACTCAAAATGGAATCGTCGTTCATCGCGCCAAAGATGCAGGTGAGGCGATAAGAATCATTTTTAATATTGTAGGGGCGGATGGTCATCCGCCCCTACACAAATTGGTTGCCAAATCAAAGAGCATGGTGAGCGAGGAAATCAACCTCAACCACGCGCTCGAAGCGGAAGGCATGAAGGTTATTGAAACCGATCTGGGTGAATACATCGTCCAACTTCGCAACGAGAAACCAGCACACATTATCACACCTGCCATTCACCTGCGCCGTGATGATGTTGGCCGACTCTTCCATGAAAAACTCGGCATCCCCTACACGGAAGATATCCCCACGCTCACCAACACCGCGCGCAAAGTGTTGCGCGATGTATTCCTTACTGCCGATATCGGCATCAGCGGTGTCAATTTTGGCGTTGCGGAAACAGGCGGTATTTGCCTCGTCACCAACGAAGGCAACGGGCGCATGGTCACATCCCTGCCGCCAATCCACATTGCACTCATGGGCATGGAACGTCTCGTCCGCAACCTTGATGATCTTGCCCTCATGCTTTCATTCCTCCCCCGCTCTGCCACCGGGCAAAAACTCAGCGTCTATACCCAGCTGATTCACAAGCCTCTCGCCAACCAACAACGCCACATCATTCTCATTGATAACGGGCGTTCCCGCCTTCGCAACTCACCGCTTAAAGAATCGCTCTACTGCATTCGCTGCGGCTCATGTCTCAATGCCTGTCCCGTGTTCCGCGAGATCGGTGGTCACGCCTACAATAGCCCTTATTCAGGTCCCATTGGTTCGGTCATCTCAGCAGGACTCTTCGGAAGCGAATTCGTTCCGCTCGCGCAAGCCTCGTCCTTGTGCGGCGCGTGCAAGGATGCCTGCCCTGTGGATATTGACTTGCCAAAATTGCTGACTCGCGTAAGAGCAGGATATTCTCCGACTCCAGACTACAGACCACAGACCACTGGATTATCCTTTTCGTCACGTTTTTTCTTGAAGACATACAGCCGCATCACGCGTCGCCCGAGGCTGTTTACTCTTGCACAAAAATTCGCCTCGC
>DATIUT010000057.1:0-8080 GCA_035466615.1 Anaerolineales bacterium | reverse complement strand
AACGATAATCGTGAGGGGTATAACTTTTCGAAAAGTAAATGATCTTCATAAAAAATCGGTTGGACCTTTTGAAAGTTTGCAGGTTTAAACGTTCCAACCTTTAAACTTGTCAACTTTCAAACTGCTTTAGGCTCCCAAATCAGTCCAGCGCAACTCCTGTCCATACTTGAAATCATGCAACGCCTTCGTCCCAATGACATTATCGATCTGGTCAGGCTTGATCGCACCAGGAGTCGCAGGGCGAAGGACATCGATCATGTCACGAACAAACACCTCTCCAGCCTTGATGTCACGCGCCGCACGCAGACAGCGACGTTGCACGACAGCGGTATCCACTTCGTTGTCAGCGATGAACTTGTCAGCGGAACCAAGCGAACGTTCGAGCAGACGCGTCTCTTCGACCATCCGCGCCCATTTGGCGGGATCCATTGCGAACTTGTGGTCGGGACCTTCGCGGTCGTTGCTGTCAGTGAAGTGACGCTCGATGACGCGCGCGCCAAGCGTCACCGCCGCGATGACCGGGGCGACGGCGTGAGTGTGATCGGAGAGTCCCAGAATCACATCCGGGAACATGGACGCGTAGGTTTTCAGCACGTTGATATGCAAATGGTCATAGTTATTCGGGCTGGCGGTGTAGTTCGTGTTACATTGCATCAACACCAGTTGCCTGTTGATCTTCAATATCGCATGGACCGCCCTCTGCACTTCGCCAATCGTGGATGCACCAGTGGCAACAAAGAACGGTTTGCCCTTGCTCGCCATGCGTTCCAACGCTTCGATCCAGTCAATTTCGCCAGAGCCAGCCTTGTAGACAGGCACGTACTGGTCAAGGAAATCAATCGCATTGAAATCATACGGCGACGAGAAGTAGTCAATGCCCACTTCCTGACATTCCTCCACCAGTGTCATGGACCAGTCAAAAGGAATGGACGCGGCACGATAGACCTCGGTCACCGATTTCTTCCACGTTGCCTGATGGCTGACCTGCGAATTCATGTGCGAGAAGCCGTAATCCGAGACGATTTTCGGCGCGTCGAAATTTTGGAATTTGGCGGCGTCCGCTCCCGCTTCCTTCGCCAGACGAATGAGCAATTTCGCCCGTTCCAAATCGCCATCGTGATTCGCGGCGATGTCGGCGATGAAATAGGTCGGGTGGTTCAGACCGATCGTTCGATTTCCAAATTTGATTTCCATCGTTTTCTCCTTTTAGGAAGTTCAAGAGTTATGAATGTTGTTTGTAAACCAATTTCTCAATCTTTGAGCATACTCTGCACGCTCATCAACTTCGAATGGAGATTTTTGAGAGTTGTAAAAATCATCATTCTGGTAACGAGGGATAACATGCAAATGATAATGCCAAATGTTCTGATCGCCTGCAGGTTCGTTGTGTTGCCGAAGCATGATCCCGTCACAGTGATATTCAGATTTCATTGCCAATGCAATATCTCTGCTCAGGGCATGGATTTTCGCTGAAATATCCAGCGGCAGGTCATAGATATTTTCAAAGTGTTCGTTCGGAATAATAAGCACGTGACCTTGATTGTTGGGATATTTCCTCGTTGCCATAAAAACCGTCACATCAACAGATTGAAAAACAATATCTTTTTGTTTGAGGTGGCTTTCAACGCTTTCCTTGCCTTGAACCAGAAAGCAGAACGGACAAGCGTATTCTGGTGGGGCATGATTGTACATAAGGTTTTCCAAGTCGCCAGTAAGATTATTCTTCTTGTAACCATAATAACAAAGCGGTCAAAGTAAAACCATCCTTAACGATTTTATCTTTTATCATCTGCCTGACTTCATCTTTTGTAAACCATCGAGTTTCACTTACTTCGTCTTTGTCAAAATCCTGAACATGTTCAACTGCCTTGCAGTGCACAACATGGAAAAGTTTATTGGCACTGCCATTCATCGGGTAATAGGAATATATCAACCTGTGATCGTTGGACGTGTATCCTGTTTCTTCCAACACTTCACGTTTTACGGCATCCACTTCAGATTCACCCTTTTCTACTCCGCCTGCGGGCAATTCCCACTCCGTAGCGCCAGTGGTATAGCGACAAATACAGGTAAAAATGATATTCCCTAAATCATTCTCTACGATGGCTGTCACTGCCGCATGAGGGAAATCCAATAAATGGAACTTCTCAATCACGAGACCGCTTGGGAATTTCACTTTATCAAGATAAAGATTTACCCAGGGACTTTGATAGATGATGTCTCTTGATAATCGTTCTGGTTTCATGGCAGAAACCCTGTTTTGGATTTGAGAGGTTCAAGAGTCATAGATGGCTTTCAGATAATTCAACGACATTGCCACAACCGCCGACCATGCCAATATTTTGAATTCACCTGCATTCAAAGCATTTTCTATTTCATCCCTGGTAAGAAATAATAATTCCTGATCTTCCAAATCATCGCTGTTTGGTGTGGTTACTTGTTTTGCACTTAAAGCCAAAAACAGGTGCATGGTTGCTATACCACGGTTGGGATCTAAAATATGACTTCCCAGATTAATCCATTCTGATGCTTCGTACCCTGTTTCCTCCAATAACTCTCGTTTTGCCGCATCCAGTGGTTTTTCGTTCGGCTCAAGCATGCCGCCTACTGGTGCTAATGTTGTTCCTTCTACTGCATATTTTGTTTGTCGAAAACACAGGAACTTTTTATCTGTTGTTACTGCAAGAACAATAGCAGCATTTGGAATAATAATCCATGCCCAATCAGGAATGATTTGTCCATCAGGGAGTTTTACAGTGTGGCTTTCTACAGTCAAGAATTTGCTGTGATTGAGAATCGTCTTTTTCGAGACGGTCTCCCAAACTCGTAATTCTTTCTTATCCATAACTACCTCCCAATCCTGCCCAAATGCGTGTTCTGGAACGCGTCTTCGTGCTTCAAGCCGTAGCCGAGCACGCGGTCGAGGCTGGAATGTCCGAGCAGGATCGTCCCTGCGAACATCAGCCACGGAGTGGCGAGTAGGTAGCCCAAAACATACAGCGCGGCAGAAAGCCCTTTGTGGTGGATCAGGTTATAGGTCCACGCGCCGAGGCGGGGATTCGCCAGATAGCCGAGCATACTCAGGTCAGGCGCAAAAAACAGGAGCGCAAACCAGCTCCACCCGTACTCCAACCCAGAAAAAAGAAAAAGCGCAAGACCGAACAAAAAGAGTTCTTCAAGTTTGAGCAGGCTTTTCATGGTATCTCCTGTGGATAAAGTTTCGGAATCTGTGGATAACTACTGTTGATAACCCCTGATTTTCTGTGGATAACCCTGTTGGAACTGTGTATAGAACCCGTCCAAACCAGTGGAGAACGAGGGGATTTCACGCCCCAAATCTGTGGATAATTTGTGGACAGATAGCCTTAAATTGTGGGAACGTTTGGCGGTCAGGTTGGACAGTTTGATTGATTGCGGCGAAATGAGGCTTGCTCTCAATCCGAACTTTCGCGCCACCTCCACCCCGAACTGATACTTGCTCATCGCCTGCCCTCCAACAACGTGATACAAACCGTGCAAATCCTTTTCGAGCATGGCGATGAGCGTTTGTGCAAGATGATTGACCCACATCGGGCAGAAGATGACATCCGTAAATCCGCTGACGTTCTTGCCCTCGCCCAGGTTATTGACGAAGAACTCGCCGAGGCTTCTTCGTCCTCCCAACGACCAGCCATAAAAATTGACTCGTGCAATAATCGCCTGTGGGTTGACTTGTTGAACAGCGCACTCCCCATCCAGTTTGGTTTGTGAGTACACCCCAGGCGGGCTTGGTTCATCTTCTTCTGTATAGATGCCGTCTTTTGTACCGTCGAAAACCGAATCGGTGGAAAGATGCACGAAGGGAATATTTCTTTTTGCACAGGCATTCGCCAGTTCACCGGGCAAGTCTGTGTTAAGCGCTTTGGCCTGTTTTGGGTCTTCCTCACATTTTTCAAGATTCGCCAACGCCGCGCAATTGATGAGCCAATCGGGACCGATCGCATCAATCATGGAATTGATTTCACCTGTACGAAGAAAATCTGCTTTGAGCACCGGGAACGGAGCGGACTTTAACTTGCCGCGGTCCATGCCAATGACTTCATGCTCGCGCATGGCTTCCATGGCGAGGTTGATTCCGAGCAGTCCGCTTGCGCCAGTGATTAATATTTGTGCCATGTATCAAGTATCAGGTGTCAGGTTGGGCTTCAGGCTACGTGATACTTGACACCTGAAACCCGACACTTCCTCTATCCTTCCAACTTCCCTTGCTTGAACAATTCTTCAAACGGTGCGACAAATTCCTTGATGCCGTCAATATCGAGCCATTCGGTGTTGTTGTCGCTGGAATAATAGAAACCTTCGGGTAAGGGCTTGCCTTCATATTTCATATCCCTTTTCCATAATGGTTCAGGCGGTTTGACAACATACATATCACCGCGTTCAACTGTGTTACGAGCCTCATCTTCCGAAATGAGCATTTCATGCAGTTTTTCGCCAGGGCGGATACCGATGACCTTGACCTTCGCATTTGGAACAATGGCTTGAGCCAGGTCAACGACTTTGGTGCTGGGAATCTTCGGCACGAACACTTCGCCGCCTTCCATCTGTTCGATGCACTCGATCACAAAGTGGACGCCCTGCTCCAACGACAGCCAGAAGCGCGTCATGCGTTCGTCCGTGATGGTGACCGTCCCATTCTCGCGCTGCTTGAGGAACAACGGAACCACCGATCCGCGTGAGCCGACAACGTTCCCGTATCGGACGCACGAATATCTGGTCGCTGTACCCGCGGCATACGCGTTGCTTTGAACCGTCAACTTCTCGGCGGCAAGCTTGGTCGCGCCATAAAGATTCGCAGGGCTGACGGCTTTGTCCGTGCTGATGGTCATCACCTTTTTCACACCTGCATCCAACGCGGCTTCGACCACGTTCGCCGTGCCCATGATGTTGGTCTTGATGGCTTCCATCGGGTTGTACTCACAGGCTGGCACCTGCTTCAACGCCGCGGCATGGACGACGATGTCCACGCCATGCATCGCGCGGACGAGGCGTTCGCGGTCGCGGATGTCACCGATGAAATACCGCAGCGACGGGTGGTTGAATCCGCCCACCTGCATTTCGTGTTGTTTCAACTCATCGCGGCTAAAGATGATGATCTTCTTCGGTTGTTTTTCTTCGAGCAGGGTTTTGGTGAATTTCTTGCCAAAAGAACCTGTTCCGCCCGTGATGAGTACGACTTGATTTTTCCAGTCCATGATTGCTCCTGTTACATCTGGTGGTTGAGTAGGACGGGTGCTTGTCCCGCTCGTATCGAAACCACATTTTGAAATTTCATGATTGCTTATAACTGGTGATCTCGATACGGGCTGTCGCCCTACTCGACCACCGAGGGTTATTTGTTATTTTGTCGCTTCAAACAAACCAGAATCTTTTTGAATAAAGATGCTACCCTTTTCTTTTAGCTCTTTTTCCAAATCATTTCGAAGTTTCACGATTTCATCCTCCGAAAGTTCACCTGCCCGAATCCCTGAACGAAAGTAAGCGATTAGCGGTTCCAGTTCGGTCACGTGCAGGTTGTCTTCATAACGAGATAATGTCACATTTGGAAAAAACGGTCTCAGTTGATTTAGCCCATTTTCGAGCGTGAAGAGATTTGAGAACGACTCCCAAATTTCACTTTTGTGAATCTGTCGAAACCAGTCCGTGATTTCCTTTAGATGGTTATCACCGACAGTTGTCGCGAAGAAACAACCGCCTGTTTTCAAAACACGTTTGATCTCAGCAATCGCCTTTGGTCTATCAGGGACATGATACAACATGTGATTGGCGATGACCGCATCGAACGTTTCATCTTCGAATGGGATTTCCTGCGCGTCGATCTCTTTAAACTTATAGTTGCGTCCGGTGACGACCAGGTTTCTCCACGCTGAATCAAGCATCCCCGAGGAAAGATCCGAGAGGGTGATGTCCCAGGTGGAGGGGATTCGGCTGGCGTTCTCCTTCCATAAATATCCAGGACCACATCCCAATTCCAAAATCTTTGCATTCGCTGGCAGTGTAAGGAGATGGTCAAAGACCCAATTCATCCAACCGTAGGGGTTCGTGCTGAAACGCTTGTGGATTTCCACCCGTGCATCAAGGTTGGATGAGTCCTTGTATTGGTCGGTCTTGAGGTATTGCTGGTCCGTAAATTTTGACACGGTTATTTCCTGATCACGATCAACGGATATTGTCCGTTCTCGCCGAAGAAACGCGGGAAGGTCTCTTCGAGCCAGAAAACCAGACGCAGATATGCCCCGCCGCCAAACTGCGGACGCACGAACCAGCGCATGAAACGCGGACTCAGACTGCGCCACGGATAGATCTCGAATTTCACTGCATCCTTTAACTCATTCTTCAGCCAGCGCGGTGTCATCTTTTCGACGAATGTGCCTGTCTGATCTTCATCGGAAGACCAATCCTTTTTCTTTTTGGCGGAACGACCTGTAAGCAAACGCCCGAATGCAATAAAGGGTTCGGCCAATTTCATGAGCAAGGGATTGTGCCAGCCATTGATGATCGTTCCGCTTTTGTTGGGTTTCAACACGCGGGTGAGTTCCATATAGGCGCCCTTGTGTTCGGTGAGTGGGAGGTGATGGATCGTATGCATGGACACAGCGCCATCGAAGGCATCGGGCTTGAATGGAAGGTTGGCAATATCCGCAACAACGAACAATCCCTTGTCACCCAGTCTGGTGCGCGCCTCCTTCAACGCCGTGATGGAAATGTCCGCGCAGAGACGATAACGATAATTCTCGGAATACGTCAGATACTCGGGCCACTGCACGGGACCGGAACCCGCGTCCAGCAGGATGTCACCCTGAGGAGCAAGATGCTTCTTCACGCGCATGTGACATTTGTGGATGTATTCGCGCGAAACGGGACGCAGGTCTTCGTAACGGGCGTTCTGGTACAACCCGTCATCAGCCTGCGACCAGCCGATCTGGTCATAAAATTCGCGTACTTGCTGTTTCGTGTTTTCTGCCATAGATTATTCCGTAGTGGCGGGTCTGAGACCCGCCACTACATCAAATTCATTTCCACGTAAACGGTTCACCAACAAGGAATTTGAATGTATCGCCAAATTGCGACATACCTTCATCGCTCAACACCTTGTTCAGGGGCCACACTTCAAGGTCGTCCCAAAAATTCATCAAACGCCACGGGAACGGGCGCGGATATTCGAAGAAAAAACGATAGGCATAATTCCATGCTTTTGTGATCTGTTCTTCGCTTAAGCGATGCGCAGGTAAATCAGATAAGACCTTTTCGAGCGTAGTGAAATATTCGTCCCAGGTGTTTGGTTCGATGGTAAAGCCGCGACCACGATAGTGGGTTTGTCCACACGAAATGACGGGGATGCCATTCATGGCGGTCTCGACGCCGACTGTTGTTGTGTATGCCAGTCCCAGATTGGCGATCTCGATCAGGTCATAGGTGTTGATATTATCCAACGCGCCGATGACATGAATATGGTTTGGGAGTTCAGGCAACGCTTCACGGACAACTGTCCCCATGGATTTTGCCTGTGGAACGATCTTTTCCCCAGGATGGATTCTCACAACCAATTGCATATCGGTTCGTTTGGCAAAATATTGGGCCGTCTTTGTGATCCATTCGCTCATGGATTCGGCGAAGATGTTTCGCCCCAGTGTGAGGCTGTCACCTAATACATTTGCGGCGAGCAGGACAACGGGACGGTTATCCAATCCCAAAGCCTTGCGTGTCTCCTCCGCGCCTTGTGACGAGACGTACTGCCATAATCGCTTGGACTTGCCCCAGACACGCGCACCGCGACGGGCATTTTCCAAATCAGCGAGACGTTCGTACATTTCATCGGTCATGGGCAGGGAACAGCGATCACGCACAAGATAATCCGTGTCCTGCCGCATGATGGATGTATTCTGCGCCAGCCATATTTGTTCGCGCTGGTCGTTGAACTCAAAGGTCACGGCTAGGATGTTGAGATAACGCGCCACACGGAAGACAATTCCCATTTCCAGGATCAAGCCGTTGGGAATGAGAACGACATCGGGCTTGTTGACTTGCATCCATTCGAGGG
>DATIUT010000056.1:0-4292 GCA_035466615.1 Anaerolineales bacterium | reverse complement strand
GATGGCGGGATTCAATGATTTCTGTGAATCCCTGATGAAGGCTGCGATTATTGGTCTCGACTTTATGGTCAATTTGGAACGGAATACATGTACGCCACAATCAGAAATTATCCGATGCTACCTGTGGTTTCGATACGCCACTCGCATCGCTTTTGTGGCTGTTCGAACACCGGGTGGAACTACTATGGCGCCGGCGTGTCCAACGGGTCGTACGGTTGGACGAATTTCACCAGCCATTGGGCAGTTCCCTGCTCCGTCACAGACGAAAACGTCGTGACGATATGGATCCATGTTCTGCCGGTATGCAATGGCACGAGATTTCCCCGCGCATCCACAAAGTGCATGGGACGCCGCAAACCGCTCGTTTTTTCATATTCGCGGTTTGTCGTCGTCCAGTATATCCTGAAGGCTTGTCTGTCGCGGAACAGATACGCGAAGTTGCCTTGCCCGTTCCTGAAATTGACTTCGAGTTGATTGTGCCGGTACCGCAGGTGTTCGGCAAAAACGACGATCACATTTTCAAAGGCAAGCTGGCGTTCGGTCAACCGGTCGGTGGCGGGGTGAAGGTTGCCTTTCCCATCGGCGTCGTCCGTGAAGCGCAAATAGGTTTCTGAAACAGGGTCATACATCCATGCAGACTGATTGTATAAGTGATAGTAAACATCAATCTCATTGGCAGGTTGCCCGCCTTCGGGGATTGAATCCGAAAACAAATTACCTGAATAGTTCACAGGTTGCCTCGGATTCAAACTTTCTTTTGCCAACTCGCGCACACGCGAAACAGTCAACAATGCGCTGTTCGGTGTGTACAAGTCCACGCCGAAAACGATCTCACAGGCGTCGAGACGTTCGCCAATGTCCCATGCGGCGCTGGCATACACAAGACAACTATTTGGGAACATCCGTCCTATTTGGTTGTAGGTCAATCGCCCGGAACGGATCGGTCCCACATAGGGCTCGGAGGGGATGAACCAATTGGGAGGCGTGCCGGTTACCACGGGACTGGGAGTGGAAAGCGGCTCTTCGGACAAGGTCAAGCCTGCGTCCCAAAATGAGGCGGTGGAGTCCGTTTGAACGATTCCCGTTTCGCCGGTCAATGTGTCTGCATCGGAGTCGTTGTCCTCATCCCCCACATTCGATTGTGTGAATTGATACGCGGATGGTTTTACAAATTGGATGATGACTTCGCGCTTGGGATTCTCGAAAGCATAATATCCGTTGGAATCTGTGCTCGTTTCATTCAAAACCTCGCGGCTGGTTCCATCCAGCAAACGGACACATGCGCCGCCGACTCCCATCTCCCAATCATCTTGTATTCCGTTTTCATTTTCATCAAGCCAGACCCGATTCCCGATCCAGTCCCCATTCGGATGAACGATCTCCTCGCGTACTTCGCATCCACCAGTGACATTCGGCACCTCGCGCGGAAGGTCGCTATAAAAGACATTCATGAAACGCGTCGCGCCTTCACCAATGAACAGTTCGAACACCCACGGTGCAAAGCCGGGTCCCGCCTGTGGACGCGCGCTGGCAGGTGAATTGCTGATCGAAACCAGCACCGCAGGAAACTGAAGCAGGGATGGCTCCATGACTTTACGCCCTGTCAACGGATTGATATCCGCCGGGAAATCATCGGGCCCGTAATTGACCGATGAAGGATGCGGTTGCGGTGTGGATGTTGAAGGTGAAAATTGCGTTGCCGTTGCTGTGGCTGTGGGCGCCTCTGTTGAGGACGGCCGAATCTCTTGTCTGCTTTCGCATGACGTCAAAAGTATTCCAAACAAAATGAGAGGAATGATTTTGCGATACAAGTCGCTATTCTCCGCCGCGCTTTGACTTCACTTACTCTCCACTCAGCGTGGAGATTACTTTGATCCCGGCGGCTGACTGAACCTCAGCCACCATTCGCCCGGCTTCGTTTCGTTCACGGATGTGAGCGGCGTGACCACGCTGACCCATGTGTGGCCGGGTTTCAATGGGAACGGCTCGTTGTCCTTGAGTTGAAATTTGATAGGCGTATCGTCCTCGGTATTCCACTCAATGGAATACACCTGTCCATTGCGGAATAACAAGGCTTTCCCCGAAAGACCGCGTTCAAGATGAATGTCCAGATTGGTCGGCGTGATCACATCATGTTCGGTGAACAGCACGATCACATTCTCGAATTGCAATTGCCGCCCCGTCAAACGGTCGACTTCGGGATGCAGGATGCCCGCGGTTGCCGCTTCCCCATCGTCCACATACCGCCAATACGACTCTGAAAGCGGATCATACACCCAGCCTGTTTGATTCAGCCATGCAACGTACAGATCGAGTCGGGCGGCGGGTTTGCCTCCTTCAGGCGCGTCGCTTGAATAAATGTTGCTCACATAACGAGTCGCTGTCTTTGCATTTCTTCGTTCCTCCGCAAGTTGCCTCATCTCGCTGATGTCCAGCATGTACCCGCCGCCCTGAAGGTTATGGTCCACGAAGGCGCACTTCGGCAGTTCCACCAGCACTTCAGATGATGCATAGGCGTAGATCAGGCAGGAGTCATTGAATAAATCTGCGATATCCGCGTAGATTAGACGACCGGAACGGACCGGTCCAACCTGTGCGAGGGGAAGTTGGGATGTAGGTATAAATTCCGGTGGCGGGATCAAGCCCACATCCAGATCGAGAAGCGAGGTTGTGATGTCCAGCGCGTCACTCCACCCTGACGCCTGATCCACATCACTATCCATTTCTTCCTCCCCAACATTTTTTTGAGCAAACTCCATGCCATTGATTTTTTCAACCGCGACAAAATATTTCCCCGCGCTGACATTGAATCCGTAATAGCCGTTGCTATCCGTTGACGTTTGCTGGAGCAGATTATGACCGGCGTCATACAAGTTGACACACACACCGCCGATGCCATGCTCCCAGTCATCTTGCAGGCTATTTTGATTTGCATCCAGCCAGATGCGATTGCCGATGATGAGGTCGGTTTGAACGAACAGTTCGGCCCACACATTGCAACTTCCAGTGATTGGAACTTCCGGCTCAGGGAACTCGCCATAGAAGGTTGTGAGGTAACGGGTGGTGCCTTCGGTGATATACACTTCAAATACATACGGCGCGAAGGACAATCCCGCCTGCGGACGCGCTGTAACGGGGAAGGTGGAGATGGAAACAAGTACAGCGGGCAGCTCGAGCAGGTATGGGTCCGCGACGTGCAAGCCTGTGAGCGGGTTGATCGTTATGGGCATGACAGTTGGTGTGATGGGTTGCGTGGTTGGTCCAGGCTGGACAGCGAGGGGAGTTTCAGCTACATGGGTGGTGTTTGCTTCAGGCGGTTTTATCCCAGCCCCATTGTTTTGTGCGCAACTTGTGACGAGCAGGATGATTATCAGCAGGAGCCAAATACGGCTATTACTTGTTTTTTTCAAATTCTTTTTTTACACGGTTGAATGTATCTTCCAGCGCTTCGGGTAGAACTCGTGTCTGTCCGACCGATGACATGAAGTTCGTATCGCCTTTCCAGCGCGGGACGATGTGAATATGGACATGCCCAAGCACGCCGGCACCCGCCGCCTCGCCCATGTTCACGCCCACATTGAATCCATGGGGTTTATAGACGTTCTTCAAAACGGTCGTACAACGGGATGTGAGTTCCATCATTTCGGAGCGCGTTTTGGGATCCAGTTCTTCGAGGCTGGACTTGTGTTCAAACGGGTTGACCATTAAATGTCCGCTTGTGTAGGGATAGCGGTTGAGGATGACATAGGCGCGCTCGCCGCGATACGCGATGAGGTTGCCTGCGCCGTCCTCCCTCTCTTGTGCGGTGCAGAATATGCATCCGTCTTCTTTGTTGTTGCTTTCTATGTATTCCATACGCCAGGGTGACCAGAGGTGTTTCATGTGGGAAAGGATGAAATCCGAAATTTTTCTGCGAAAGGGGAAGATTTGCCTGTGGACAGGCGCTAACTTTTGGCCTGTTTTGCTCCGTGGCAATTCTTGTACTTGCGCCCACTGCCGCAGGGACAGCGATCGTTAGCCTTGACGGTTGAAAAGTCCAGAGGTTTGATTGGGCGTCTCCAGGGCGGAATGCCCGGGTACATTTTGTTCAATTTTTCCTCGTCCTCGAAAACTTCATAATCGTCGTTTTCATCCTCATCCTCATCTTCATATTCATCTTCATCATCAAATTCAAAGTCATCAATGGGCAGCGATAATGGTGTTAACGCATGGATCACACGGTCGACGAGAATGATAAAGGTAAAAATAGCGGCCAAGCCAAGCATTGTTGCCTGGAACGGTTCCAGGTCCAG
>DATIUT010000055.1:0-13171 GCA_035466615.1 Anaerolineales bacterium | reverse complement strand
GTAAATGTTCTTCAAGGAATCAACATCCATGTAAATCAAGGTGAACTGGTTTGCATGATCGGACCAAACGGTGCGGGAAAATCCACTGTCTTGCGCGCCATCTCCGGAATATTGAAACCCAGTAAGGGCGAAATTCTGTTTGATGATAAGCATATTGGCGGTCTACGCCCTGACCTGGTCTTGCGCCAGGGCATTGCACACGTTCCACAAGGGCATAGTTCTTTTCCCGAGATGACCGTTCAAGAGAATCTGCTCATGGGCGCTTATGTTCTGAATAACAGGGCAGAGCGCGAACGCCGCATGGACAAGGTTTATGCGATGTTCCCCTTCTTGAAGGAAAGGAAGAATGAGAAAGCAGGGAACTTTAGTGGCGGACAGCAGAAGATCCTTGAGGTGGGACGGGCCTTGATGCTGGAACCAAAAATGATCCTGCTCGATGAGCCGTCTCTGGGTCTGGCACCGATTACCGCCAAGCAGGTATTTGATACGATCAAATCCCTCAAGAATGATATGGGGATGACCGTACTTATGGTTGAACAAAATGCCAAAAGCGGACTCGCCATCGCGGACCGTGCCTACGTTCTTGAGTTAGGAAAGGAACGTCTTGAAGGTCCTGCCAAAACACTGCTTTCAGATCCGCGTGTTGCTGAACTTTATCTCGGCGGCACTTTGAAGAGTTGAACATGAGCGGAGCTTTATGGGCGCTGGCGGCAGGGGCAGGTTTTGGACTGTTCCAGTCTTTGAATCGTCAAGCTGTGCGCGGCATGGACGTTTATGTCGCCACGTTTGTTCAACTCGCAGTATCCACTGTTGTATTGGTAACGATTTCGCTGATTACTGAAGACATATCCATTGTCCTCAAAACACCCATTACGGTCATTCTCAACTTTGCCGCGGCTGGCTTCTTTCACTTCCTCATCGGTTGGACAATGCTAAACGCCAGTCAAAAGAAAATCGGGGCGGCACGCACCAGCCCACTAATTGGAACAACCCCCCTCTTTGCAGCGGTCATTGCAGTATTCACCTTGCGTGAAATCCCTACATGGCTGGAACTCATTGGCATCGGAATCATTGTAACCGGCGCCTATCTTGTCTCAAAAGAATCTGCCGAACCGTCAAATACCAACAATTGGAACCAATCCTTCTCTGCAATATTGAGGGCTTCCTGGCTGGGGTTGGGCACGGCCTTCTTCTGGGCGGTAAGTCCGATATTTATTCGGTTCGGACTGCAGGGATTGCCGTCGCCATTATTAGGCGTAACCATCGGAGTGACAGCCAGCGCGCTCGGGTATGGAATTGTATTGCTATGGCAACGCGGTCGATGGCTGGGTCAGCCCATCACAAACGAAGCCTGGGTGCTAAAACTGATTGCCGGCCTGCTCGTCGGTCTTTCAACATGGATGCGTTGGGTGGCCTTGGATCTCGCACCTGTCGCGGTGGTGCTGGCATTATCCATGATCTCAACCCCCATTGTCATTCTGCTTTCCCCATTGATTTCCGGCAAACATCTCGAACGCGTGACTGCGATGCTGTGGGCAGGCACAGGACTGATTCTTGGCGGGGCATTGCTATTGATAATTACATAGGATGAAACATGATCATAGATACACATGCACATATCATTGTCCCTGAGATTCTGCGGGATGCAAAACCCGAAGAGGGGTGGCGTCCACGCGTGGTATGGGAAAACGGAAAGCAATTTGTGGAGTATGGACCCAAACGCATCGGCTCCGCGACGCGTGAGTTTGTGTCGCCTGAAAAGATATTGGATGAAATAAAAAAATCAGGTGTGGACGCGGTGTTGCTTTGCCCGTGGGTGTCGCTGGTTCGATACGAGGCAAAACCGGAAGAATCGCTGGACGCGTGCCAGGTCCAGAATGATGCGCTTGTGTCACTTGCACAAAAATATCCAAAACTAGTTGCCGCGTTGGGAATGGTCCCGCTACAGGATGTCACATTAGCGATCAAAGAACTTGAACGATTGATGAAGTCTGGGCTGAAAGGCGTCGAGATCGGTACGCATGTGAACGGCATTTATCCTGGCGATGAGCGTTTTCGCCCTTTTTGGGAGGCATGTGAAGCGCTGGATGTATTCGTGTTCATTCATCCTGTGGAGGGAGGCGGGCGCGCAGAATTACGGGATTATTACATGTGGAACGTGATCGGCAACCCGTTGGAAACAACGGTCGCGGCGGGACATTTGATTCTGTCCGGCGTGATGGAGGCGTATCCTAAACTGAAAATTATGCTTGCGCACGGCGGAGGCGCGTTGCCATATCTGCGTGGAAGATTGGACCGCGGGTTCAAGCAGCGACCGGAGATCAATAAAGTGATCTCAAAATTGCCGACCGAGTATTTGAAACAATTTTATTTTGACACGATCACTCATGATCCTGTTGTGTTGAGAGGCCTTGTGGACCTCGTTGGTGCAGACCGTGTGATGCTTGGCTCTGATTATCCATTCGATATGGGCAATGAAAATCCTGCTGAGCTGGTACGCACGGCAAACCTCGGAACGGAAAACGAGACAAAGATCCTCGGCGATAACGCCAGGCGACTTTTGAATTGGGAGGCATGAATGGCAAAATTATTGACCTTTGAACAGCTGCCGCATCTGCATTCCACGCGTGATACGCGTGACAGGCTCGACCTTGTGACAGATAATGTCAAACTGGGTGCGGAGTATATTCGCGCAGACCGCATTATCTACCATCCCGGCGATACGGCGGCGAAGCATTATCACACCGATTGCCATCATCTCTTTTATGTGCTGTATGGCAACGGTATATTGCATGTGGATGAGGGCAGTTACCGCCTCGACCCTGGCGCGGTCGCTGTCGTCGCGCCAAGCGAGGTACATTGGTTTGAAAATGACACACAGGAAAATTTTGCCTTCGTCGAGTTTTGGGGACCGCCGCCCAAGGAGACGGTCTGGGTAAAGACGGACGATGTCTGAACATGGGAACGTCACGCCTGAGTTTCAGGTTTTTAAACACAAAGGACACCAACGTCACGAAGGTTTAATGCGCGGCGCAACGCGATAACTTCTTTTCGACCATCATTCGTGAAAACCTAAGGAGAATGCACCATGCAAATGCAAATGTTGGATCTCACAGATGAACAGAAGCAGATGAGGCAACTGGCTCGCGACTTTGCAGATAAGGAGATCATTCCCTTTATCAGCAGAGATCGCGAACGCGAATGGACTGCTCCCGCCAGTGAGCGTATGCCTTGGGAATTACTCAAAAAGGCGGATAAGCTCGGTTTGAGGGCGTTGGGCGTACCTGAAAAATATGGCGGGATCAAACTCGAAGACCAGGCGCAAACCTTTGCCATCATTGCCGAGGAACTGGCCCGCGGGGACTCGGGCTTTGCAGACATCATGGGACAGGTGTGGAAAGTTCCTGTTTTACTTGCCAATATCATGCCTGAACATTTTCAGGATGAGTGGTTTCCGAAATTCATGGAAGATCCCACCTTCCTGATCGCGCATTGTCTTACCGAGCCGCGCGGCGCATCGGACCGCTGGCTGCCCTACAATGTCCCCGAAGCCGCCATGCAGACCAAAGCCGAACTCAAGGATGGGCATTGGGTGCTCAATGGTCGCAAGCAATTCATTACCAACGGGTACGACGCAAAATTGTATGTGGTGTATGCAAACACAAATCCCAAAGTGGGTATGATGCAGGGAACCAGCAGCTTCCTGATCCCGCGTGATACGCCGGGCCTTATCCCGGTCCGCACCAATGAAAAGATGGGCGCGCGCTATATGAACAATGGCGAAATCGTTTTTGACAATTGCCGGATTCCAGAAGGCAATCTGCTCGTCAGGGATGAGGCGCTCAAGCACGCGGGCGTTTATTTCCGCCCGGGGAAAATCCTGCAGGCCGCGAAAAATCTGGGAGTCGGTGTCGCCGCGTTCGAAGATACCGCCGCCTATGTCCAGCAATACGTACAAGGCGGCAAGATCATCATCAAGCACCAGGCGGTCGCCAATACACTGGCAGATATGGCGATCAAGGTCGAAACAACGCGGGCATTCACCCGCTATGCGGCGCGCGCACTCGACAACAACACCTCCGATGCCATGCAATTATGCATGATGGCAAAGACCTACGCCGCCGATGCAATTTTCGATGTTGCCAAGAAGGCGATGGAAATCTTCGCAGGGAATGGCGTGATGATCGAAATGGGCATCGAAAAGCATTTTCGCGATGCGGCTGTGTTCCTGCATATGGACGGCACGCAGGATATTCATCGCTTCAAGATCATCCGCGCCATGTTCCCCGAAACCGCGGGAAATTACGCGGGCAATGATTAGAGTTTATAAATTAACAACTTTTGCCATTGCGAGGAGGGCGTTCTTCCCGGCGAAGCAATCCCCCTGTGAGAACAGGGATTGCTTCGCCACAGAACGGCTCGCAATGACGTATTCCAAAGGAGAAGACCACAATGTCTGATGAAAGAGTCGAGGCCGCGATAAAAAACTGGGCGCCGCGTTTTACCTCACAGGGTGTGGATTACAATGATTTCTTTCGCACCACTGCACGCGTGGAGAAGTGGGAGGATTGGTGCCGCGAGTGGGTTGCAACGGGCAACGTGCATCACGATATCGCCGTGAAAGCCGAAACCAGGAGTAACACCGTCAGCGCGGGCGAAGCCTACATCGGCGCGGCGCTCTGCTATCACTTCGGCAAATTTGTCTTTCAGGATTATCACGACGAATACATGTCCGCCGCGAACAAATCAGTGCAGGCTTTCGCTAACGGACTCAAACTGCTTGACCCAACAGGCGAGCGCGTGGAAATCCCCTTCGATGGCGCGGTGATGGTTGGGACTTTGCGCCGCCCCGCGGGTGTAAAAAAACCGCCTCTCGTTCTTCTTCTGCCCGGGCTTGATTCGACCAAGGAGGAATTTTTCTACTGGGAGAATGTCTTCCTCAAACGCGGGCTGGCGACTTTCTCGCTCGATGGACCTGGTCAGGGCGAGTGCGGATACAACTCGCACATCCGGCCTGATTATGAAGCCGCTGTGTCCACTGTGTTGGATACATTGACCAAGCGCAAAGATATTGACGTGAAGCGAATCGGCCTTGCGGGCGTCAGCCTTGGCGGATATTACGCGCCGCGCGCCGCGGCATTCGAGCCGCGCGTCAAAGCCGCGGTGGGAAATTGTGGACCGTGGAATTTTGCGGAGTGCTGGCACGTGTTGCCGTCTCTGACGCGCGCCGCATTCCAACATCACTCGGGCGCGAAGAATGAAGAGGAAGCGATCGCCAATGCGAATAAACTTTCACTGGATGGCGTCGCTCAAAAGATCAAACAGCCCCTGCTTGTCATTCAAGGCAGGCTCGATAGATTGATTCCGTGGGAACAGGCAGTGAAGATCGTGAATGCAGTCGGCTCCAATGCAGAGTTGGCGATGTTCGAGAACGGCAATCACGTCTGCAACAACATTCCGTATGTGTATCGCCCTCTCACAGCGGATTGGTTGAAGGAAAAACTTGGATGACCTATCCGCGTTTCTCCGTTGCTGAGTTTCAACGGCGGAATGACCTTGCGCGCGACTTGATGCGCCGTGAGGGATTGTCCGCGCTGGTGGTCTTTGGCAATTCAGGAATCAATCGTCACAATGAAGCGAATGTTTTCTGGCTGACGAATTATCTTGACCTGCACCATAACTATCTCGTCCTTCCGCTGGAAGGCGAAGCGAGTTTGCTGACAGGTCTTGTCAACCATGTGCCGAATGCGCGCGCGGTATCGGTAATCCCCGATACGAGTTGGGGAACGTATGATCCCGCAAAGGAAATTGTCGCCAAACTGAAGAAGGGCGGCATCGGTAAGGGACGCGTGGGGCTGGTTGGAATCAACGCGACATTCGGTATGGGAATGCCATATCAGCATTACAAGGTTTTGAGTGATTCATTGCCCGAAGTGGAATGGGTTGATGAGACGCGCGAGTACGCCCGCTTGCGTGTGATCAAAAGCGAAGAGGAGTTCGACTGGTTGAAGATCGCCGCCGGGTACACAGACGATACCGTCGCGGCGCTGGAGCACGAAACCCGTATTGGCATGACCGAACATGACCTGATCGGAATCATCGAAGCCTCCTATCGCCGCAAAGGCGGACAACCGCACATTGCATTCCTGCGTTCCATGCCGATGGACGCGCCGACCGCTTGTGTCCCCGCGCAGAATGTTACGAATAGAGTCATTCAAAAAGGTGATGTGATCATCATGGAAATCAGCGCGAGTTATTGGGGCTACTCGGGGCAGATTCATCGTCCGATTGCGGTGGGGCATGACCCAACCCCAGAATGGCAAAAACTTTTTGAAGTTGGCGAGCAGGCTTACGGTCGGATTTGTGAGGCGATGCGTCCTGATGCGAATGAAGGGGATGTAATCAAAGCCGCGTCGGTCATCGGCGAGTCGGGCTATCGAATCTACGACGACCTGATTCATGGCTACGGTGTGGATATTCATCCGCCGTTGATCGATCAATCGTGTTGCAAGTATTGGGAAGGCGCGAAGCCCATCCCTGCGGGCAGGACGTTTGCGGAGGATATGGCTATGGTCGTCCAGCCAAATCCGATCACACCCGATGAGCGTATGGGCTTGCAGGTGGGCGCGCTGACGCGCGTGACCCAAAATGGCGCAGTAAGTCTGCAAAAATATCCAATGAAATTTGTCGTTGCGAAAGGATGACGATGGAACAACCTGACTATCTTCGGACAATTCGCGCAAGCGGCAGATGGCTGGGCGGGCGCGTCAACGATTTATACATTCGCGATTTTCCGGTTATGCGTTCGGATGAACCGCCGCACAACGAAGGCACGAACACGGGGCCCACGCCGCTCGAGATCACGCTTTCAGGGTTGTGTGCCTGAACGGGTGTTTCAACAGCCAGGATGGCTGAAAAAATAAAATTCGATTTGCAGGATTTGGAAGCCTTTGCAGAAGGCATGCTGGATACTCGCGGCCGCAAAGGCGAAGCGAACGTGCCAGTGCATTTCAGTAGTGTCCGTTTGCATGTGAAGATCAAAACGGCTGAATCGGATGAACACATAAAACGCCTGATCGAACTTGCAGAAAAATATTGTCCTGTGCAAAGCCTCATCCGCGCCGCGGTGCCAGATTTTGAAGTGATCTGGGAACGTTTATGAATTTAAAAACCAAAGTTCTTTATCTTGTCTCGTTTGCCGCATTCCTGCGCTCATTCGCACAGGTGATCTATGTTCCCTCGCTGGCCACCATGCGCAGCGACTTAAACACAACCACAGTGATGATCGGACTCACACTTTCCATTTATGGTTTGTGTCTTGCATTCGCACAGATCGCCTACGGTCCCATCGTGGATCGTTTCGACAGCAAACGCATTTTGCTGATCGGCCTTGTGCTTTATTTATTCGGCAACCTGAGCGCGTATTTCACGCGCGGTATCGGTCTGTTGTTGGTGGCGCGCAGTTTGCAGGCATTGGGCATCGCGGCCGCGGCAGGCGTTGGCATTGCGTTGATCACGGATTTGTTCCCAACAAACGAACGCGGCCGCGCCATGGGCGTCTTCTCCATGTTCAACTCGGCGGGCGCGGCATCGGGTCCAGCGTTTGGTGGCCTCATCGCTGTGTGGCTGAGTTGGCGCGCAGACTTTATTGTCCTTGCCATTGTGACTGTCGTACTTTTGCTGTTCACAATCTGGCAATTGCCCGCGCAACCCGTTCACGGACAAAACGTTGGCTTGAAGGATATGCTGACAATTGCGCGCACGCTTCCGACCTTCGGAGCGTTGGTGCTTGGCTTCGTTCATTTTTATGGGCTTTATACGATTCATACCCTGACCCCGATCCTGCTCGCCGACAAAATGAGTTTGCATGAGGCTGGCATCGGCGCGGTGACTACGATGACCGCCATTGGCGTGATCATTGGCACCTATGCGGGCGGGCGCGCTTCCGATCAACGCGGCATGCGTTTTTCGCTAATAGTTGGCGTCACAGGAGCAACAATCACATTTATTGCGCTGACATTCATCAGCGCGATTGCAACCTCGAGCACATCGCCGGTCGTAATCGCGCTGGCATTGCTTGCTTTCGGCTTGACCGCCGGCTACGGATTTGCTGCGCAACTCAACATCATGGTGGATTACTTTCCCGCCATGCGCGGCACGGCTGGCGCGCTGCAATTCTTTGCGCGCTTCATCGGAACGACTATTGCTCCACTGACGGCGGGTTATCTTACAGATAGCCTCGGCCTTTCCAGTGGATATGGTTTTGCCACTGCACTGCTGGCTCTTGGCGCAGTGATCGCATATTTCACCGTTACCAATCCCGTTCACACAACAGAGGCGGTTGCAAAATGAAAAAAGGAGGGCACCATGCCAACAATTTTTAAACACGAAGATTTACCGACAGCCGAAAAGAGTGGTATTAACGTCACCACGCTTGCCAATCAGGCCATGCTCGGCTCGGACGCGTTACAAGTCCAGCGAATCGCATTGGGGGCAGGCGCGGAATCAGAATCGTATAAAGCGGAAAACACTGAACGATTTATATATGTAATTCGCGGAATGGGGCAGGCCTATGTCGGCGGGCAGGTATTCCCGCTAAGAACAGAATCCATGCTCTGGCTTGAGAAAGGCGACGCCTTTTATTTTGAATCCAGCGCGGATGGGCTTGAAGTTCTTCTTTGCCGCGCGCCGGCCGGTGAATAAAAGATGCAGATCAAAGACTCTTTTGTAATCAATGCCCCACAGGAAAAAGTCTGGGATTTCCTGTTCGATATTCCAAAACTCAGCCAATGTGTGCCAGGGATCGGATCCGTTGAAATGGTGGACAATAAAACCTATCGCGGCAAACTGGTCGTCAAGGTGGGACCTATCCGATCGGAATTTGGCGGCACGGTGATGTTGACCGAAGTTGAAGCGCCGAATCGAATCGCTGGCACGGTGGAAGGCGATGACAAATCCAGCGCGTCGTCTGTCAAGGCGACTTTTACGGGAACATTGAAAACCATCGAAGGCGGAACCGAAGCCGCGTTTGTCATCGAAGCGAATCTGCGCGGCAAGTTGGCACAATTCGGTGGTCCCGTCATTACGGCGACAGCAAAGAAGTTGACGGCTGAATTTGCGAAGAACTTGAGGGCTCAGCTTGAGCATTAAATTCCTCGAACCCACGGATTTCTCCACCGCCATCGCATTACTTGACCAGCACGCAGATGATTCGAAGGTCATTGCGGGCGGCACATCTGTGGTGTTGATGCTTCAACAAAGATTGATCGCGCCGAATGTTTTGATCAGCCTTGGTCGTATTCCAGGTCATGATGACATTCGACAAGAGGAAGATGGCTTGCATATTGGCGCACTCACAAAACTGCGCGATATTGAACGCTCGGATGTCGTGAAGAAATTCTGTCCTGCATTGGCACATACGTTCAACGTCGTCGGAAATGTCCGTATACGCAACCAGGCCACGCTGGGCGGTAATCTGTCCGCGGCGGATTATGCGGCAGACCCGCCGGCAATGCTGACCGCCCTCGACGCACGCGCCCAGATCATCGGTCCAGGCGCGAAACGTGAAATTCCTCTCAGTGAATTTTTTCTCGGCTTTTATACCACCGCCCTCAAGCCAAACGAAATCCTCGCCGAAATCATCATCCCTGCACTGCCACCCTCGACGCGCGCGGCGTATCACAAGTACACATCCATCTCTGCTGAGGGACGGCCGTGTGTTGCGGTGGGCGCGGTCGCTGATTTTGATGACGACGGAAAATGTTCGGATCTGCGCATCGCGGTCGGAGCCGCAGTGGAGACTCCGCAACGCGTACGGGAGGCGGAAGCGATGGCGCACGGTTCAACCCTGACCGATGAACTGATTGCCGTGATCGCGGAGGAATACTCGCTGAAAATTGACCCGCTGACGGATGTGCGGGGGACGGCGTGGTATCGCAAGGAGATGATTCGCGTCTTCGTGAGGCGCGTGTTGGAGGAGGTGCGTGGTGATCGGTGAATCTGTCCCGATGCTCGACTCGTTGGCGCGTGTGACGGGCGCAGTGGGTTATATGATCAACCTGCGGTTGCCAAACATGCTCTTCGGGAAAATCGTCCGCAGTCAATCGCCGCACGCAAAATTATTGAACGTGGATGTGACAAACGCGATGCAAGTCCCGGGCGTGGTCGCGATTCTTACGGGCGAAGATTTGGGAGCCAATGCATTCTATGGCGTTGCGATAAAGGATCAGGGCATTGTCGCCGTGGACCGCGTGCGCTATGTCGGCGAGCCGATTGCCGCGATTGCCGCTGAAAGTTTGAGCGCCGCCGAAGAAGCCGCGCTGTTGATTGATATTGAATACAAGGATTTACCGTCCGTGTTCGACGCACAGGAAGCGACCCAGGATGGCGCGCCCGTCTTGCACGAGAAATTTGCCAACAATGTTTTCAAGCACGCCAAACTGCGGCACGGCGACATGGATGCCGCGTTTGCCGAAGCAGATGAAATCTTTGAAGACACGTTTACCAGCCCCGTGGCGCAACAAGCGTCGCTGGAACCGCATGTATCTGCCGCACAATGGGATGGCGAGCACCTGACGATCTGGACAGCATCACAGGCACCATTCATGGTGCAAAAATCCCTGGTTGAAATATTTGGAATTAAACCTGACGCGGTGCGTGTGATTGTCCCGCCGCTGGGAGGCGGATACGGCGGCAAGGGGCATATCCGTATTGAGCCGTTGGTCGCGGCGCTGGCGCGTAAGACGAATGGGCGCCCGGTTAAGTTTGTTCTATCGCGCGCAGAAGAATTTGTAACGGTTACGAAACATGCCGCATCGATCACGCTCAAGACAGGTGTAAAGCGTGACGGCACTTTCACTGCCCGGCAGGTCACAATTTACTGGAACGGCGGCGCATATGCGGACGCCAGTCCGTTGCTCGTGCCTGCAGGGATGGTCCGTTCGGTGGGACCGTATCGCATCCCCGCTGTGCATGTGGACTCGTATGGCGTGTACACCAACCTGCCTCCTGCGGGTGCATACCGCGGCGCAATGAGTTCACAGACCACCTGGGCATACGAATCACAAATGGACATCATTGCCCGCAAAATGGGTTGGGATCCGCTTGAGTTCAGGATGAAGAATCTGTTTGTTTCAGGCGAACACTTTGCCACAGGCGAAGAATTACACGATGTGCATTTTATGGAATGTCTGGAGGCTTCTGCAAAGGCATTGAAATCAACCCTCCCCAAGAAAGAGGGGAAGCATGGTCGCGGCTATGGCGTAATGATGAAATCCACAGTTGCCACGTCAAAGTCACAGGCACGGTTGAAGTTGATGGATGATGGATCGGTCACACTGTACACGAGCACCGTTGAGATGGGGCAGGGTGGACATACCACGATGGCACAGATCATTGCCGAGACTTTAGGTGCTCCTCTCAGTGCAATAAAAGTTATTGGGCCGGATACTGCGATCACGCCGTTTGACTCAACCACCTCCGCCAGCCGTTCGACGAGCATGATGGGCAACGCGGTCATCGCGGCATGCGGTTCGATGAAGGAAAAATTACTTGAACTCGGCGCACCGTTGCTGGAAGCACCCCCCGACGAATTGCGAACGGAAAATGGATTTGTCGTTGCGAATGAAATATCCATCTCATTTGGCAATGTTCTCAAACGCAACAACCTTGAAACGCTGGAAGAAGCGGGTGAGTATTCCACATCGTTGGGCATCGACCCTGAAACGGGGCAGGGAATTGCCACCCCGCACTGGCATCAGGGCGCGGGTGCGGCGGAAGTGGCAGTGGATACAGAAACTGGCCGCGTGACCATTTTGCGATACTCCGCCGCGTCGTTTGCGGGACGGGTGGTTAATCCGCACATGGCGCAATTGCAGAACGATGGCAATGTGATCTTCGGACTGGGCCCCACGTTGATGGAGGAGATTATCTTCGATGGAGGACAGGCCACCAATCCGAACCTGGCGGATTATGCGATCCCGTCCATTCGGGATATTCCAGCTGAATTGATCAGCGTTTGCATCGAATCGGATAAAGGTGAGATGCATGGAATCGGCGAGATGACGTTACCACCTGTCGCGCCTGCGGTTGCAAACGCGATCGAGGATGCAGTTGGCGTGAGAATCAAGGATTTACCGATTACCGCGGAAAAGGTTTTACGCGCGTTGAAGGAGAAGTCCGGGCGATGATTCTGAAAGTAAACGGAAGCAGATACGAGGTCCAGGAAGGGACGCGGACATTGCTCGAAGTCCTGCGCGATGATTTGAATCTTGTCGGTGCAAAGGAAGGTTGCGGAATCGGCATGTGCGGGGCGTGCACTGTGCTGGTGGACGGCAAGCCCGTCAGCGGATGTTTGACGTTGGCGGCACAGGTCGCGGGGAAGGAAATATTCACGGTTGAGGGGCTTGTGGAGGACGGAAAACTTCACCCCATTCAACAGGCGTTCATTGATGAACGGGCGTTTCAATGTGCGTATTGTACGCCAGGGTTTATATTATCAGCCTTTGCATTGTTGGAGGAAAACCCGAATCCGAGCGAAGATGAGATTCGGGAATATCTATCGGGAAATTTGTGCCGCTGTGGATCGTATCAAAACATAATGAAAGCAGTGGTTGAAGCAGGTGCGAGACTGAATAAACGATGACTCTGGCCCGGAATGGATGGAAAGTGATTCGATATGCGCGCAGTCGTTTTTACAGAACCCGGTCATTTTGAGCTGGCAAACGTGCCCGATCCCGTTTCGGGCGCGGACCTGGTAACTGTTGCCGTCAAATCAACCACCATCTGCGGGACGGATGTCAAGATCCTGCATGGGACAGTTCCCCTCATAAGGTTTCCACACATTCCCGGTCATGAGTTTGGCGGTGAGATCATGGAAGTCGGCGCGAACGTAAAGGGATTACACAAAGGCGATTTGGTCGGGGTCGAAGCGCATGTGGGGTGCGGGAAATGCCCGCGTTGTTTGGAGGGACTGTATAACCTTTGCGAAAATTATGGAAATCGGGAAACGGGTCACGAGCACATCGGATTCACAGTAGCAGGCGGGTTGGCGGAGTATTGTGTTGTGCCAGCCAAAGCTGCGCATCGTTTGCCTGAAGGTTTGACCATCAATCATGCCGCGTTTACAGATACACTGGGGATTGTCTTGTGGGCATTCGAACGCGCGGGCGGA
>DATIUT010000054.1:0-2463 GCA_035466615.1 Anaerolineales bacterium | reverse complement strand
GAACATCCCTGACAAGTTTTGAAAATTCCTCGTATTCAGCATCCCGCATCTCTGAAATCGAACGAATATGTCTTCTCGATGCGATCACCAAAAACCCATCCAGAGGGATTAATGGATCCTGATGCACACAAAAATGTTGGGTTCGTTGAATAAAACCTCCCGGAACCGCCATTGATCCCTCGCTGATTGCACATCCCATGCAATCAATCTCCCACTCCTTTCCGAGAAAGTCTTTTGTCATCATGATTAATATTTTGAGTCCCTATGCAGGCAAAAAAAGAGACAAACAGATACCCCTTTTATCTGTTTATCTCCGATTTTGTTTTAGGAATGAAAGTTCAGGCTTTCTCGTCCATCTTCTTGATGGCATGATCCAGCATACTTCGCCAGGCGAGCAACATCTCGCGGCGGGCGTTGTGATGGTGCTCGACAAAACCTTCCGGCAGGAATTTCTTCACTGCTTCACGCATCTCTTCGCGCGCTTTTTTGTAATGCTCGCGAGTCTCTTCCGGAATATGCTCTTTCCATTTCTTTTCATGCTCAGTCATGGGGCGTTCCTTCCGTTTAAATTCATTATAGCACTTTCGGGTACAATCGTTTTACTTTAATGATAAGGATGAAAAATGAATGCAATCGAGGTTTCGCATCTGATGCGGATGTTCAAATCACAAATCGGCGTAATAAAACGTACAACAAGGGAAGTGGTTGCCGTGGACGACGTCTCGTTTGGTGTTCAGGAAGGCGAACTGTTCGGACTCCTCGGGCCGAACGGCGCTGGGAAAACGACCACCGTCAAGATGTTGACCACGCTTCTCATCCCTACGCTGGGAACTGCTTCCGTTAAAGGATTTGACGTCGTCGCCCAGGCTAATGAAGTGCGTAAGCGCATTGGTTTCATCTTTGGCGGTGAACGCGGCTTGTACTGGCGTCTCTCCGGCGTTGACAACTTGCGCTATTTCGCCAGCCTCTACAACCTTGATTATGATGTTACCCAAAAACGGATTCCCCAACTACTTGATCTGGTTGGTTTGAATGGGCGCGGTGACGAGAAGGTACAGGGCTATTCGCGCGGCATGAAACAGCGTTTGCATGTTGCGCGTACGTTATTGCATGATCCCGATGTTCTGTTTTTGGATGAACCGACATTAGGACTTGATCCTGTTGGTGCGCGAGAGTTTCGCCAAGTCATTCTCAATTTGCAATCAGAGAAAAAGACCATCCTGCTTACAACACACTACATGTTTGAAGCCGACGCGCTCTGTGACCGTATCGCCATCATCAATCACGGACGTATCATCGCCATCGACACCCCTGGTGGACTCAAAACTCATGTGCGAGATCTCAATGTTGTTGAAGTGGAAACCTTTGGCGTGCCGGATAGCACGATCGAAAAACTGCGCGCCCTGCCGTTTGCCGATGCGCTCTCTATTGAGGATCAGGGGCAAAAGCAAATGTTGCTGATCCAGACATCCCGTGGGGCGGAGGCGGTGCCGGATGTCATGTCTGCTCTGGAAGGATTGAAGGTTGGTCGAGTTATTGTCCGCGAACCAACCCTCGAAGATGCCTATGTCCGGCTTGTCGGAGGTGCATCATGAACTTTCGCGTGTTGGCCAAATATTGGCGGACGATCCTGGTTGTGGCAGAGATGACCCTTCGTCAACAGATGACGGATGGTTTCATCATTTTTACTGTATTATTCCAACCGATCATCATTGCCCTGCTTGGTTTGTGGATGCTTCAAGGCAAGGGCGCGGACGCGGCGATGTTCGTTGTTGTAGGGAGTGGGCTGACGGGCCTGTGGTCGAGTCTGCTTTTTATATCGGGCAACAGTATTGGCTCCGAGCGCTGGAGCGGGACGCTTGAATCTTTGGTCGCCATTCCCACTCCATTCGAGGTGGTTGTATTTGGAAAGAACCTTGCAAATGTCACGCAGTCTTTGACTTCGATGGTGCTTGGATATCTTGTCGCGGCGTATGCCTTCGGATACTCTCTGAATATTCAACAACCGTCGGTCTTTGTTGCCTCTTTGCTCCTTTCGGTGGTTGCGTTCATCAGTTTTGGTCTGGTCATTGCGCCGATCTTTGTGATGAACCCTGGTGTGCGCGCATGGCAGAATGCAATGGAATTCCCTGTGTATGTATTGTGCGGATTTCTCTTCCCGATCGCGCTTCTGCCCGGTTGGACGACTCCCATCTCCTACCTGCTTCCGCCTTATTGGGCGGCGGTCGCCCTTCACGGGACATCGACGGGCGATGCGCCATTGGAAAAAACTCTCTTTGCCTGGGGCATGATGCTGTTCTTCTCGGTGGTCGACCTGCTCATTGCCTCGCGCTTGTTCAAACTTATGCTTTTCAAAGCCCGCGCCGACGCAACGCTCGGAATGGAATAATTGCCATGAAAACCCTAGTCAATAACCTCCGCCTTTTCTGGCAGGGCGCCGTGCTTTCCTATGTTGCCCTCTTT
>DATIUT010000053.1:0-2981 GCA_035466615.1 Anaerolineales bacterium | reverse complement strand
GACATCGTAACAATACTCATCACCTTGCATATGTCCCACCGTATCGGCATAAAAATGCCGGCCGAGGACCAGATTCTCCTTGGGGAGCGTGTCGCTGAGGATGGCTGCGTACGGGAACCCCGAGACGACTGGTTCTTGCGGCGGTTGCGTATTGGTTGGGGTGGAAGTTGGAAACGGCACAGGAGTGTCTGTTGTCGTTGCAGTCCAGGGAGTGAGTGTTTCTGCGGGAACAGAATTCGCTTCAAGCGTGATTCCATTGCAGGCAGTGAGCAAAACGAGGATGAACAAAAAGAGAAACAAACGTTTCAGCATAGAGGCTCCTTTCCCCCCCACAACGCATGCCTTCCTGTAATTGTTCCCCAAAAACCAAACCAACCTCCTGCGCGGGAAACCGGAATAACTGGAAACTGGATTTTATGAGGAGACGGCAGTTCGGATTGCCGTCTCCTCATAAAATCGTTCATTTCTTCTTTTGCGCGACAGCCAGAAAGCCTCCGAGCAGGTTGGCGGCATCAGCAACATCCAGTCTGCCGTCGTTGCCCGCCACAAGGACTCTATCCAGGAGCGCATCGAATGTATCAGGAAGTTTGTCCTTCAAAAACTGAATGACAATTTTGACCACTTTTTCGGCTGTCTCTTTCGGCAAGCCCGTTTTCTTTACGATCAGATTTACAAGTTCTTCCATTTTTTTCTCCTTTGTTTTATGATTTCCAGATCAACCATTGCGCCGTTGCAACAATGAGCCCCAGCAGGATACCTCCCGCAACCTCCAACGGCGTATGACCCAAAACTTCGCGCAGATCTTTTTCACTGAAGATATGTCCGTGCAGGAGTTCGTCGAACAGAACATTGATCCGCTGTGCGTGAATGCCTGCCTGCCTGCGCACCCCCGCGGCATCATAGACCACGATCATCGTAATTGCCACGCCCAACGCAAATACCGGGTTGTCGAACCCGTGATATAAGCCGACACCAAACACAGTCGCGGTCATCAATGACGAATGCGAACTCGGCATCCCGCCCGTTGTGAGAAGCAATGCCCAATTCCACCTGCGGGTACGGAAATAATCCAACGGGATTTTTATGATCTGCGCCAGCAACCAGGCGATCAAACCCGCGATCAAAGCCTTGTTCTGGAACAACGCAAGCAGATTCATTCGGACTCTTCCTCGAAATCCACCACATCCTCACCAACCACCTGCTTCACTTTGAGTTCAGCCGCTTCGAGAAGCACGCCGCATCGCGATGCCAGAGCCTGTCCCCGCTCGAACAGCTTGATCGCATCTTCAAGTTGACTCTGTTCCCCTTCGAGAAAAGAGACGATCTCTTCCAATTCAGCCAGGGCTTCCTCGTAGGTGAGGTCTTCAACTTTTTTTAGTGTGGGTTTGGATTTCGCCATAAAATCTCCGGTTGATTAATACGTAACGCGCAAAACATAATTTACGAATTACACATTACGTTTTACTTCAAACTCTCCATCACTGACTCGAACCTTCATCACATCACCCGCCTGTGCCACACGGGAGACAACCTTGCCATCTTTTTTTCGTGTCACGATGGCGTATCCACGCGCCAGCACCGCCGGCGGACTCAACGCTTCGAGTCGTCTCGTCATTCCTTTGACGTGTGAGGATTGTAATTGAATTCGATGAATCAAAGATAAAAGCATGCGGCGCGTCAACTCATCCACGCGCTGGGTTTCGGATTGGATTCGGCGCGCGGGGGATAGATACCGAAGTTCTGCGGTCAGGGAGGAAAGAGTGACTTTTAGTTCAGAGACAAAACTCAAGGTCGAAGAGGCAAGACGAGATATATAGTTTTGCAGCTCCGCCTGCAAATCCAGGATCGTGATTTGTGTGGCAAGTTCCGCCGCGGCAGTGGGAGTCGGTGCACGAAGGTCGGCGGCGAAGTCACAGAGCGTGAAATCCGTTTCGTGACCGACACCCGAAATCACCGGGACAGTTGATGCGGCAACCGCACGCGCCACGCGTTCATCGTTGAACGCCCATAGGTCTTCGATGGATCCTCCACCGCGCGCGATGAGGATCACATCGAGCATTTGAAGGTTGAGCGCCTGAATGGCTTTGACCAGCGCGGGCGGCGCTTCGGTTCCCTGCACAGGCGAGGGGGCAAGGATGACTTCCACAAGAGGCAGGCGGCGGCGCAATGTGTTGAGCATATCGCGCAACGCCGCACCCGTCGCGGACGTAATGATGCCGATCCGTTTCGGAAACTCTGGAATGGGCCGTTTTCTTTGCGGGTCAAAAAGCCCCTCCGCCTCAAGCATGGACTTGAGCCGCAGGAATTCCTGGTACAACGCGCCTTCACCCACAAGTCGGACCTGGTCTGCATAAAGTTGATACTGCCCCTGCGGTTCGTACACCCCGATCTTGCCATGAACTTCGACTTCCATACCATCGCGCAACGGAAGGTTGAGCCGTGCCGCGCTCGTCTTCCACATCACACACTTAAGTGAAGCATTGGAATCTTTCAATGTAAAATAGATATGTCCCGACGCGGGACGAGAGAGATTCGAGATCTCACCCTGTACCCAAACATCCTGAAGCGTTTCGTTCTCCTCCAATAATTTGCGGATGTGGAATGTAAGTTTCGAGACAGTGAAAGTTTGCGGAACCGCATCGGGAAACAACAGGGGTTGCATTGACGGGAGGATAATCGAAAAACGAGGAAAGGGAAAGGATAAAACAGATTTGGAATTATCTGGGATGAAAGATGTTTTTTCGCCTATAATTGACCAGGATATTCACTATTTTTTCATGGAGAAAATAATGAGAGGCATAGCAACACTGCTTGGAGTTGTATTGCTGGCGACCATTGTGCTGGCCATCGGAGGCAGCCTGCTTGCTTTGCTGGCGTATGGTACAGGCCGGGTTGTCAATCTCATCCTGGACCTGGAACCGTTCCAGGCAACAATGCTTGGCTTGGCCGCTATTTTTACCTTTATCATTCTCGTCGACCGT
>DATIUT010000052.1:0-4355 GCA_035466615.1 Anaerolineales bacterium | reverse complement strand
ATTCGAGATCGAATTGTCTTTTTGCGATTCGGACCGCAAGTTGATGGATGGCCGGCGCGCGATAACCGACGCGGATTCTCTCTTTGATGGTTTCGGGATCAGATGCGGCGATGGCTTCGGGTGTGGGGAATGCCTTTGGCGCTTCGACTGCGCTCCTGTTGGTCTCTCCGCTCAATGCGGAACCGAACTCATCCACCAGTTTGCGGGTCATGTTTTTGGTTGCGCCCCAGAGGGTGTTTGTCGTCAGGATGGTTTTGATCACGTCTTCGAACAGGGTGGGTGAGCGAAGGACGCGGCCAAGAGCCTGCTTTTTGACCCGCGCCAGTTTAGGTTCCGCGCGAGAGGCGGCGTAAAAGGCGGAGAAGTCCATGTCGAGCCCGAACATCCATGTAACCGCGTCTGTCACTCCGCTTTGTTCGGATTTGTTGAGCTTGTCCGTTTCGACATTTACGCCATCTTTTCCGCCGCTCAATTTTAGTTCGATCACGCGTGCATTTGACAACCTCAAAATATATGACAACGTGTTCGATGCTTCATCGAAGGAGAACGGTGCGAGTTGACGCCATCCATGTGAGCCGACGACGGACGAAAAGTTGAAAGGCTTGCGTGCGGGTGAATTAAATTTCATGGGTCATCCTCTCAACGCGATCCTTGTCATTACAGGCTTTGCGATGCGGATGTAATCATCCATTTTCATGAAGATGGAACGGTCGAGACGACCGGCATTGAAGACGACTTCTTCGTTCTGCTGAATCAACGGGTCAGCCAGGACTTGAAGCTGGTCATCGAATGAAAAAGGCGGAATCGCCCCGATAACGCACCCTGTCAACTCCTGTGCCTTGTCGGGTTTGGCAAACGCGGCACTGCTCGCATTGAAATGACTCTTGACCCCGTCGAAGTCAATGCGGCAATCGCCGGGCACATTGGCAAGGCAATAGATGTTTTCCCTTTTACCCAGCCGCACCTGCAAGACAATGGACTTGATGGATTGTTCGATGCGGTTGTCACGGATCTTTGCGATATATTCCGTGCGCCCCTCCGCTTCGTGTTCAATGACGCGATAGACCGCGCCTTCGCGGTTGAGCAGTTCGGTTAATAGAGTGTGTGTGTCGGTCATTGAATGATTTTCTGTCCTCGGCGGCAGACACTTACCCGCGTACAAAATAGATGATCGAGATGATCACACCAATGGTTACCACCGTCCATCGCAATGCGGACGGTTTGATTCTGCCTGCGAGACGTCCGCCCAGCATCCCGCCGATCAATGCGCCGACAGCCATGACCAATGCCACGCTCCAAACGACCTGACCCGAAAAAAGGAAGAAGATCGCCGCGGCCACATTGACGGCGAACCCGATTGCCTGTTTGATCGCGTTGAGGCGTGTCAATGTATCTTCGAGCGTCAACCCCAAAGCAGACAGGACGATCACGCTTAACCCCGCGCCGAAATATCCGCCATAGACTGCCGCCAGACTGACAGGGAGCCACGTCAGCCTTTCAAGGCTTGTGCCGTGATGTTCTCCCATACGCTTCGTCAACCACGCGCGGACCGGGTCCTGAATTGCCAGCAACCCTGAAGCCAGCAGAATGAGATAGGGGACCAATTCCTTGAACAGTTTTTCACCGGTTTGCAGAAGGAGAAAACCGCCAACGACTCCGCCAACTGCTCCGGCAGGGATGAGAAGCCACAATCGTTTCTCCTGTCCGCGCAGGTCGTTCTTTTGTGCCATCGTACCGCCAAAATAACCGGGGCAAAGCGCGACGGTATTGGTCACGTTTGCCGCGACAGCCGGGATGCCCAAAAAGGTGAGCGTGGGGAAGGTGATGAGTGTCCCGCCGCCAGCGAGGGCATTGATCGCGCCTGCCGCCAGCGCGGCGAGGACAACGAGGATATATTCAATTCCAGTAAGCATGGTGTGATGAGTCTCCTTTGTCTGGATTATACTGTCTGTCCTCTTGCGTTTCAGGGGATCGGATTGTATAATCCCAGCCATTCAGAAGTAGTACGTGACCCTTATGCTGATAGAGAAGGAAGTCACTGGCTGGAAACTTCCACAGCAGAAAGTTGCCGAAGTCGTCTGAAGCACATGACGAAGAAATTTAGCTGTCAGTCTTGAGCAATCAGCGCTTAGAAGACCAAAAAGCTAATTGCTGACCGCTAAAAAGTAGAACGATCACGGGTGCGCACCGTTACAGCGCGGGCTGATGAACACGTCAGCTACCAAGCGCGCCCAAAACGGCGAATTGAGGTGGTACCGCGAAGTGAATGCTTCGTCCTCTTGTTGGACGGAGCGTTTTTGTTTAACAAGCCGATGCAACCATGACCACATACTTCATCACCGGCGGATTGGGCTTTCTTGGGCAGTACATCGTGAAAGCAATTCACGGTTGCGAGCCCGATGCTGAACTGCGCGTCCTGGTCCGCACGCAAAGAAAAACGTTTCTCGGCATCGAGTCGCTGGATCGCATCCAGTGGGTGCATGGAGAACTGCTCCAACCCGAAACGTATGCCGGTTCCCTGCGCGGCGTGGATACTGTCATCCATAACGCGGCCGTGGTATCGTTCCGCAAATCGGAGGCGGAAGCAATCATCAGGTCCAATGTGAACGGGACAAGGAATCTGGTTGAAGCGGTGCGTGAAGCGGGTTGCCCGAACTTCATCTTTGTCAGCTCGATCTCTGCGGTTGGTTTGAGTCCCGGCAATCTGATGGATGAATCCATCCATCCCGACCTTGATGACAAACGCCGCACCGATGCCTACGGCTACAGCAAACTGGTCAGCGAGGCTGAGTTGAGGCAGGTGACGGATGCCATGCGCGTCGTCATATTGAACCCAAGCGTGATCCTCGGTCCCGGTTCCGACCGCGTGGACATGGTGATGCGTGCCGTAAAAATTTTCCCGGCCATCCCGATGTTGCCATACATCAACAGCTTTGTGGATGTGCGGGATGCGGCACAGGCTGTGGTGCTGGCATTGACCAGAGGCCGCAACGGTGAACGTTATATCGTCAGCGCCTGGAACGAGGGCATGGTCGAATTCACCCGCGCTGTCCTGCAATCGGCCGGCAGGAAGGCATGGATCATTCCGCTTTCCGGCCGGGGTGTGAAAGTGATGGACGTCTTCCTGTGGTTGTTGGACGTGTTGAAACTCAACCCCGGCATCCGCCGCCTCTCGGAGATCAACGTGGATAAGGCCTGTTCGTCCGAAAAGATCCGCCGCGAGATGGGTTGGGAACCCATGCTTACTTTGGAACAATCGGTCCGGGACTCGTTTCCGGCTGGAAGATGAGAAAATTGTCGAGTTTATTTTTGGAGTAATGGAAATGAACCTGCATAAAGCGATCCAATCACAATATCTTGCCGCGCTGGCAATGTTAAAGCAGGTCATTGTTAAGTGTCCGCAACAACACACAGGCGAATTGTACGAACGCCTTGGAATGCAGGAAAATATTGAACCTCACTGGGTCTCATCCAGTTTACTTAAGGAGCAAGAATGACCAGGCACGAATTACCAAAAGCCTACGACTTCAAATCCACCGAGCCGCGCGTTTACGCGATGTGGGAAACGGGCGGTTATTTCAAACCGCATAATGACCCGAACAAGCCCGATTTCGACCCGAATGTGGAACCGTTTGTCATCTCCATCCCGCCGCCCAACGTGACCGGTGAACTGCATCTCGGTCATGCGGCACGTGTCGCCACCGAAGACCTGATGATCCGCTATCACCGCATGAAGGGCTACTCCACGCTTTGGGTGCCCGGCACCGATCACGCGGGTATTGCCACGCAACTCATGGTGGAGCGTGACATCCTCAAGAACGAGGAAGTGACCCGCGAAGAATTGGGGCGCGAGGAATTTCTCAAACGCACCTGGGAATGGAAGCATAAATACGGCGGCGTGATCACCATCCAGATTCGTCGCCTTGGCGCCTCCTGCGACTGGGACCGTGAACGCTTCACGTTGGACGATGGGCTGAGCCGGGCAGTCCGGGAAGCCTTTGTCCACCTTTATGAAAAGGGACTCATCTATCGCGGCCCGCGCCTCATCAACTGGTCGCCGGGTCTCAAGACCGCCGTCTCTGACCTCGAAGTGGAATATGAGGAAGAGGATGCGACGCTGTATTACTTCAAATACATGTTGAAGGATTCAGACAATTACATTCCCGTGGCAACAATCCGCCCGGAGACCATTTTGGGTGATACGGCTGTGGCTATCCATCCTGAAGATGAGCGTTACAGGAAATTCATTGGCAGGTCTGTGATCGTGCCGATGCTGCAGCGCGAGATTCCCGTCATCGCTGATGAATACGTGAGCATGGAGTTTGGCACGGGCGCGCTCAAGATCACACCCGGTC
>DATIUT010000051.1:0-5810 GCA_035466615.1 Anaerolineales bacterium | reverse complement strand
GGCCAGTGAGGGTGAGTTGGATAAATAGGTCCATGCTTTACTCGCCAGTCTTTAAAGATTCGATTGCTAATCGCGTCTGAAGGCGCGCGGTGCGGCCGTCCTGGTAGGTGATCGTGCTGTCTATTTCGACATGCGTGTTATGGCTATATAGTGCCGAGATAATGTCCTCATAGCGTTGCGCCACCAGTTTTCGGCGGACCTTGCGAGTTCGAGTCAATTCGGCATCATCTGCATCCAGTTCCTTGTGCAACAATACGAAACGCTGGATGCGGGCTGCTGGAGGCAGGTCAGCGTTTGACGCCTCAACGTGCTTTCGTATCAATTCATAGACGGGCGGCTTTTGGGCCAGATCGGTGTAGGTTGTATAGGCGATTTGACGGTTCTCCGCCCACTTTCCCACGTTCGGAAACTCTATGTTTATCATTGCAGTGACGAAAGGCCAATCTCCCCCAAAAACGACCGCCTCCTTTATATAAGGGCTGAATTTGAGTTTGTTTTCTATGAATTGCGGGCTGAACTTCGTGCCGTCATGCAGTGTCATTACGTCCTTTGCGCGGTCAATCACGATCAGGTGACCGTCCTCATCGAAATAACCTGCATCGCCGGAATGCAGCCAGCCATCGATAAGCGATTCCGCTGTGGCTTCAGGGTTGTGATAATAACCCTCCATCATGGCCGGTGATCGCATCAGGATTTCTCCGCTCTCTGCAATCTCGATCTCGGTTTCCGGAATGGGCGTCCCCACCGTCTGGAATTTGACGTCTCCATCCCTATGAACGACTGCGATGCCGTTGATTTCGGTCTGACCATAAATCTGTTTAAGATTAACGCCGAGTGCATGGAAGAAACGGAACACATCCGGACCGAGCGCGGCCCCGCCAGTGTATGCCCGCTTCAAGTGTCTTAAGCCCAGATGGTCCTTGATCTCCTGGAAAATGAGCCAATCCGCCAGAAAGTATTTGACTTTCATCCAGAATGACGGTTTCTGCTTGCGGAAGTGAAGGTCAGCCATGGCATATCCGATTGGCATAGCCCAGTTGTACAATTTCTGTTTGAGTTTGGTGCTATCCTGGATTTTGACCTGCACCTGGCTGACCAGGTTTTCCCAGATACGAGGAGGGCTGAACATGACCCGAGGCCCTATCTCACGGATATCATGCTGGACTGTTTCTGGCTCCTCGGGAAAGTTGATCGTAAAGCCGATCTGAAGCCCACATGAAAACACCATCATCTGCTCGCCGATCCACGGCAGCGGAAGGAAAGAAACGAACTCGTCTCCGGCTGTCAGAGAGTCAACGCTCATTAAGTTATAACCCATGCTTATCATGGATTTATGAGTCAGCATGGCGAGTTTAGGGTTGCCGGTGGTACCGGAGGTTGTCGAGAGGATAGCCAGATCGCCACCTTTGCCCAATGCCACGCGTTCCTCGAACCAGCCGGGGTGCTCGTGTTCATACTTTCTTCCCAGATCCTGGACTGCCGGGAAGTACATTAAGAATTCCTCCGTGTAATTTCGGAGACCCTTTGGATCGTAATAGAGCACCTTGCGGATACCCTTCAGTTGATCCCACATTTCCAATATCTTATCAACCTGCTCTTGATCCTCAACCACGATGAATGAGACATCTGCGTTATTGAAAATATAGATCATCTCGCTGACCACAGAGTCCTGATAGATGCCGATGGACTTTGCACCAGCGCTTTGGGCGGCCAGTTCAGCCATGACCCATTCGGGGCGGTTATCACCGATGATGGCTATGGTCTCCTGCGGTTTTAATCCCAGGCTGACCAGTCCAAGTGAAAAATACTTTACATGCTCATAATATTGCTTCCAGGTAACAGCCTGCCAGATACCGTAATCGCGCAACCGCAGGGCAATCTTGTCAGGAGTCTGCTGAGCGTGCTGGGCAAGGAATTGGGGGAAGGTTTCAGGCATGGTCAGTTATTATTTCGTCGATTGAATTTGAATGGGAACACACTTGTATCTTCCCCAAGATAAGCATCAATTACATGTGTGTCATTGCGAACGTTATCTGGTGTTCCCTCTGCGATCTTTTGTCCGAAATTCAACACGGCAATTCGGTCGCTGATATCCATGACGACACCCATGTCATGCTCAATCAGGACGACAGTCACGCCATGCTCTTCATTAATGTCCAGGATGAAACGCGCCATGTCCTCCTTTTCTTCCGCGTTCATGCCGGCCATGGGTTCATCCAAAAGTAAAATGGATGGGCGCATGGCAAGCGCGCGCCCCATCTCGGCGCGTTTCTGCAAGCCATATGAAAGCGAACCGACCGTGCTGTGACGAATTGCTTCGATTTCGAGCAGGTCAATGATGTCCTCTACATAACGGCGATGTTCGATGTGTTCCTTTTGGGCTGGCCCCCAGTAAATCAAACTACTTAAGAGGCTGCTGCGCATATGGATGTGCGCCCCTGCCAACAGGTTATCCAGCACGGTCATGTGCCGGAACAACTCGATGTTTTGAAAAGAGCGAGCGATCCCCAGGCGCGCGATTTGGTGCGGACTCATGCGTGTGACCACATGCTCATCATAGTTGATATAAACGATACGCCCGCGTTGAGGTCGGTACAGTCCGCTGATGCAATTGAGCAGGCTGGTTTTACCCGCGCCATTCGGGCCAATAATGGCCAGGATTTCACTCTGACGCACCTCCAGGGAAATATCCAGGAGGGCAGTTACACCGCCAAAGTTGAGTTGAAGATCTTCAATCCTGAGCTGGGTTTCGCCGGGTTGCAAATGGCTGCTATTCAGCCGTCTGATGAATCCACGTTGCATACACGCTCCTGAGCACAATATTGTTTTTATGATACAGAAGCTGCGCTAACGAAGCGTTAATAAAGCCGTTAATGGATTTGGGAGGAGATATCTTTAGAAATTAGTCTCACCCGCTTATGAGAATAAGGAGACAAACAGTTTTTGAGTCTTGTGCTAATTCCCACTGGCATCTGCTTCCCCCGTTCTTTCTTCTACAGTGTTCGGTCCGCGTAATGGCATGTCGGAGATCACGATGGCGCCTCGGCGTTCTCCGGCTGCCTGTCCCTGCGCGAGACGGAGATCTTCATCCATATCCAGCTCATCAAAGATCGTCGTAGCGCGGAAATGACAGTCCACTGCCCACGCTGTCTGTCCGGCGCGGTCGTATAAACGGCGTAGAGACAGATAAGCACGCGCAAGATCCGGGCGTGCACGTATTTGTCTGAATAAATTAATCGAATCGATCAAGTCCGATTCCACTTGAGGCCATTTGGGCGAGGGCAGGCGCGTGCCAATCTCTGCGGATAGTTTCAAGGCGATCCCTACTGCCCAGCGGTTGCCTGAATCACGTGCGTCTTTGATGGCTTTTTCGTTCTCAGATTGTGCGCGTCGGACCTGACCTGCAATGAGCAGACTCTCGGCCAGGAATATTCTCGGCAGATAATGAAAAACGCTATGTTTTGTGCCCTCGGCCCATTCGATGGCAGACTGGATCATGCGTATCCCCTGTGCAGTTTTCCCGCTGTTTGCAAGCGCATAACCGCGCAGACTCATCGCCATGTAAAGCGGAGGTGTGATCTCCTCAGGTGCTTGTGGCTCCGCAACAGCACCCAGGCTATCGAGGCACTTCTCCCATTTTCGATGGTTGGCCTCGATCATCGCCAGTTGCATGCGTGCAAATACAGAACGAGCGTCCATGAACTGATTTGTAGCGGTTTCTGCGATTTTTACCCCCCGCTGTGCGGCTTGATAAGCCCGCTCCCACGCGCCGACGCGCGAGTACGCCACACCTAAATAACCTAACACAATGGACAAATCGCCCGGCAATTGCGATTGGGGAGTTGTCTCAGCGGCCGCATCGTACAGATTTACATATCGCAATAAATGTACAATAGCATCATCGTACGCGGCCAAAGCAATGCCAGCCCGTCCCAACATCCGCAGAGACGCGTAGAGCAATTCGGAATCGGATAGATCCTCAGCCACACGCAGGGTACGCCGGGCATAATCGCTGGCAGTCTCAGCCTGATTGTTGAGCCAGAAAAACTGCGCGGCGCGGCGGAAGACCTGGCCCAGCCGGCGCTGGTCACCAAAAGCAAATACAATTTGCTCTGTTTCCTGGAGTATTTCGATGGCCCGCTGCAAGTCGCCGGTAAAGGCATATGCCTGGGCCAATTGCAGGTTGATGTCAATCCGTTCGCTTCTATGTCGCGGACCGGGTAACTGTCCCAGCAAATTGACAGCCTGCAGCCCGAACTGACGCGCCTCATGATAGGACCGCAAACGCAGGGCTTGTTCCCCAGCCTGGGTAAGAAATGGCAGTGTTTTTAGTGGCTGGTCGCTGCGGGCATAATGATAGGCCAATGTAGTAACATCCGCTTTCGGAATTGCATTTTCAAGGACATCCGCAATCCGCCCATGAATATATTCGCGGCGCGCCCGCGTAAGCCCTCCATATGCCACCTGCCGGAACTTATCATGCCTGAAGTCATATCCCTGTTTGCCTTCATGGATTAAACCACGCTGAAGCCACTCTTCAATGAAAGCAAGCATATTTTCACTGGAAGCCTGCAGGATCTCCTGAAGCAGGAAAGGCGTGAAAGAACGTCCAATCGCAGCCGCACTGGCCAGTGCCTCCCGGCTGGCGGGCGAAAGGCGATCCAGGCGCGCTTCGATGACGCGCTGGATCGAGTGCGGCATGAATGAAATCGGCGGAGCCGTATGAGCACCGCCTTTTTCCTGTAGCGCCCTTATGATTTCCACAACGAAGAAAGGATTGCCCTCTGTTTCATAATACAGGCGCTGGACAAATATCGAATCGCCTGCATCTTTGGGGTTGAGTTGACGCGCCAAGTCTGCTGTCTCATCCAGGGTCAGGCGCTCTAAATCAAGGGTCAGGCAATGATCGCTTCGCTGAATTGTACGGACCAGGGGCAGTCGCTCCACTGGAAGGTCTTCCACACGGAAGAGGCCGATGATCAACAAAGATGAAGAAGCCACACGGCGGGCCAATGCTGTTAGGAATTCCCATGTGGGAGTATCAGCCCAATGCAGGTCATCTAAAATGAGATGCAATGGATGGTCTGTAGCGCATTCACTCAGATGCATCAGCAAATTTACAAAGGCTTCACGCAACAGGCTGGCATCCGTCTGGTTTGCGGACACATTTACATACGGGAAGCGTCTGGCGAGTGCGGGTAGAATCGGGACAAGTGTTGAGATCCACGCCGGCGGGAATTGCCAACTCAAGCTGTTCAACAAGCTGTCGAAGCTGGGAGAGTTCTCAAAGGCGTGGCGCACAGGTGCAAAGGGAGTCAGGCTGTCAAGTTCATAGCCGGAGCCATACAGATCTGGCGGATTGGATTGGCGCGCAAGGTATTCCTGCAACAAACAGGTTTTTCCGATGCCTGCTTCGCCGGTGATAAAGACCAACCGGCCGGAACCGGTCCTTGCCTGCTGATGGGTCTCTTCAAGCCTGACCAGTTCCTTCTGCCGGCCAATAAATGGAAGAGATCGTTCTACAACTCCATTTTGTAAGGACGCTGTCGTGCGTCGACGAACGAGCGCGGCATTTGGAAATTCCTCGTCGGTTGGAACCTGACCACCCTGGATCGCTTGTAACAAGGCTCGTGTTTCGTGCAATGGTTCTGTGCCAATTTCCTCTTTGAGCATTTTTGTGAAGGCTTGATATGCCTGGACGGCGCGCGCACGATCGCCATTGAGGGCATGGAGCTGCATCAGGCGGCGTTGGGCAGTTTCATCAAAAGGCTCGACGGCTATCCATTTTTGGACTATAGACAGTGCCTCAC
>DATIUT010000050.1:0-4158 GCA_035466615.1 Anaerolineales bacterium | reverse complement strand
ATCAGATTGAGTTTTACAAGAGGGCAATGGGATTCAAGCTCCACTGGCGCGATGGAAACCAGGCGGGGCTGGGCGCCGGTGGCTCGGATCTGTTGCTTCTCACCGAACAGCCGGATGTGAAGAAATATCGCGGGGTGACGGGGCTTTATCACGCCGCATATGTTTTCCCGGATCGACATGAACTGGCAGTCGCAGTGGCGCGTCTCTTTGCGTTGAAGTACCCCAACTCACCCACCGACCACATCCTGACCAAGACCACCTATCTCGACGATCCTGAGGGCAACGGCATCGAGTTGTATTGCGAATCGCCTGAAGACGGTTCGTGGACGTTCAAGGACGGCAAGTTCGAGTCCTATCGCAAGGACGGCTCATGGAGCAACGGACGTGAGGCATTGGACATGGATGAGTTATTCAGTCACATTACGAAAGATGACAGGTTGGACATTCCCATCCCACCCGAAACGCGCATTGGCCACATCCATTTGCACGTGCGGGACGTGGATGAGGCTGTGGACTTTTACCACGGCACCATCGGTTTCGACATCATGGGTGTGGCAAAGGGTGTCCAGATGGGATTCGTATCCGCGGGCGGGTATCATCATCATATCGGCTTGAACACCTGGCAGGGACGCGGCGCGCCTCCCCCTCCACCCGATGCGGTCGGCCTGCGTTACTTCACGGTGGAATTGCCGAATCAAGAGGCTTTAGAAGAAGTCATTGCCCGGGTCGACGCGGCAGGCATCCCGTCGAATCAGACCGAGGCGGGACTGCTTCTGCACGATCCGTCACAGAACGGGGTTGTGTTGACTGTTGTGAAGTGAATAATGGCGCTGTCGGCTATGGGCCGGCCAACGGCTGAAAATTCCGAATCTGGAATTCATGACAGCAATTGCCAAGTTTGGGCCTTAACAATCCATAACCGGCATAGATGCCAAAACTGAATTTGGAGGGGAACCCATACTCCGAATCAAAGTCCGCATACATGATGGAAGACGGAAAGTTACGCAGGGTTTCATCGATCAGATCAAAGATTTGCGGCATCGTAAAGTGGGTATAACTGCACAGGAAGACTTCTTCCCCCCAGTCGGGATCCGCCCATTTATCGGGTGGAAGGATTTGCGCAGGGGAATCGTCTGAAGTGAAATCCCTCGTTTCCACCCTGACCACAACATTGCCCCGGACCTCAATGACCGCGGAGGGCTGGCAAATGGACCGGGCATTCCCCTGAATCTCAAATGTATAATCTGTAATTCCAGATGCCTCCCATTTGGCGCGCGCTCGAGGAAGTTCCGCGCGGGTTCTCGAAACCAGTCTGGAATGTTTTATGGATGAAATCGGGTCATACAGGATCTGAATCAGGGTTGCGGTTATTAAAACGATGATCCATGCCAGCCTGGCAGAGTGGAATCTTGCAGGTTTCATTATTGGAAAATATAACACATCAGGATGGGACGAGATTACCAACCTCTGTTTATGTCAATTGATTCGTCCAACACCTGAAAATTCCTGATCGAAAACCCGCCGCAACAATCGCTGATTCCTGGGCTCAATAACCCGTTTCCGCCGGAATTTCCAAAGCTAAAACCAGATATGAAACCGTATTTGGGGTCAAACGATATTTGCGTAACGTAAAATAGTTTCCCTTTGGTCCATTGCTGAACCATGTCAAACAACAAAGGTATTGTATAGTTCATGTAGTTACAGAGGACGGGATCTTCCATTTTCACGAAACCCGCGTCCAAAAACGGATTGGATGGCATGCCCGCATCACTGCTGGGTCCCCTGCGGATTACTGTCCCATCTTTGACTTCAATGTTCCCGCCAAAAAAACAAACAAGCGGAACACCTCCCTTGATGTCAAATTTATAGTGGGTGATATTCTGCGTTTCCCATTTTTGGCGGGCTTGGGACAGAAAAAGTCTAGCTTTTACGCCTTGACTAAAATATAAAATGGAAGAAAGCGGGTCGAACAGAATCTGAACCGCTGCAACAACCGCAAGAACAATCCAAACTTTCGTCTTCATGAAGAGACTATCTCTCGTCATCATGATACGGTTTTCCTGGAATTTATTCAATAGGATGACTGTCCCTTAAAGTTGCAGGTCACGCTCATCACGTGACCTGCCTTTCATTTCAACACTTTAATCACATTTCTCCCCGCCGCCCCGCTGACGCCACCCCCACCGTGGACTCCGCTTCCGCAGAGATAGAGATTATCGAGCGGAGTCTTGTGATTCGACCAGCCAGGGATGGGACGCATGAACATGAATTGGTCGAGCATGAGTTGACCGTGATTGAGGTCGCCTTCGGTGAGACCGTATGTTTGTTCAAGGTCAAGAGGAGTGAGGGACACGCGATTTACAATTGACGATTTTAAATTGGGGAAGTATTCGGCAAGCGTGTCAATCGCAATCTTTTCGACTTTCACGCCTTCGGTTTTCCAATCGCCATCTTTCAATTTGTATGCCGCAAACTGGAAGTGGATGCTGACCACATTGCCCGAAGTCGTTATCTCGAGATACGGCTTCTCGGAAATTTGGTGATACTTCGCCGCGTCATAGGCTTTTTCGAGATATTTGATGGAGGGGGCAAGGGCGACCGTCCCTTCGGGGATGCCGTGATTCCCATCGGTGAGCAAATGGACTTTGGCGACTGAACCGCGCATTTTGATGGATTGGACATTCCACACAAATTCAGGCGGGAGATTCACCGCACCAACAAGAGTCAGGAATGTATGCTTCGGGTCCGCGGCGGAGATGATGTTCTTGGCGGAAATCTCTTCGCCGTTCTTCAACACCACACCCTTGCATGTGAATGTGTCCACTTGAATGCTTTTGACTTCTGCCCCTGTGCGGATTTCACCGCCGAAGGATCTCACAGCGCCCGCCAATGCTTCGGCGATTTTTCCGATACCGCCTTGTACTGAAACGTGTGACAAGCCGCCGCGATTCGCCCAGTTGTGCATCAGGGTGTAGCCTGTGCCCGCACCCATCACACCGAGGGTGAAGCCGTGGACGCCAAGGGACGCAACAGCCGCCTTGACCGCATCGGACTCGAACCATTCGTCCACAAATTCTTCGGCGGTCATCGGTATTCCGCGGACAATTCTCATCATGTCCTTGCCGCCCATGAGGCGCAGGTCGAGTCCGAGTTCAAGCAGTCCATAACCTTCTTCAATACTGAAGTTTTTCGGCAAGCGCGGCATGATCGTGGAATTGGCTGAGTCGATGAACTCTGAGGCTTTCTTCATGAAATCTAAAAATGGGATCCAGTTTGCCGCGTCTTTTTCGGAGAAGCGTTTGATGGACTCTGCCGCTTTGGCAGGATCAGGGTCAAGGACAAGGTGGTTGCCATCTGCCTGTAATGAAATAAACGGTGATCGAGCAGCCGTAGGCGTATCGAGACCGAGTTTCAAGTCCTTGATGATGTCGGGACGTAACATCCCGCCTGCATGGAGGGAGTCAACGGTGAAACCATCGCTCCCACTACGGGGACCTTCGGCAAAAGATTCGGTGACAACCTGCCCGCCAACGATGTCACGCCGTTCGAGTACCAAAACTTTTTTGCCTTTTTTGGCGAGATATGCCGCGGCAACCAGACCGTTATGTCCCGCGCCGATAATGATGTAGTCGTATTGAGTTGTCATAAGAGTTCCTTCTTTTGTTGTCGTTGTATAATTGCAGAAATATCTTACTTTTCGATAGGTGCGATTATGTCAGATCTTTCTCCATTACTCTACTTTGGATCAATCAGTTTAGCTATTTTCATTCCTGGTTTATTAATTGGTCTTGCACTTGGATTCACGATCAAAAGCTCCTATCGTTCAAGGTTGCTGTTGAATCAAAATCGAGGTGAGGCGGATGTACGAAAATTAATCATTTCAAATTTCAAAGCACCAAATTTCCATTTACTTAACAATGTCACAATCCCTTTTCAAGATGGAACTACTCAAATCGATCAAATTCTGATTTCTACTAAAGGCGTCTTTGTCATCGAGGTAAAACACTATTCGGGTTGGATTTTTGGAAATGAAAAATCAAATCAGTGGACACAAACTATCTATCATGTCAAAAACACATTTCAAAATCCAATTCACCAAAACTTTAGGCATGTCAAAGCAATTCAGCAAATTCTTGACTTTCTACCGAAAGACCACAT
>DATIUT010000049.1:0-13921 GCA_035466615.1 Anaerolineales bacterium | reverse complement strand
GTTTCGAATTCTCGGAATTAACCTGCTGTGGAGACTGGTAATTCGGCTCCCATCCAGGCGTTCATGCCGCCCGCCAAGTTACGGACGTTGGTGTAGCCCAGGAAATTCAGATACATCATCACCATGGCGCCGCGATGGCCGGATTTGCATACGGTCACGATCGGCGCGGACTTGTCGGTTGGCAAACTCGCCAGGTTGAGCGGCAGGTCGTTGATGAAGACCAGGGTTGTGCCTTCGATGTAGCCGTCAGAGGTTTTTTCCTCTTCCGTGCGAAGATCGAGCAGGAAGGGGATTGTGCCGCCAGCCATCTCGGTATTCAAGTCCACCGGCTTGATCGAGCCAAAGCCTTCCGGCAGGGAGCCTAGGTAGGTATCGAGGTTTGCCAGCCGCGTGGGATTCACATCCGGCATGGACCCGGCCAGCGGCATAGCGGGGACCTCCTCTTCGACCACGAACCCAGCCTTGAGCCAGCCGTTCATGCCGCCGGCCAGGTTGACCACGTCGGTATAACCCAGCAGGCGCAGGGCGGCCACTGCCAATCCGCCGCGATGACCGGAAGCGCAGTAGACGACGATTTTCTGGTCGAGGGCGGGCAGTTTATCCAGGTTTTTCAACAGGTCGCGGATTGGGAGGTTGATCGCGCCGGTGATGTAACCAGTATCCGCGATTTCGGAGCCTTCGCGCAAGTCCACCAGGAAGGGCGGCTTCTCGACCAGCATGCTGTTGAGAGCGTCAGCCTTGACGGTGTAAAAGCCCTCGGTGGCAGGCGCGGCGGCAATGAACTCTCCCATCACGCTCGCCCAATCCACCCAGCCTTCCACAGGAAGTTTGGCGGCTTTCCACGCGTTGAGTCCGCCTGCGAGGTTGACAGCATTGGTATAGCCCGCCAGGCGCAGACCTATGAGGACAATGGAGGCGCGATGTCCGGAGACGCAGTGCACCACGATGGGAGCATCTTTTGCCGGGAGTTTGTCGAGGCTGGTGAAGATTTCATCCATGGGGACATTGATGGCGTCCTTGATGTAGCCGTCTTTGGCAAACTCTCCTGCGGTGCGGATATCGACGATCGTGGGGGGGGTAGTTCCCGTCAGCGCTTCAGCCAGTGCGTCGGATTTAATGGAATAGAAGTCATCCGGCATGGCAGTGAAGAAGTCGTTGAGCATGTCATACAAGGGCTGGTCAGCGACAATGGGGGTGCTGATGGCAGTGGGCGCCTCAGGCATGGAGCCGGTGACGACAGGCAGGCTGGCTTTTTTCCAGGCGCCGATGCCGCCCGCTATGTTACGGACATTGGTGTAGCCCAGCAGTTTGAGCGCGGCGAGCATCATGCCGCCGCGATGACCGGAACCGCAGTAGGTCACAATGGGCTCGTCGAGTCCGGGCAATTTATCGAGATTGTTGAGGACTTCGCGCACCGGGATGTTGACTGCACCTTCGATGTAGCCGTCTTTTTCAACTTCGGCGGCTTCGCGCACATCGAGCAGGAACGGGGCCTTGTCAACCATCTCCTCATTTAATGAGGTTGCCTTGACGCCCCCATAGCCTTTCTCCGCGGGTAATTCCGCGATGAGGGCCGTGAAAAGCGCCTGTGCATCCGGCGCGACGACAATCGGCTCTTCCACCACTGGCGCTTGTGTTTCTTCGACAGCCGGTGCCTGTGTTTCTTCCACGACAGGCTCGGCAGGCGCACATGCGCCCAGGATCATACTGAATACCATCAGCAGACCCAGCAGTGCTTGTAACTTCTTGGACATTTCAATTCTCCTTAAGGTTTTATATTGATCAAGCTACGGTTGTAACTTGTGGCAACCAGAACAGTTTTCAAAGTCCTTGTGATTTTCAGGGAGCGCAGTAGTGACATTTCCGCCGCCGTGGCAGGTGAGGCATGTCTCAAGCTTGAAGTCCGCATGTGTTGCGGGCATTTGAGGGGCGTTGAGAATAATTTCCAGTGACGGCGGCAGACTTTCTACTATGACTGCGGAGTTGGCTTGCATTTCCTCTGCTTTGATTTTGTCCGCGGTCAGGAATATGGCTCCATCCCCTGCATGACAGGCTTCGCATGATGCGTTTTGTGGTGTGTTTCTTTGAATATTATGCGGTGTTGCATACATCCAGGTGGGCAACACATCGAAATTCGGCAACAGATTCTCGCCATAAAATTGATAACTTGTGGCTGCAATCGGTACATGTCTGACAGGGACGTATTTATATGGCCGTTCCTCGGTCGGATTTGGATTGCGCCCGATCAGGAATGTGGAATAAGTGGCTTCTGTTTCGAAGAACGGATTGCCGCTCTTCTGGCTGATTGCCACATGACACCCATCGCAACTGGTATACGTGATCGAATGACACACCTGACAGGACAAATTATCGCCATGCGACTGGTGCATTGGGTTCTCATCGCCGCCCGGCAAAGTTGTGGGATGGCAATCCACACATTCCGGGTCTTCTGTCCCCGCATACCGATGTGTGTCGGCGTTTGCCGCGTCCGTTGCCGAGCCATGCAGGTCTGCGCCCTCATGGCATTTCACGCAGTTCATGCGCGCTTCACGGAAATGCACATCGCCGGGGAACCCTTCATTCTTGCCCAGGAATTCGTTGCCCACACGGCTACCGTGACATGCCGTGCAAGAACGAGTCATCGGCGGGGTCTTCTCAAAAACGTGACCCGTGAACAATCCGCCGCCCACGTTCTTTGGCTGGCTCACATGGCATTCACCGCAGGTGGTATGACAACTGGCACAGTGATTGCCAAACATCTCTTCGAGCGCAGGATGGTTCTCCGGAACGCTTCGAGCATTGATGGCAGTCCAATAACCTTCCTGTGTGGAGTGAAGCGCGAATGGATAGGTTGTGGTCTGCTCCTCATGGCACTCACCGCAATATTTGTCAGGCTGTGCGCTTGGGCTGGCGATCAAGCCTTCGTGCGCGTCGTCCTTGTCAGCCGATTGCACGCCGTTATGGCAATCCGTACAGGTTTGTTTTCCATGCGTGGTCTGTGAAAACTTTTCATTGTCTACGAGCGCTTTCTCCCATGGCTCCAACGGAGCCACATCGCCCCCTCAGCCAACCCCCTTGGATTCCCCCTCGGCTTCCACTATGGGCCTGGCCGTGTCAATGAGACGCTGTTTATCCGTGTGACAGGCCAGACATTCATCCGTTTCGGGCTGGACCTCGACGACTGCTTCTGTTTCCACCGGCTCCACCGTCGCTGTGGGGGATGGAGTTTCAGCCGGCGCACAGGCTGAAAGCAAAACGAAGACAACAATTAGGGTGCTTTGTAGTTTGGATTTCACTGTATCCTCTAATTTGTGTATATTTTCACAATCATTTTATAATTTTCGCCTTGTAATTGATAGTGATGGAAATAATATGTATGTATCCGACTTGCTTATTGGTAAGTATTACTTATAGTGATTTCAAGAATTAAAAAGGGAGACGAATATTCGTCTCCACTTTAGGGGACTGGAGTCTGCCAGTGCCGTGTGGCACACGGCGACACGCGATACCGGCAAATTTGCGGGACATGATCTCCCGCATTCCAAATTATTTGTTATCTATGATTACTGATCTGATTTACATACTCAATCGCCCCCTGGCAGGCTGGCGCGAGGTAGGGGGCGATGCCCTCAAAAGTAAGCGGTTCATCATTTTCGCTGGCGCTTTCGAATGCGCTCGCTAGACAACCTCCGCCCGCGTTGTAGTTGATCAGCGTGAACTTCCACATATCTTCGTAGGAAATTTCCAACTGGTTGGGCGTCTTCCTGTTGTTATAGTTCCAAACGACCTGTGACGCCTGTTCGCAATTTGCCATGAGCGTATGGGCAAAGACGCCAATACTGAAATTGGCGCGTTCGAGATCAATCCCCAGCGGACAGTTCTCACAGGTTGCGTTGACCGCGTCTATGAGGGCGAGTCTCAAATATGCCCGGTTTTCCCCACCCATATACAAATACCCCTTGCCACACTCCTCTGAATCCATCACAAGCGGGCAGAATTGCTTGAAGAACGGCGGATTCCACATCAACGTTGTATCCGCGCCCTGTTCGGTGAGCTGCCCCAACCCAATATCGTTCCTGGTGTTGCCGGGCCAGAACTGGCTTTCGATGGCAAACAGGTTCTTAAGCAGATGTGCGGGTACTCCGGTATCTTTTGCCGCGTTCAATATGATCTCATCAAATTGGTTCTGCCAGTCATTGACTGCTTCACGCGCAATTTCCATGCCGCATGTGGAGGTGCTTCCGTCAGGTAGCAGTCCGTCATTGATACACGATCCTGCATCCACAGCGCCGTTTCGGATCAAATTTGCGGCAAGATAATTGTAGGGGATTTGCGTACCGAGTGTTTCACTTTGCGTAGGTGTGCTTAACCATTCAGGCGGTCCGCCGATGGGAGGCAGAACACCCCAGGCTTCCACGCATGTCGCGACCGGCACACCCATCCATTGACTGCTCAATACATCCACGAACCAATAAGTCGGCTGGTCCGGGTTGCCCTGGTCCGTCATCGCTACACGGATTTGTGCCTCGAACACTTCACTGCTGTCGCCATAACTCGAATACGCCCAGAATTGGATTGTAAATCTATCTTCACCGGTCACCGGTAATCTTAAGTGACAGACCGGTCCGCAATTGAAGAGTTGCCCGCCGTATAACCCCTCAATGCCGGTAATCGAATATCCCTGCAAGGGTTCGATGCCGGTTAAAACCAAAACTGGTTCCAACTCACAAATACTCGTGGATGACGTGTAAACAGGATTGCAATTTTCGAGCGTGACCTGCACGATGGGGGGCTGTAATTTTGTGGAGATCTTCTTCTGTGCGGGCTGTTGATCCACCAATACAACGTAGAAGCCATCACACAGGTTTACGTCGAATTCCTTGCACGGTTTTTGGTTTACCCACTTTTCGTAAAGTTTCTCGCCGCAGTCCACATAAATATCCCCGGGCGTCGGCATCCCCTCATGATCCACTTCGATCGCACATTCAACTTCGGTCTCATTCCAGTGGATCATCCACCAGAAATACTTTGTATAGTCAACGGTGGTGACGGCGTAACGGTCAGGTCCGGGGGGAGATGTGGATTGGGATGGCGCGGCAAGCCCTCGCGAGGTGGACGCGAAAACGCTTCCCGCGAGGACGAGGAGCAGGCTCAACGTCAGGAGCCTCTTCCTCCGCCGCATCCGAATCACGTTGTCTTCTCTCATATAAAAAGAGCCCGCTTAAATTATAGCGGACTCTTTACCTTTATGGTTACTTTTTCCCTGCCTTTTTAGTTACAGTTTTTGCCTTCTTTTTGACGGTCTGTTTTGCAGGCGTGGGTTTGTCCATCTCTTCGAGCATGGCTTTGTCCTGGTTCAGGTTGCGGCTGCGGAGGTACATGCTGGCAATATAGAGTCCCATGACGACGAACGCGACAACGTATCCGGCAATCATGTAACCTGAAGTATCGGGGGTGGGTATTTGTAGAAACATTGGATCTCCTGTCTGATTACATCGTCATTTTCAACTTCAACTGCTCGACCTGCTCCTGCAATTCGCCGAGGCGGACGCGGTTCCAGAACAGGTCAATGAAAATGATCGTGAAGGTGAAGAGTGCAAAAAAGAATGCCACGCGCATATCAGCTGTCATGCTGAAGCCGCCTTCCGCTTCCGCGTTCACGCCGCCAACTACAACCGGATGGATGGTGCGGAACAGGCGGATGGCGAAGAACGTGATCGGCGCACTCAGCCCCCCCACGAGCGCATAGACTGCGCCGAAGCGTGCGCGTCGTTCGGGGTCGTCAATCCCCTGGCGAAGCATGAAATAGGCGATGTAGATCAATTCGGTGACGGCGGCGGTGGTGAGACGCGGGTCCCACGTCCACCAGGTGTTCCAGGCAGGGCGTGCCCAGATTGAACCGAGCACAATGGTGATAAAGAAGAACACAAGGCTGACTTCGATGGCGGCAACTTGCAGGCGGTCCCATTTCAAGTCTTTTGTGATGAGATAGGTCACGCTGAATACAGCCGCAAGGATGAAACCCATCAGCGCCGTCCACGCGGTGCCAATGTGGAAGTAAAACACACGTTGCACATCTCCCATCACCAGTTCGGTGGGGGCGAAGACGAGGGCAAGATAGGTTGATATGCCCAACAGGATAATGGAAAGGACATCAAGGATTGTGAGTGCCAAAGGTCTGGATTGCATGAATGCTCCTTTAAGATTTGGGATTTGCGCTTATTCCTCAACGACACTATCGAAGACCATGAATGCCAGGGCAATAAAGATAATGTCGTAAGCGATTAACAGATTGATGGGCAGAAGGAATTCGGAAAGCTCCAATCCTTCCAGAAAACCGTTGCTGGCTTTGACCGCCGACAACAAAACCGGGATGACGACTGGAAACAGCAGGATGGGGAGAAGCATATCGCGCGTGCGCGTCTGCACGGACATGGCGGAGAGCAATGTGCCAACCCCGGCATATCCTATCGAGCCAAGCAGGATGACCAGCAACAGGCCTGGCTGAAAGAGATTGATATTGTATAGCACACTATACACCGGAAGGACGATGATCTCCACGATCAACATGAACGCCAGGTTGCTGATGACCTTGCCGAAATAGATGGCGGAGCGGTCCACCGGTGCGAGCAGGAGACCATCCATACAGCCGCGATCCTTTTCGATTGCCATCGAGCGGTTGAGGCCCAGCGTCCCTGCGAAGGCGAAGGTTGCCCAAAGCACACCCGAGGTCACAGACTGACGCGTCTTCACATCCAATTCGAGGGCGAAGTTGAAGATGAGGATAATGAGAAGCGAGAAGACCAGCATTGCCGAAAACAATTCGCGCGAACGGAATTCGGCTTGCAAATCCTTCCATACAACAGCGGAAACGGCTTTGAGAAAACTGCCTTTTGGCGGTTGGGAGTTTGTTCGTTGTTCTGTCATCTTATCCCGCCAATGCCTCTTTGTAAAAGGCAAGCAAATTGCTCTTGCGCAGTTGTCTGCGTGTCGTAGATGCCACAATGATACCGCGCGAGAGGATGTCGAAGCGGGTGGCGAGGTCTTCCGCGCGGGCAAGATCGTGCGAGGTCATGACGACTGTCCGTCCTTTTGCGGCGACGGTCTTCAACACTTCATCCAGCATGGACGATGCGTCCTGATCGAGTCCGGTATAAGGTTCATCGAAAAGCATCACATCAGGATCGTGTAAAACTGCGCGCCCAATGGCGAGACGTTGTTGCATGCCGCGTGAGTATGTGCGGACGAGGTCGCGCCTGCGGTTCTCGAGCCCGACCATTTCCAAAACTTCCGTGATGCGCGGCTCAAGACCTGAAATGTTATACATGCGCCCATAAAAACGGAGATTTTCCTCCGCGGTCAAGTCGCCGTACAGGAGGGGGAGATGAGATACCACGCCCAGCCTCGCACGGACCGCCGCGGCTTCATGGGGCAGATGATACCCGGCTACCTTCACATCGCCCAACGAGGGACGAGACAGCGAAGCGAGGATGCGCAGAAAGGTCGTCTTACCAGCGCCGTTGGGACCCAACAACGCGACGAATTCACCAGGCTGGACCTCGAAATCCAGTCCGCGCAGGACGGTTTTGAAACCAAATCGTTTGACAAGTTTTTTGACGGTGATCATACACATTTACCCGTCATTGCGAGCGAAGCAATCCGCAAAAGAATACTGGAGATTGCTTCGGGATTTCAACTACCGCGTCTCATCCCTCGCAATGACGTAGTGGTTACAACATTTCCTTCAAAGCCTCTTTCAATTCCGCGCGCCGTTTTTGATAGACATCATCAGAGATCTTCTTTGCGCGGTACAGGTCGTCAAGGGCGATGATCGCATCCATTACATCCTCAGAAGACTCGAATTCATCCGCCTCATCGCTTTCGTCTTCATCCTCATCTTCTTCCTTGATGCGGTTACGTTCGCGCAGATACATCCATGCACCGGCAAGGATGAGCGCCATGCCCAAACCGCCTGCACCAATCAACAAAGTGTTGTTGGATGTGGATGTATCTGTGCCTGCGGCTGTATCCTTTGGAGAACCGGATACGGTAAAGGTCAGCATATCGCCTGCATTCAACCCGCCTGCGGAATAAGATTGGTAGGCAAGCCCCTGTATATCCTGAGGTCCCAGTTCCTCGACCTGGTCGCTTTCCACTTTCATGCCATCCGGAACAAAGATGCGGACGTTGGTCACAGCCAACGCAAGCGGCTGGGAGATGGTCACTTCCTTATCTTCTGCAATGGACGAATATGAAAGGATGCCATATGGCTGTTCATTGGGCGTCATGGCAAACCCATCCGCGGTGCTGGTGAAGCGTGCGCTGTCCTGCACTGCTTCATAGCCCTGTCCCTGTGCACCGACGGGGAATTTCAGGAAGGGGATTTCCTCCTGTGTTCCCACGGAAACTGCAACAATCGATTCGCTTGCATTGCGGAACGTATAAAGCGCAAGGATATCATAAACAGAGTCGTTCTCCGCGCTGAGGAAGATGTTCAATTCATCAACGATCAATGCAGATGTGTCGTCTGTCACTTTGTACAGGACCAGCGGCGGCAGTTCAACGGATGTCTGCCCGGCTTCCACAATCACGAATTCCGAACTGAGCTCGATGCCGCTGTAGGAGACTTCCGCCAGGAAGATGCGGTTTTCGGGTATCTCAACGTTCTCAAACACGAACGACCCATCCGATGCAACCAAGCCTTCCAGTGTCAATATTTCCTGTGTGCCTGCGTTTGGGTTTGCAAAGTCGTGTTCGTATCCGCGCAAGGTCACCGACAGGTCTTCGGGAAGGTCTGCGCCGGTCCTATTCTCGATGGATCCACTGACATTCCCAGATCCTTCGACAACGGGCGCCGCTTCTTCCGTGATTTGAGCCTGCTCTGTGCCAACTGGCGTTCCCTCAGTGGACGGTGTTCCCGCGTCAGCTGGGACGGGAGTCTTGGTGGCTGGGATGGGTGTCGGTTGAGGAGGCGTGCTGTTGTAGGTCAATGACCTCAAGTATTCAGCCACAGCCCACATGTCCTCATCCGAAAGATTTTCCCCGAATGCGGGAATCTCTTCGTTGCCAAGCCGCGCAATACGAGCCAGAGCCACCGTGCTAAGGCTGGACATCTTGTTCTGGTCTTTGTAGTAGTTGGTTGAGCAGTCCGGGCAGTTCGCTTCGAAGATATCTTTTCCCTTCTGGATCTCCTCTTCGGAGGTGTGCAGGGTCATGATATAGGCGACCACATCCCAGCGTTCCTGATCATTCAGGCTGGCGAACGGGGGCATGAAACGTTCGATCTTGCCGCGCGTGACGATGGTATACCATCCCGCAGGGGAGGCCGGGCGTGCGATTTCCGGTAATGCAAACGCCGGGACCGTGACCCCCAGTTGAATGCCTTGCGGTCCATCGCCCAGGCCGGTATCTCCGTGACATGCCGCGCATTTTTCGAAGTAGATGGCTTCACCGTTGGCAACGTTCGGCGTTTGCGGCGGGACCAGTACCAGTGTTGGCGCCGGTGTCGGTGGGATGTAACCGGGCGGCGGTGTCACATCCTCGGCGAGCGTCAGGTTACAGGCGGAGAGGAATGTTGCGAGAAGGATAAGAGTTACGATGCGAAATTTCATTGATTTCCTTTTAGTCATTGCGAGCGAGCCTTCAGGCCGGCGTGACAATCTATACGTTTGTGGTTACGAAAGCGATTTCCCGCATGAAGGGCAGAAGCGGTCTGATGTCGTTACTGGCTTTCCGCATTTCGGGCAGAAGCCCGCCGATTTGTTCTTGCGGGTTTTTCGTCGTGACGCAATCATAGACTCGATATCGTCGTCCATCAGTTCCGCCTGTTTGATAGATGCGTCTGCGCGGCGTGCGGCAATGGCTTTCTCCAGACGCGATTCGGTATCCTGTGCAGAGCCGGATTGAGGTGAAAACGAGTCGATGCTTCTCAGGATGTCCGCGCCTTTTTGCAGGAGAACAGCGCGTTGTGCGGGGTAATCTCCTTCGGGGATCTTTCCGAGTTTGAAGTCGAAATCCAGTTCCTGCAATGAGTTGACTACGCGGTCGCGTTCCGCCAGCAGGGAGGAAAGTTCGTGTTCCTCTGCCGTTACGCGGTGCACCTGCCGTTCAAGAAGGGGTGCATACAGGTATAGACCAACCAGAATGGTGACTCCGAGCGTGAGTAATATTGCGGCGATTTCCATGAGTCCCTCTATTCGGCAAGCATTGGGTCTATGATGTTTTTAATCTGCTGTAGGGATGAAAACGGGCCCACCTGCACATACTGCAAAACACCCTTGCGGTCAATGAAGTACGTCTCCGGTACACCTTTGATGCGGAAATACTGTGAAATACGCGTGGCCAGATCGGGGCCGTTCGCGAATGTGATGCCGAACTTCTTGAGATAGACGCGCGCTTCCGGTTCGGTGTCCACATAATCCACGCCAAGGAAAACGACCTCTCCGGTCGGCTCATATTCCTCCCAGGCGCGTTGCAGGTCGGCGGCTTCCTGTTCACATGGCTTGCACCACGAAGCCCAGAAGTTGATTACCACGATCTTGCCGCGCAAGTCTTCCAACTTGACTTCGCTTTTTCCATCCAATTCATAACCGCTGAACAGGGGAAGTGTGAAATTGTCCACCTCCTGTCCGGGTTGGATGGTGCCCTGTTGTGCGCGGTTCAGTCCCATTGCAACAATGACGAGCAGTCCAGCCAAAAACAACCAGATGATGACCTGTGCCCAGAGTGGAACGCCTTTACGTTCAGGCGCATTGTTCGTTGATTCCGTCATCTATGTTATTTCCTTTTCTTCAATTCTTCTTCCAATTGCTGGATGTAATCATCCTGCGGGAGGGGCTTCGCCTCTTTCCCGTCTGTGCCTGCTTCTGTTACAACCGGCTTGAGCCACATCTTGAAGCCGCGGAAAAGCATGAACGCGCCCAAAAGGAATGCGACCGTCGGCACAAGATACGAGACCCAACGGTTGGGTGGCTCATCCAAAACCCGCACCCCGTATTGGGTCACGAAGTACTGCTTGATCTCTTCTTCACTTTTACCCTCCGAAAGCATCTGGCGGATGAGGTCGCGCCACTGGCGGCAGGCTTCGGTGGGGCAGACATCCAAAGGCGTGCTTTCGCAGACGGGACAGTACAACTGCTTGGCGATGCGGTTCACCTCGTCGTCTGTGGGTTCAGACCCCTGTGCAGTGACTGGTTTTGATGCAATTCCTGCGAGAACGAGCACCAGCAGTAGAACGTAGAACGATGTTTGTAGAATTCTTTTCATCATCATTATCCAACTAGTCCGCCGCGCTGGTCTGATGTATGCGTTTAGCGGCGCGTACCGTCACGTGTTCGGGGTCCTTATCGGGCCATGCCGCGATAATTACGCCAACGAGGAAGAGCAGACTCCCCAGCCATAACCAGTTGACCAGCGGATTGACGAAGATCTTGAAGGTGGTACCTGCCTGATTAATTGGTTCCCAATCCACCAGCAAAACATACACTTCATCTTTGAGTGATGCCAGTTGACCGGGGATGGTCATGGGCTGCTGGCTGTCGAAGTAGAAGTCCTTGCGCGGGTGCAAATTGCCAAGGAGGTTCCCATCCTTGTCGTAGACTTCAACGACTGCACGCGTGTAGTTGACGCCAGCACCCTCATTGTTCCATGAAGCGACTTCCCTGTATTTGATGGTGTATCCGGAGAGTTCAAGCGAATCCCCTATTGCAATTGTCCCCTGTGTTTCCACCTGGAAGATCTCGATTCCGAGGATGCCGATTGCCATCAGCATCATGCTGAGGTGGATGATATACCCACCATAACGACGACGGTTGCGGCCGGTCAGATTCCAAAAGGCTGTGAAGATGTTCTCACCCTGTGATTTGCGCCGTGCATTAGCACCGCGCCAGTATTCATAGATGGTCACAAGAATAACCAGCGCCACAAGGAAGAAACCGGTCAACGCAATAACGTTCTGTGTGTAGGTCACAAAGAGAGCCACAGTGATTGCACCGGCACCAATCGCCGGCAACCAGATTGCTCGTCCCAATGTCTTGATCGTGGAATGCCCCCAGGCAGAGAGGGGAGCGATGCCCATCAGGAACAGGAGCGCTGCCCACAGCGGGCCGGTTGCACGCTCATAGAATGGGGGACCCACCGTCACTTTTTGACCGGTGAACAACTCCGAGATCAGCGGATAGATAACGCCCCAGAAACAAACGACAAGGATGCTCATGAACAACAGGTTGTTGAGCAGGAACAATGCCTCGCGCGAAAGCAGGGAGGTCATTTGTGTCTCAGACTTCAACGTATCCCAACGACGGATGATGAACGCAATCGAAGTGATGAGTGTGATGCCGATGAACGCAAAGAACAACGGGCCAATCGCGCTTTGCGCGAACGCATGAACCGATGAGAGAACACCGGAGCGAGTTAGGAACGTGCCAAAGATAACCAGATCGTAGGTCAGGATGATGAGCAGCATGTTCCAGTGTTTGAACATCCCGCGCTTTTCCTGGATCATCACGGAGTGCAGGAACGCGGTGCCGGTCAGCCATGGCATGAACGCCGCGATCTCGACCGGGTCCCAGCCCCAGTAACCGCCCCAGCCAAGCACATCGTATGCCCAGCGCCCGCCGAGCACGAGACCGGCGGAGAGGAAGAGCCAGGCCCACAAAGTCCAGCGACGCGTGAGACGGATCCAGCGGTCATCGGTGCGGCCGGTAATCAACGCCGCCATCGCGAACGCATACGGAATAACGAAGGAAACAAAGCCAAGATAAAGCATCGGAGGATGGATGACCATGCCGGGGTGGCGAAGAAGCGGGTTTAATCCACGCCCATCCTGAGGGGTGAATAACATGCTGTCCTGGGGTTGGAATGTATATGCTTTGATGTCCCCGTCGAATGTTTGGAAGAGCTGGCTGAACGGGTTCTCGAAGAAAACGTTCATTCCAATGAAGAAAGTTAATGTAACACTTGCGACTACGATCACCCACGGCAGGAACTCACGGTCGCGGTCCCATTTGCGAAGGGTGACAAGCGACGCAAAGGCGGACATGAGCCACGACCAGAAGAGGAGCGAGCCTGCCTGTCCGCCCCACCAGGCGGTCACTTTGAGGTAGGTGGGCATCGAGCGGCTGGTCACTTCGTAAACGAACTGCACTTCGTAATGGTCATTGACCAGCAGGTAGATGAGAATGCCTGCCGTGAGGGTGAGCAGGGGCCAGGTGAGCAGCATGGCGCGGCGCGCGCTTTCCACCAGGGCGGGTTTTTTGTTTAATTCGCCATAGATTGCGGCAATCACACTGTAAAGAGCCACTAAAAAAGATACGACTAAAACGCCATACCCAAAATCTGCGATCATGAGATCTCCTTCGATTTTAAAATCCTAAAGGTCTGAAAGACCTTTAGGATTTGCACTGGGATTAATTACTTGCCGCCTGTTCAGGGACAGCCTCTTCATATTTGGTCGGGCATTTGAGCAGAAGTTCATCAGCGTGAAATACACCGTCTTCGCCGAGTTTTCCGGTGACAATGGCCTGCGCTTCATGGCGGAGCAGGTCGGGCATCGGACCCACGTATACGATCTTCATGCGGGAACGGGCGGGATCGATCACTGCCTGGTGCAAAGCCTCCGCAAGACCGCCTTCGTCTTCGATCATGGCCTGATCGCCGGGAACGTGCGCCACTTCAAATGTAAGAGTCAGTGTCTGTGCATCGTACTGGATCGTATCACCAAGCACCGCGCCGGAGACTCGCAGGTTCTTGTTCACAATGCTCGAACCCTTTGCATTGAGCTCGTCGATGGTCAGAAAATATTCCGAAGTTGCCGCGGTGGAGGACCAAATCAGGAAGATAACTGCCCCAAGAATTAGGATTCCTCCAATGACAAATTTATTGATTTTCATGAACTGCCTCCAGGTGCAAATAGCATTAAGAT
>DATIUT010000048.1:0-10508 GCA_035466615.1 Anaerolineales bacterium | reverse complement strand
TGAGGATGTTGAATCTGCTCCAGTACAAAGTGAGGAAACCGCCCCTGAAGCTGAACCGACTCAAAGTACGCCCGAAGCGACAACGTCCGAGGAGGAAGACCATGTCATCAAAGGAAAGACCATCTTCGGCGACCTCATCGGCTGGGGCGTCCCCCAAGAGACCATCGAGCAGATCATCGGTACATCCATGCCCGACCCCGCCATGAAGGTCAAGGATTTCGCGACCGCGAACGGTCTGGATTTCGAAACGATCAAGACACAACTGCAAGCCGAAGTTGATAAAGTAAGACCGTAATTTGATCAATGTAAAAAACCGCAGGCACAGCACCTGCGGTTTTTTATCCTGCCTTCCCATGTCTCTCCAGGTCGGTGAGCAACAGATCCAACGCGCCGACGGAGATGAACAGTTCCCGCAAGGAAATCCCAAGCGAGATGATCATCAGGATCAGCGCAATGGCAAAACTCCATTGTCCGCCCATGGCCCAGCCCGCGAACAACGCGAACATGCTGACCACGCAAAACAACAGACTCAACACGCCAAAGATCTGCATGTTGCGGATGAGATAAGTGCGGTAGCGCAGATTGCCAATTTGCCTGAGCAGGTTATCGTTGTGATCGTCGTTATATCGGTCATATAGATTTCGGATGATGGTGGCAAGCGTCAGAAAGCGGTTGGTATACGCCAGCATCAAAAGTGAAATCGTTGGGAATAAAAGGGCGGGGGTTGTGAGATTGAGTTCCATGAAGTGGATTATATCGTCAACAAAGAAAACCGCAGACGACAAGTCTGCGGTCCTGGATCTCTCCAATCCATTTATATTTTGTGTGTTGTCATGCATCCAACCCGAATGCAACCCGCTCCGGGTTCACCAGCATCATCGGCGCCTGCACCGGCGGCATTTGCGGCAGGTATGGATTCATGATCTCCACATTATAGATCGACAGCCATGAGATGCGCGCTACTTCCAAACTGGTGGCAAATTCAGTCTGGGCTGAGATGCGCACTTGTCCCTTTATCACAAAGGTACCCACCAGTACCTTCACATCCTGCATCACACGGTTGGACTCTTTAGGGTCATAATCCAATGCCTCATCGGTGGGCGGCAGAGTATGAAAAGCGATCAACTGCGCTGTAGGGAAAAAGATTTCGGAAAAGGACAGAGGCTTCACCGGGGTTCCGCCGAATACAATCACCTGCGGTTTCAGGATATGCATGTACTTCGGCGCGCCGTCGGTGCGGAGCCAGATGTTCACACGCAGAACACTTTGCTTCGACACCGCCTCCCCGCGCACCAGCGTATTGTGCGTATAAAGCATGACAGGGGTCGTCTTTTCATCAGGTTTGAGAACGTACATACTGCCTCCTTGCAATTTATTATACACTTGTCCCCAAATCCAATCACAGTTTATACTATACTGATAACTATCAACTTTGAAATTTATATCACGAACGGACTCTTCCTGGATGCATAACAAACGCTGGGTTATTCAACCTCCAATCACAACACAGGCCGACGAAGCACTCTCAAAATTCCCATACGTACTTAAACAGATCCTCTTTAACCGCGGTTACGGCACCGATGGTGAAGCACGCGCCTTCCTTAAAGCCGAACCGAACTCGGATACCGATCCCTTCCAGCTCATCGGGATGCAATCCGCAGTGGATCGGATTCGATACGCGCTTGAAAACAACGAACCCATTGCCATCTACGGCGATTATGATGTGGACGGCGTCACCGCCACTGCATTGCTTGTGCAGACACTCGAAGGATTGGGCGCAAACGTGCGCGGCTATATTCCCAATCGTTTCGATGAGGGATACGGACTCAACAGAGAGGCCCTGGATTCTCTCCAGCATGACGGCGTCAAGCTGGTCATCACGGTGGATTGCGGAATCCGCTCGCCAGATGAAGCGCTTCACGCGCAGACCGCCGGGCTGGACCTCATCATCTCAGACCACCATCACCCTGACGGTTTGAACCTCCCCCCCGCTCTGGCAGTCATCAATCCCAAACAACACGGCGACCCCTATCCGGACAAGGAATTGGCCGGCGTTGGAATCGCCTATAAGATCGCGGAAGCATTGGTCAGCAATCAACGATCAGCTGCCAACCTTCAACTTGATGACCTGCTTGATTTGGTTGCCCTCGGCACCGTTGCTGACCTTGCCCCGCTCGTTGGTGAGAATCGTGTCCTTGTCCGCAAAGGGCTCAAACAGATCCGCGAAACGAAGCGTCAGGGACTCTTCTCACTGGCAGGTGTCGCGCAGATCAAACTTGACAAGATCACCTCAGGCAACATCGGCTTCATGCTGGGACCGCGTCTCAACGCCTCAGGCAGGCTTGAATCCGCGCTGGCTTCGTTCGAACTGCTCACCACAACCGACTTCATGCGCGCCGGTCAACTCGCTCAACAACTCGACGTGCAGAACCGCCAGAGACAGGCCATCACCAAGTCCATGCAGGCACAAGCCGAAGAGATCGCACTGGGCGAAGACCCTGATGCGTTCCTATTCTTCGCCGCGCATGAGGGTTTCAATCCCGGTGTTATTGGATTGACCGCCTCACGGTTGACAGAGCTTTATTATCGCCCGGCAATCGTCGCCGCGAAAGGGCCGGAGGAAACGCGCGGTTCATGCCGGTCCATTCCCGAATTCCACATCACCGACGCGCTCGACCAGTGCAAGGACCTGCTTGTTCGACACGGAGGCCATGCCGCAGCGGCTGGTTTTACTGTTAAGAATGAAAATCTTCCCGCGTTGGTTTCCCGCTTAAAAGGGATCGCAAAGGAACAACTCGAAGGGAAGGATCTTCGCCAGACACTTACAGCGGATATGGAGGTCGCGCTCGAAGAGTTGAATTTCGACGTGTTGAAACATCTTGCCTACCTTGAACCAACCGGTTATGGCAATCCCGAGGCGGTCTTTGTCGCAAGAGATGTCAAAGTCAAATCGTCACGCACTGTCGGCGCGGAGGGCAGGCATCTCAAACTATCAGTTGAAGATTCGCACGGCGCAACATATGATTCCATCGGCTTCCGCATGGGAGAGTTGCAGACATCCCTGCCCCCGCGCGTGGACATGGTTTTCACTCTCGAAGCCAACGAATGGAATGGACGCACCTCCCTGCAATTGAATCTTAAAGATGCAAAACCAGCGGGAATACCGGATTAAGTGCGTTGCACCAAACGGGCGAACAAATTTCCATAAACCAGGCAAAATCTACAAGTGGAATAAATTTCATTTGGGAGGGCGCGGCGCACCCTCCCAATTCTGCAACCAATCTCCTGCAGGGGCGTATATCAAAATGAACTCATTTCACAAAGTGCCGCATACCGATCCAAGCCAAAATTGTGAACCCAGTTCGTTATTTCCGATAGCGGCTTGACGATTTGTAAAACAGCGGCAGGAGAAAGATATGAATACACAAAAACCCACACTCTTCCAGGTCATTGCCTGGATGACCCTCGTCAGCGGCGTCGTCAACCTGTTCTGGGGATTCGTCGCCTCAGGCACCGCGCTTGCAACCATCGTCGGCGTGATTTGCACACCCCTCACCATCCTGCCTGCCATTCTTGGCGTCTTCGAATTGATCTATGCCGCCAAACTGTTCAGTGAGCCGCCACAGATCCTCCAACCCTCCACAAACATCGCAGTATTTGAGATTGCATCGGTCCTCACGGGAAACGTCTTCTCGATGGCGGTCGGTATTCTCGCTCTGGTATTCTATAATGACAAAGTGGTCAAGGACTACTTCGCACACCTGAACGGGACTCTCCCACCTGAACCGGTTCCACAACCTGCGCCGGCTTCCTTACCGGACCTGGCACCTGCTCCTACTGAAGAACCTGTCGTGCAACCTGAAGCCGAAATTCCCGCGTTCGAATCGGAAGAGAAGCCTGCAAAACCAAAGCCCGGTCCGCGCAAAGTTGCAAAATAAATACACATCCCCACCTTCATCACCCCGAGACAAGATCGGGGTTATTTTTTTCGCAGGAGACGCAGGATTATCGGATACAATAATCCATCAGGAGACCAAATGCAAGGAAAATCAATCACCTTTTTACGCCTCGTATTTGTTGTAACCTTTCTTTTATCAGCAACCGGTTGTCAATCCCTATACCAAAAGGACGAACGCCCGAATTTCCTGATCATTGTCACAGACGATCAGCGTTACGACACGATGGAGTACATGCCCAACACACAACAGATGATCTTCGATCAAGGCGTGACGTTCACGAACGGATTTATTACCACGCCGTTATGCTGTCCCAGTCGCTCCAGCATATTGACCGGCATGTACGCTCACAATCACGGGGTCCTTGAGAACGAGAACAAACTGAAACACACCACCTTTGTGGAAACCATGCACGAGAACGGCTACTACACCGGGCTCGTGGGGAAATACCTCAATTCCTGGAAAGGGGAAGCACGCCCCGAGTACGATTACTGGGTCTCCTATTTCAAAGGTGAGACGCGCTACTACAGACCCGATCTCAACGTGAACGGTGAATGGATACGCCACGAAGACCAGTATGTAACCTACGTCCTCGGCGACTATGCGGTTGATTTTCTGGGCAAAGCCGCCCGGCAAAAAAAACCATTCATTCTTCTCTTCACGCCTAACGCCCCACACGATCCGGTCACACCCGCGAACGAAGACCTCGATCTGCTGAAAGACCTCCCCCTTCACCGCCCCCCGAGTTTCAACGAGGCGGACACCTCAGATAAACCGCAATGGCTCATGGAAAGACCCCCGCTGACGGAGGAGGAAATCGCCGGAAATGACGAATTCAGGAGAAACCAGCTTCTAACACTCATCTCATTGGACCGCACCATTGCAAGAATAATGATCGAACTGCAAAACACCGGCATGCTCGATAACACTTTTGTCCTCTTCCTCTCCGACAACGGTAAATTCTGGGGAGAGCATCGAATCACATCGAAGAATGGGATGTACGATGAAGCCAGCCGCGTCCCGTTCGCGATCCGGTATCCGTTGATGGTCTCCACGCCCTACATTGACACGGATCACGTCGTCGCCAATATTGACATTGCTCCCACAATATTGGACCTGGCAGGCATCGCCATTCCAGAAAGCATGGACGGGTTATCACTTGTGAATTTGTTTTCCGGAAATACAGACTGGCGGGAGGGCATTCTCCTTGAAGGCTGGCCTCCACGCGGAATATACACCGCGGTCCACACAAACCGATATGTTTACTCGGAGACAATCGGTGATAAGTCAGAGTTTTATGATCTTCAGACCGACCCCTACCAACTGGAAAATCGGATCGACGACCCCGCCTATCGAGACCTGATCAAACACCACCAGCAACTGCTTGGCAAGATCAATATTCAAAAACAGGTGCCAGCCATCACACCTTAAGCCACGACCCGGAGACATTAATGCAAGGAAATGACATAAAAAAAAAGGTGTCAACAACCATCCAATTACTATTTGTCTTCAGCCTGATTCTCACCACGGGCGGATGCAGATTCCCACTGCTAAAGGATGAGCGCCCAAACTTTTTGATCATTATTACAGACGATCAGCGCTTCGATACAATGGAATATATGCCCAACACCCAGAGGTTGATCTTCGACCAGGGTGTCACATTTTCACGCGGTTATGTCACCACGCCGTTTTGCTGTCCAAGTCGCGCAAGCATATTGACAGGGTTATACGCACATAACCACTACGTTTATGTCAACACGGATAAACTTCGCCTCCCAACACTCGTGGAAGACCTGCACAATAATGGATACTATACCGGGCTGGTTGGCAAATACCTTAACTCCTGGAACGGTGAAGCCAGACCCGAGTTCGACTATTGGGTCTCATTTTTTGGCGGAACCGTCCCCAACTATTATGACCCGGAACTCAATATAAACGGCACATGGGAGAAGAAAACCGGATACATGACATATTTATTTGAAGATTATGTCAAGGAATATCTTGAAGAGGCGACAAGTCAAAGGAAACCCTTTTTTCTGCTCTTTGCGCCCAATGCACCGCATGCGCCATTCACGCCCTTGAAGGAAGATAAGGAACTTTATACAGACCTGCCTCTTCACCGCCCGCCCAATTACAACGAGGAGGATGTATCCGACAAGCCTTCCTCCATTGCAAACAAACAATTAATTGGCGAGGGAGGCGCGACAGAAATTGATAACACCAGAAGGAGACAGATCCTTACCCTTGTTGCGCTGGATCGTTCCATTGGTGCCATCATGAAAAAACTGGGGGAGACTGGCGAACTCGACAATACTGTCGTCATCTTTTTATCTGACAATGGCAAACATTGGGGCGAGCACCGCATGGACACAAAAAGTACAGCCTATGAGGAGGTTGTCAAAGTCCCATTTGCCATGCGGTATCCCGCGCTGGTCCCTGCTCCATACATGGAAGACAGGCTCGTCGCCAACATTGACATCACGCCCACGATCTATGAACTTTCTGATACGCGGATGCCCGAAATCATTGACGGGTTATCGCTGGTCAATTTATTGAACGGAACCGGAGAGTGGCGTTCCTCCCTGCTCCTGGAAGCCTGGCCCGATCGCGGACACTGGACTGCGATCCACACAGATCAATATGTCTACATCGAAACCGAAAACGACCTCTCGGAATTCTATGACCTGGAGGTTGACCCCTATGAAATGGAAAACGCCGTCAACGATCCAAAATACCAATCCATAATCTTTGAACTTCAACAAACCCTTCTAAAGGAAAAGGAACCCAGACTTCCCAAACCTGCAAAAGAGTGACAGGTCACCCAAATCAAGGATTCTCTTCCTCTTGACTCTCGTTCCTCTCAACCGTAGAATCAAAACATAATTTAACGGGCGACAGGGAAGAGACCCAGAGTGATGGTTGAGCAGCGTTCGTTGCGTATCGAAACCACCGCTGAGGGCGCCGAAGGTGCAAACCTGGAAATTGGCGAAACCAGGTGAAACTCTCAGGCAAAAGGACCCTGCCCTCAAATCAACTCTGGAAAATTCCGCAAGGAATACCGACGGTGTAACGTCTTGGTGGTTGAGGAGTCTAGAGCGCTTTTTGCAAAGGCGTATCGAAACCACAAGAGACGAATCTCTCAGGTCACATTACAGAGGCGCACGATGATACCCGTGCGCCTTTTTGATTCGCCAAATAAATCTTCCAAAGGAGAAAAAAACATGAATACTCCCGCAAATTTGAAATACACAAAGTCCGATGAATGGTTCGATCCCGCCTCAGGCAAGGTTGGGCTTACTGACTACGCCCAGGGTCAACTCTCCGACATCGTCTTCGTTGAGATCCTCGTGGACGAAGGCGACACCATCGAAGCAGGCAAAGCGATTGCTTCGGTTGAGTCCGTGAAGGCCTCGGCCGAGATCTACTCACCCGCGGGTGGAAAAGTCGTTGCTGTGAATAAGAGACTCTCCGACAAACCCGAATCCATCAACACCGATCCCTTCGGCGAAGCATGGATGATCCAACTCGAAGGCGCGTCCGCCGGTGATGTGATGGCCTCCGCCGCGTACGAGAAGTATTGCGAAGAACGAGCACACTAATCCGTCATTGCGAGACCCGATAGGGACGAAGCAATCTCCGTCAAAGTTGGGGATTGTTTCGTCGCCACTCCGTGGCTCCTCGCAATGATGAACGAGGAACTATGACCTACATACCAATTAGCCCCAAAGAACGGGATGCGATGCTGGGAACCATCGGCGTCAAGTCGCTTGATGACTTGTTCGATGCCATTCCCGCGAAACACCGCTTTCCAAAACTTGACCTGCCCCCTGCGCTGACAGAAATGGAAGCGCTGGATGAACTCTCGGGTCTAGCGCAAGCCAACGAGAACGTGCGCAGTGACCTGATCTCCTTCCTTGGCGCGGGCATGTATAACCACTACATCCCATCCGTTGTGGACCACATGCTGCGGCGCGGTGAATTCTATACCGCCTACACACCCTACCAACCAGAGATCTCGCAAGGCACACTGCAAGCCATCTTTGAATATCAATCGCTGATGACTGCGCTGACCGGCATGGACGTGTCCAACGCATCGCACTACGACGGCGCGACCGCGGCGGCAGAAGCTGTCAATCTTGCGTATGCCCAGTATCGCGGCAAACGCAAAAAGGTGATCGTCTCCCCCACCCTGCACCCGCAGTATCGCGCGGTCATCCGCACCTACATGCAAGGCATGGAACTCGAAGTCGCGGGCGACGACCCGAACGCGAACCTTGATTCGAACCCCAATGAGTTGATCAACCTGGTTGACGACAACACCTGTATCGTCATCGTGCAGTACCCCGATTTCTTCGGGCGCGTCTACGATTACACCAAGCTCATCGAAGATGTCCACGCCAAGGGCGCGCTGGTCTGCGTCGTTGCGAATCCCACCGCGCTCGCAATGTTCAAGACCCCCGGCTCGATGGGCGCTGATGTCGTCGTGGGCGATGGGCAACCGTTGGGCATCCCGATGTGGTACGGCGGACCAAGTGTCGGCTTTTTCACGACGCGAAAAAATATGGTTCACAAGATGGCTGGTCGTCTCGTCGGTGAAACCGTCGACAACAAAGGTCAACGCGCCTACGTCCTCACGCTCACCGCACGCGAGCAACACATCAAACGCGAACGCGCTACATCCAACATCTGTTCCAATCAGGGGCTGATCGCGCTCGGCACTGCTGTGTATCTTTCACTGCTCGGCAAGAAGGGTCTGCGACAGGTCGCCGAACTTTGTTATCAAAAGGCACATTACGCCGCCGCGCAACTCAGCAAGATTGACGGCATGGGGCTGTGTTTCACCGATCCGTTCTTCCATGAGTTCGCACTATGTGTCAATCAACCCGTGGATGAGGTCAACGCACACCTGCTCGAACACGGCATCATCGGCGGGTATGACCTCGGTCAGGATTATCCCGCGCTCAAGGATCACATGCTGATCGCAGTGACCGAGATGAACTCGAAGGAGGATATTGACACGCTTGTTGAAGTGTTGTCGGAGGTGGCAAATGGCTAACGAGACTTCTCCGAAGATCGTCGAACCGACCATCTTCGACTTATCCTCCCCTGGACGTACTGGCGTGACGATGCCCGCTTCAGATGTCCCCGAAACTGCCCTGCCTCCCGAAGAGTTACTCCGCTCCGACCTGCCCCTGCCCGAACTCGCCGAAGTGGACGTTGTTCGCCACTATATGCATCTCTCCTCCTTCAACTACAGCGTGGACAGCGGCTTCTATCCGCTTGGTTCCTGCACGATGAAGTACAACCCGAAGATCAACGAAGATACATGCCGCCTGCCGGGTTTCCTGTTCTCACATCCACTGCAACCCGTCGAGACCGTGCAGGGCAACCTCGCTTTGATGTATCAATTGCAGGAGTGGTTGAAAGAGATCGCAGGCTTTGCCGCAGTGACGTTGCAACCCGCCGCAGGCGCACACGGAGAATTCACCGGCGTGCTCATCATGCGCGCCTATCACAAATCGCGCGGCGATGACAAACGCAAGAAGATGCTCATCCCCGATGCCGCGCACGGGACCAATCCCGCCTCGGTTGGCATGATGGGCATGACCGTTGTCACCATCCCGTCTGATGAACGCGGCAACGTTGACCTCAAGGCGCTCGAAGCAGCATGTGACGATACGGTCGTCGGCATGATGCTCACCAACCCGAACACGCTCGGCCTGTTCGATGAACACATCGAGAAAGTTATTGACTTGGTGCATGGATGCGGCGGTTTGATGTACGGCGACGGCGCGAACTTGAACGCCTTGCTCGGCATCGTCCGCCCCGGTGATCTGGGCTTCGATGTGATGCACTTCAACCTGCACAAGACATTTGCTGTCCCGCATGGGGGCGGCGGACCGGGTGTCGGTCCAGTAGGAGTCGCCGCGCACCTGGCAGACTTCCTGCCCGAGCCGCTGGTCGGTATCATCGAAGAAGGCGAAGACGATCTGCCTCCACTGTATGGCTTCGTCAAACCCGCCAAATCCATCGGCCGCATGAAAGCCTTCCACGGACATTTCGGCGGCGGCTTCGTCCGTTCCTTCACCTACATCGCCATGCACGGACCCGACGGACTCAAGGACATTTCGCAGTACGCCGTGTTGAACGCCAACTACTTGCAGGCACGCCTGCGCGACACGTACAAAGTTCCGTACGACCGCATCTGCATGCACGAGTTCGTCGCGGAAGGACGCTTCGAAGGCAGTGACGTGCGTGCGCTGGATATCGCCAAGCGCCTGATGGACTATAACTTCCACCCACCCACAAATTACTTCCCGCTCATCGTGCACGAAGCGTTGATGATCGAGCCAACCGAGACCGAAAACAAGGATACGCTCGATGCCTTCGTGGATGCGCTGATCAAGATCGCGGAGGAAGCCAAGACCCAACCCGACCTGCTCCACAACGCCCCCAGCACCACGAAGTTCGGTCGCATGGATGAGGTCAAAGCGGCGAGAGAGTTGGTGTTGTGTTGCTGGTTGCCGGAGGGATATGAATTGGAAGGGTAGA
>DATIUT010000047.1:0-7115 GCA_035466615.1 Anaerolineales bacterium | reverse complement strand
CTGATCCCGGCAACGGCGCGGTCATGACGCCCGTTTACCTCACATCCACGTATATGCAGGACGGCGTCGGCAAACCGCGCCAGGGATACGAATATTCGCGTACGATGAATCCCACTCGCAAGGCATTGCAGGATTGTCTCGCCGCGCTTGAAGGCGGCAACTTCGGCCTGGCTTTCGCATCGGGACTCGCCGCAACAGATACCGTTCTGCGCGTATTGGATTCAGACTCGCATGTACTGGCTGGCAATGACGTTTATGGCGGCACGTTTCGTCTATTTGACAAAGTGCTCCGCCGCTTCAAACTGGATTTTACATTTGCCGACACCACCGACCCCGAATCTGTCGCTGATGCTTTGACTCCCTCAACGCGTCTCGTGTGGCTTGAGACCCCCACCAATCCATTGCTTCGAATTACAGACATTCGAGCGGTGGCAGATATTGTTCACTCGCACGAAAACAAACCATTGCTCGTTGTAGATAACACTTTTGCCACGCCGTATCTTCAACGTCCGCTCGAATTGGGCGCGGATATCGTTGTCCACTCGATGACAAAATACCTTGGCGGTCATTCAGACGTTGTCGGTGGTGCAGTCATCGTCAAAGACAGGGAACTCGCCGATAAACTCTACTTCCTGCAAAACGCGGTCGGCGCCGTAATCGGCCCGATGGACTCGTTTCTCGTGTTACGCGGCATCAAAACACTCCCCCTCCGCATGGAGAGACATTACGAAAATGCAACTGCCATTGCTGAATTTCTTGAGAAGCACCCCAAGGTTGAGAAATTAATTTATCCCTTCCACGAGAGTCACCCCCAATACAAAATCGCCAGACACCAAATGAAGAACGGCGGCGGCATGATCTCCTTCCTCGTCAAAGGCGGACGTGAAGCCGCCATCCGCGTGGTGGAGGCGACAAAAATTTTCACTTTAGCCGAATCGCTCGGAGGTGTCGAATCATTGATCGAAGTCCCCGCGGCGATGACGCACCTCTCCGTCGCAGGTTCGCAACTGGATGTTGATCCGTCACTCGTGCGCTTGTCTGTGGGAATTGAGAATAAGGACGATCTGATGGAAGACCTTCAACAGGCGTTATACAAAGCCTGATTAAAAGCATGAGGCCGGGCGCTGAAACCCGGTCTCTCCTTTAATTTGCATGGATCGCAACAAGGGTCACATCGTCATCCTGCTTGGAACCGTTCTGGTATTTCATCAGGGTCTCAAATAACTGATCGCACCCTTGCTGTGCAGAGTTGCCCTCCAAATTTGCCAGAGTATTCTTGATACGTTCCAGCCCAAACGGCTCGCCTTTCGGACTGCGGCAATCTGTCATCCCGTCTGTAAACATCATGAGGCAGGATCCCCTCGGCAGGAACACATCATTCTCATCAAGGACAATATTTTCCCATAACCCCAACGCCATGCCGGGCTGATGCGGCAATCGTTGCACATCGCCGTCCGCACTCAGTAACAGAGGTGGTTCATGCCCGGCTCGTGCATAAGAAAAGCGACCCGTTTTCGTATCCAGGATTCCAAATAATGCCGTGACAAATTGTGTGGATTTTTTGAAACGGGTGATGTGCTCATTCGCCATTCGCAGAACTTCACCGGGTGGCGTTACAGCGTCCGCTTCTGCGATGATCAAGGCATGCGCCCTTGCCATAAAGATGGCAGATGGGACTCCTTTGTCTGCCACATCACCGATTAGGACTCCAAACTTATGCTCACAAAGCTCGAAAACATCGTAAAAATCACCTCCCACCTGGCGGGCAGGCAGGATCCTACCTCCGAAATTGTAACCATCCGGCGATGGCAAAACGGCGGGGAGGATCGACATCTGGATATCCGCGGCAACCTTGAGTTCCCGTTCAAGGCGTTCTTTTTCAATCAATTGCTCATGCGCGGCTTTGAGTTCATCATATGCCCTCTGAAGCTGGTGATTTTTCTCGGTAAGATCGCGGAATGTGGCAATGTTGGTATTATCCAGCCGGTAACTAAGAACGATCACCAATGCGCTTGCAAGTTCAGGGTGGCTTCGAATCAAATCGTTGAATTGCCCGCGACTCATGCTCAGTAACACGACCTCATCAGAAAAAGCCAGCACGCTTGCCGTACGCGGTGCGCCGGTGACGAGGCTCATCTCACCAATGTAGTCCCCCTCGTGAATGGTATTCAAGACCAATTCATCCTCAGTGCCAGGGGCCTTTAGGATTTCAAGATCCCCCTTGACTACAATATAAAGATGCTCCCCCGGATCACCTTCACGGAACAGGATCTCTCCAACCCTCAGGTTTATCACTTCCATCTCGGAAGCAAGTCGGTCTAATTCCTCACCTGGAAGGGTTGTAAAAAATGGAATTCGCGCTAACGGGTTGGTCATATGGCGTTGATTCTCGAAGTGCCTTTTCCTATTTTACACGAGGAGCGGATATTCTTTACGCCGCCCAATGCCCCGATAACCAGCTTAAACAATACTGGGATGAACTTTGTCGCTTCAGGCATCAACTTGATTGATCCACCCTTCAACACTCCCTGTTCTGTTCGGTTATGTCATTCAATCTCCTAGAACTCCACCACCTCCTTACCCGCCAGTTTATCCTGAATGCGCGCCACCACTGTGTCAAGATGATTCTGCTGATGGACGTAATCCAGATCGTCGGTCCGGACCGTGAGAACCGGGCATTGGTCGAACGCCCCCAGCCATTCGTCGTAGAAAGAATCGAGCAAAGATAAATACTCAGGCGAGATGCCAGATTCGATGTTACGCGCGCGGCGGCGAATCCGATCCATCAAAACATTCACAGGTGCCTTGAGATAGATCAAAAGATTCGGACGCGGGAGTCCCTGCACAACGATCTCGAATAAACGGCGGTATGCAAGATAATCCCGCTCTGCCAGGTCACCCATGTGATGCAAAGCCCGCGCAAAGATATAAAAATCCTCAAAGATGCTTCGGTCGAGAATTGCCGAACGCGGATCGCGTACCGCTTCAAGGTATTGGTCGGCACGATGCCCTAAAAAGAAAATCTGTAAATGAAACGACCATGTACACATATCGCTGTAAAAATCCGCCAGATACGGGTTATCGGTGACAGATTCATAGCCTGTCCGCCATCCCAACCGCGAACCGATCCGTTCGGTCAAAGAAGTTTTCCCCACACCGATATTGCCTGCCACTACAACAAGGTACTTGGTCATGAAGTCCTCACGTTAAATATGATGCCGTCTAGTATAGGCGCACCGAATAAATTTGTCGAGACTTTATCAAGGATTGTGAGTATAATTCAGCGTCGAGGAGATCATATGACAGCAAAATTAAAGATCAGGGACATTGCAGGCTGGACAATCTTCATCTTCGGAGCCCTTGCGTTTCTGCTCGGACTTATTGGATTGATCCGCCCCGAAATCCTTATATCCATGCTCGGCTTTGATGTGCTAGACAGTGCCACACGCACCTCCGGAAATTACCTGATCGTCTTAATGACAACATCATCCATGGCCTCCTTCAATATCGGTGTATATTACATGCTTGCGGCGCTGAATGATATGAAGCAGTTCTACAGATGGACGGTCCCTTTCCGCTGTCTGACATTCATCGTTTTCACCACCGTCGTCCTGAGAGGACTTGCCCCTGCCCGCTTCCTCTCCATAGGTCTATGGGAACTGGCTGGCGCCATCGCCACCGGCCTCGCCCTGCGAAACAACATCAAATAATCGGAGGTAACCCATGCGCTCACAGTGGATCGAATACAAAGGCAAAAAAATCTTCTACCAGGATTTTTCCAAATTATTCTTCAATTCAGCGGCTGTCAAAGCGGAATTGGACGAGGTGCAGAAGATCGTCAAGGCAGCGCCCAGGAACTCCATACTCGTATTGACAGATATGCGCGACACAAATGTGGGCAGCGATCTGCTCTCCGTCATGAATGCCGCATCTGCCGCGACAAAAGACCATGTCCGCAAAACGGCTGTGCTGGGCGTGACAGGTGCCAAACGAAAACTTGCCGACCTGCTCACATCGCTGACAGGACAACCATTGAAGTATTTCGATGACATGGAATCGGCAAAAAGGTGGCTGGTGGAGGATTAAGATAATGAGCTCCGAGATGGCATTATAAATTTCGGAGTTTTTTATTTTGATAAAATTTCAACCGCATTTCATCCACACAGATAAATACCATCACAGGCAAATCAATGAGCGATTTTCTACACTTCCTCAATACAGCAGATGCTGAGGCGTTGACAAAATTACCCGGGGTGAACACTTCCTTGGCAGAGAACCTGATCTCCGCACGTCCTTTCGATTTCATAGAGGATTGTTTGAAGGTGCATGGCATGGGCAAGAATTTACTCGCACGTGCGCAGACTTCCTTCGAACAATTGAAGGTCACCGCAGAAGAACATACCCTGATCCCTGTTGAACAACAAGACATCCGGGAAGAAACCCAACTTGAGAAGGGTCCTCCTGTGGAAGAAACGCCCACTGAGACCAAGCCTTCCTTCGGTAGCCGACTGGGAAAGGCGCTTCTATGGTTTTTCAGGGCGCTATTAAGACTGATCCTGATCGTTCTGGTCATTGGCGGGATTGGTGCTGTAATTTATTATGGTGTGCCTTTTGTGAATGAAAAATTCGTAGCGCCCGTGGAGCAGAATGCGGTACGCGTGGGCGAACTGGAGAAAGAGGTTGAGTCTCTACAGGCACAATTGATTGAAATCAACAGCCATATTGACGGGATCGAACAGTCCATGGAGGCTCATACGGCATCGCTTGAAACATTGACGGAAATGCAAACCGCACTCGAAGCCCAGTTGGAGAACAACAATGACAGGGCCCTGATTGAATTAAAGCATGAGGTCATGATCACCCGCGTCCTTGACATGCTCGCCCGCGCCAGGTTGTACCTCGCACAAAGTAATTTTGGTCTCGCAAAAGAGGATGTTCAATCTGCCCGCGACCTGCTGGCTGAGTTACAGTCAGCCTCGGATGATGAAGCTCTTTCGCGGGCAATCACACGCTTGGATATGGCATTGGGCAACCTGCCGGAATTCCCGGTAGTCGCCTCGGGCGATCTGGAAATAGCCTGGCAAATCATGATGACCGGTGAATCTGCCACATCCGCAATACCTGGGTCCACACCAACAACGATGACGGTCACTCCGGAGTCAACATTGGCGCCTCCCGCGACTGTTACGGCAACCCCTTGAAATCCATGAACCCTGAGAACATTCTCGGGGTTCTTTTTTTCGGATGTTATAATCGCCACATCAAACTTCAACAGGAGTTGGGCTTATGACATTTAAAATCAAGTTTGGCACAGACGGCTGGCGCGGCATGATTGCGGAGGACTACACATTCGATAATGTCCGGCGCGCAGCACAGGGATTTGCATCTTATTTACTCGAACAGGGATTTACAGGAAAATGGGTTGTGGTCGGTTACGACAAACGCTTCCATTCGGAGAATTTTGCCGCGGCAGCCGCAGAAGTGCTGGCCGGCAATGGATTGAATGTTTACCTCACAGACGATGCAACGCCCACTCCTGTCATTGCGTTTGCTGTCGTGAACAAAAAAGCCTGCGGCGCGGTCAACATTACTGCGTCGCACAATCCGCCCACTGACAACGGATTCAAAGTCCGCGACCCGAACGGTGGAGCGATAGACCCCGAGGGCTTGAAAAGGATCGAAGCTCTGATCCCGGATTCAGTCGAAGAAGTGAAGCGCATGGAAATCAAGGGTGCCTTGCGCGACAAGAATGTCGTCTACTTTGACGCATCCGAGGCATATATGGAACATATCCGAAAATTAGTGGATGTGCAAAAGATCAAGGATGCCGGCTTTACCGTGATGGTGGATGCGATGTGGGGGAATGGAGCGGGATGGTTTCCAAACCTGCTTGGCGGCGGCAAAACCAAAATCATCGAGATCCATAACGAACGAAATCCTTCGTTTCCTGAAATGAAGCGACCTGAACCCATTCGCCCGAACATTGACGTTGGCTTGAAAGCAACCGTGGATAACAAAGCCGATGTATTGCTTATCACCGATGGCGATGCAGACCGATGCGGCATCGGTGATGAGAATGGCGAGTTCATTAATCAATTGCGTGTGTATGCATTGCTCGCTTTGTACCTGCTTGAAGTGCGCGGCGAACGGGGGGACATTGTCAAGACGCTTTCGACGACCACCATGCTTAACAAACTCGGCAAGCTCTACAATGTGCCTGTCCACGAAACCGGTGTGGGATTCAAATATGTCGCGCCCAAAATGATCGAAACGAACGCACTTATCGGCGGCGAAGAGAGCGGCGGGTACGCCTTTCGCAACAACGTACCCGAGCGCGATGGGATTCTCGCAGGCTTGTACTTCCTCGATTTCATGGTGCGTACTGGCAAAAAACCAACTGAACTACTGAAGATGCTCTTTGACAAAGTCGGCGAGCATTTTTATGACCGTGTGGATACTCCCTTCAGCGGCGACCGCAAAACACGCGAAGAGACAATTCTCAATGCGAATCCCAAAACGCTTGGCGGCTTGAAGGTGACTGAACTCATCACGGTGGACGGCTTCCAATTTAAACTCGAAGATGGCGGCTGGCTGCTCATCCGCTTCAGCGGAACAGAACCGATCATGCGTGTCTATTGCGAAACCACTCACGAGGATAAAGTCAAGGCAATTTTGGATGATGGTTTGAAGGTTGCAGGAATAAAATGAACGCAGACGAAGCACCCATGACCATGGTCTCTCTCATGGGAGGGACTATTTATTTCGATACAGTCTGTACCAATTAGATGAATTTGGTCATGTGACACTGTAAAACTCCGCAGGTATAATTCCACCGCTTTGAACAGGCCATGCTTACCGATACACACTGCCACCTCGATTTCAACAAGTTCGATGTAGACCGCGATGCGGTCATTCAACGCGCTTTGGATGCAGGCGTGAAACGAATCCTCGTTCCTTCACTCGATGCAATATCAGGTATGGCTGTCATTCAACTGGCAAATTCGCATCCCAACCTTTTTGCGGCGGTTGGCTTTCACCCTACTGATCTGGACGGATGGAACGAATCATCAATTCAAAGTCTGCGGAAATCCTTGAAATCTTCATCAAAAATCATC
>DATIUT010000046.1:0-3268 GCA_035466615.1 Anaerolineales bacterium | reverse complement strand
TTATCTCTTCAGCGCTCCATATTAACCCAATGCGGGGTGAGATCTTTGCCAAATTTCTCCTGCGTCATCGTTTCGTAATCGGACCAGTTGCCGAGGTATATCTTGACTTGCAAGTCACCTTCGAACACAACCAGGTGCGTGCAGATGCAGTCATAAGTGAAAACCAATATCTCGAGTTCTTTTCGGTCGTTCAACCCGGCCCAAGAACAATCAAAAGGATCAGCCACCACCAAAGGCTTTTTGCACTGCGCCTGTTTTGTGATAACTGGTTGGCTCATGCGCGGGCTAAGTCCCCGCATGGGCATATCGGTCATTCCAGTCCGTTCAGATATTCAACGAGCAACCTCACCCCGAAGCCGCTTGCGCCTTTGGGGCAGTAGGGCATTTCATTATCCCAGTCGGATACGCCAGCGATGTCAATATGCGCCCAGGGAGTTTTGTCATCCACGAATTGTTTGAGGAAGGTCGCGCCGATGACCGGGGATGCTTTGGTAATGCCTGCGGAATTCTTCATGTCGGCATCGTCGCTTTTGATCATATCGAAATATTCTTCGTCCAAAGGCATGCGCCACAGGCGTTCGTGCGTTGCATCCCCGGCGGAGAACAAGGCGTTCGCCAGTTCATCGTTGTTTGAGAATAAGCCCGCGCGGTTCGAGCCAAGAGCCACAACGATGCCGCCTGTCAGGGTTGCCACATCTATCATGGCGCGCGGCTTGAAATTCTGTTGGGCATAAGCAAGCGCATCACATAAAACCAGCCGCCCTTCCGCATCGGTGCTGGTGATCTCAACGGTTTTGCCAGACAGTGTTTTGAGGATATCATTCGGGCGGTATGATACATCCGAGATCATGTTTTCCGACGCGGCGAGGATGCCCACCAGCGGGATTCGGAATTTCAACTTCACGGCCGCGACCAACGTCCCGAGCACGGCCAGCGCGCCGCATTTATCGTATTTCATGCCGACCATGCCCAGCGTGGTCTTGATGGAATATCCGCCCGTATCAAATGTGATGGCTTTGCCGATCAAAGCGACAGGCTCCGCCTCTTTCCCCGCGGACGGCTGGTACTCCAACACAATCAGGCGCGACGGGTTGGCGGATCCCTGCCCCACTGCGACGATGGCTCCTGCGCCCATGGTTGTCAGTTGTTTGTCGTCAAGGACGGTGCACTTGAGTCCCACTTCCTTTGCAAGTTCCTGTACGCGTTCAGCCAGTGAAACGGGGTTGATGACATTCGCAGGTTCGTGCGCCCATGCTCGTGTTAGATTTGTCGCTTCGCAGATGATCGTCGCGCGTTCAAGGGCGGACTTGAATGATTCTTTGAGGAAGTAAATCGTCGCGGGAGTCGGCTCATCCTTTTTGGATTTGTGCTTATCGAAGCGGAAGGAGCCGAGCAGAATCCCTTCGGCGAGGGCAAAGGCGATTTGATCGGGAGGCAGCCCAAAGTCCGCAAAGGAGGCGGGGTCAATACCCAATTCGGTCACTTTGTTTTTTGCCATCCATTTGGCGAGGGCGCCTCCGGCGCGGCGGAACGTCTCGAACGTGACTTTATCCTTTGTGCCGATGGACAACGTCGCCGTCTGTTCGGCGGGGTTGAAACGGACTTCGCCGATATCTTTTCCCGATGTGTTGGGACTTATCTCTTTGGGGGCGGCGGCGAGCGTGATGCGAATCCCTTTCCATTCTTTCTTTTGTGTTGCAAGTGTGATGTGACTCATGTTGTCTCCTGAAATAATGTACATGATATACCATTCCAAGCATGGATTGATGTTCTTCTTGATTATGATGGGGGAATTATTTCAAATTTCCTGGAATTGAACAAGGTGACAAACTTCCCCTTGCCGGATGTGAGAATCAAAAAGGGCGGACCTCGTAGAGGTCCGCCCGATGATGTTACTGTAATTCAATTTCAGGGTTGTAAGATGCCTCGCCCCTCAAATACCTGCCTGACAATTCGCGCGGCGGAACGACCGTACAGGGCTTCTGCCGTATCAACGGTGACTTGCGCGGCGGCGGGCATGGTCGTATCCGGCGCGAAGGAGAATTGCGCCTCCAGGATGATCGTATCTGCCATCACATGGCCGAGGGCGTTGCGAATGTCCCAGAGAGCGCGCGACCAGATCTGGCCGTCGTGATGGACGCGGCCGTTCAGGTCCTCGGGATAGTGCAGGTCGCGGTCCACGCGGCGCAGGCAGTGCGGCGTGGTGGAGGTGTATGAAACCGAGTCCCAATCCGCCACACAGGCGGGATCTGCCGTCGGGGCAACCACATCACTGACGGTGACCGCGAAGTAATCGCCAAAGCCTTCGCCGATCGAACCGGCTTCCACTGAAAAACCGAAGCCGAAGGGGGTCATCTGCGAATCCTGGATGGCGTGGCCGTATTCATGCAGGATCACCTCGGCATCCTCGGCATCGTCCACGCCGCCCTTGCCGAAGCGCAGTACATCGTGCTTGTCCCATGAATAGGAATTGTCAACACCCCACTGGTTGATGCGCACATCCTGTGATTCCATGTTGATGGCGCGGTAGGTGGTGCCGAACCCCAGGCTTTGCAGGTATTTCTGCGCCTCTGTAACCCAAAAGTAGGCCATCACCTGCTCGAAGCGGTCGTCGTCACGGGTATAGATGAAGGTGTTGGTGGAGGAAAATGCGGCAGGGCCGGTCTCGCTGACGATATTGGCCCAGTCGCCGTTCAGGTGGCCGCTGCCATCCAGATTGGTGAGTGTGACGACTTGATAAGCCGGGTGCAGGGCGGGGTAATCGGCATCCTTCTGGTCGGTGAGGGATTGATCGCCCAAAAAGGCCACCGGGTTGGGAAGGAACACCTGTCCCGTGCCGGTGGATGTGCCGGGGACATCCTTGCCAGCCATGACGCCACTGGTGGTCATCACTAGAAGAACGAACACGATCAAGACAGCCTTGAGAAATCGGTTTTTCATTTTGCTCTCCTTTGTTGATGGTGGAACTCTACAATTATAGTATATAGCGATGGCAGGCAGAATACAATCTACAAAAGGGCGGGATCCCCTCGTCGAGTTGGGGATTGCTTCCCGAAGGTCGCAATGACGGGGTCTTTTTATCTCTTCAACGTCCGATATTTCACCCGAGGCGGGGTGAGGGCTTTGCCGAACTTCTCTGTCATCATCGTTTCGTGGTCAGACGAGCGGCTGATGAATGGAATTATATTCCTGTCAAATACGGATTCATTTCAGCAACTATTTTCGCGCGCGGGTGATATCCCTGCAGGCGAAGAACAGGTTCACCTTT
>DATIUT010000045.1:0-6772 GCA_035466615.1 Anaerolineales bacterium | reverse complement strand
GCAATCTATCAAGACTGGTTCGAGGAGAACATCAATGGATAATGAAAAATTAAGTTTGCCCCAATACGACATTCCTGAAGATATCCAGAATGCCGTGGCCATCACCACGCTCGACCGCCTCTACAACTGGGGCCGTCGCTCATCCGTGTGGCCCCTTATGTTCGGTCTTGCATGCTGTGCCATCGAAATGATCGCCGCACAGGCTGCCCGTTACGACATGGCGCGCTTCGGCATGGAGGTCATGCGCCCCACCCCGCGCCAGGCAGACATGATGCTCGTTTCCGGCACGGTCACAAAGAAGATGCTGCCTTCCATCATCCGTCTCTACAACCAGATGCCGGAACCAAAGTATGTTGTGGCGATGGGCGCATGCGCCTCCGGCGGCGGGCCATTCAAGGAGGGATACAACGTTGTCGCAGGCATTGATAAATTCCTGCCCGTGGATGTCTACATCCCCGGGTGCCCCCCCACCCCGCAAGCCCTGATCGCAGGCATGATCAAACTTCAAGAGAAGATCGACAAACAAAGTATCAAAAAGGTGTCCTGGTACAACAAAAAGGCAAAGGAAGATACAAACTTTGTGCCTGTCCCAATCCTTGGACCTGACCTGATCGACCCGCGCCGCAATGCGGAAATTAAAGTAGCGGCCGCAGTTAAGGAAGGTGCATAATGACCGCCCCCGCCTCAACCCAGACCGTTGACCTGGCCGCGCGTTTCCCGAACTTTGTCACCGCCGACGCCCGCCCCGGCTACGCCGGCTTCATCGTTGAAAAAGATAAACTCGTGGAAGTTGCCACCGCCATCCGCGATGAGTTCGGTTTCGACCTGCTCACCGCCGTCACCGCCGTGGATTACCTCCCTGATAACAAAATGGAAGTGGTCTACCACGCCTACAAAACCACCGGTGGACCCGGCCTCGTCTTCCGCGTGCAGGTTCCTCGCGTGGACCCAGTCGAAGTCCCATCGTTGATCAATGTATATCCCGGCGCCGACCTACAGGAACGTGAAGCCTGGGACTTGATGGGAATCAAGTTTACCGGTCACCCTGACCTGCGCCGCATCTTGATGTGGGAAGGCTATGAAGGTCACCCACTTCGCAAGGATTGGAAGGAGCCGTTCTACGAAGAGGATGTCAAGCCTTTCAAGAGCCGCTGGCCCGAAGGCAGGTACACGCCCGCCGAGGAAAAGAATCCATTCAAGGACAACCTCAAGTTCCCGCAAAATTTCGACCCCGAAAAATGGGTTCCCGAGAATGAAGAGAGCCTCTACGCCTCACTCAAGCGGTACACCGTCGAGAGTGAAGATGGGATGAACACAGACCGCATTGTGGTCAACATGGGACCGCATCACCCATCCACGCATGGTGTGTTCCGCGCCGCGCTCACGCTCGATGGCGAGACCATCGTCGGCTTGAAGCCTGTTGTTGGGTACCTGCACCGCAACCACGACAAGATCGGCGAACGCAACACCTTCCTGCAAAACATGCCCTACACCGACCGCCTCGATTACTTCAACTCGATGAGCAACAACCTTGCATATGCCATCACCGTCGAAAAATTGATGAATATCCCGGTTGCCGAACGAGCAGAGTACATCCGCGTGATCATGGTGGAACTCAGCCGTGTTCAGAACCACCTTATCTTCATCGGCATGCTGCTCAACGACCTGGGTGCAATGTACACTCCCGCCTTGTATGCCTTCGAAGAGCGCGAATTGATCCTCGACATTTTCGAGGCGGTTACCGGCTCGCGCATGATGTGCAACTATATGCGTTTTGGCGGCGTGGTGCGGGATATCCCATCGTATGTGATGCAGAAGATCAAAGATCTGGTCTTCGACCGCCTGTCCGCAAAGACTGACGAAATGGAACGCCTGCTGGCCGAGAACGAAGTACTGGTCGCGCGTTTGAAGGGCATTCGGGTTGTGGACGCAGAGACCGCGGTCAAGTATTCGGTCACTGGTCCTGTTCTGCGCGCCGCGGGCGTGCCGTACGATATCCGCCGCGCCGACCCGTACAGCATCTATGACCGCTTCGATTTCGATGTGGCGGTCCGCCAGAACGGCGACATGTACGACAATTTTGCAATCCGCATCGATGAGATTCGCCAGTCACTTCGGATCCTGGGACAGGCCATCAAGCAGATCCCCGAGGGACCGATCAATTCCCAGAAACCGCAGTACCAGGTCCGGGTCCCGGCAGGAGAGGCGTATGGCCGCATTGAGTCACCCAAGGGTGAACTGGCATTCTACGTCGTTTCGAACGGCAAGCCGAATCCGTGGCGCTATCATGTGCGACCCGCATCGTTCGTGAACATCACCTGCCTCGAGCAGATGTGCATCGGCACCAAGGTCGCGGACTTTGTGGCATTGCTCGGCATGCTCGATATCGTGATGGGTGAACTGGATCGTTAAGAGGAGATGAACATGTACGGAAAAGGTATTCTTAAAGGCTTAGGCGTAACCGCCAAACGATTCTGGAACACATATTGGGACGATGCGGTCTGGTTCTATCGCCGAATCACAAAAGGCGAAAAACGATACTTCTCGGAAGAGGGCATAAAACATCGGTCAAGTAAGAATACGCGCGGCATCTTTACAGTGCAATACCCGGAAGAGAAGTTGATCACGCCGGAAGAGTTCCGCTTTGTGCCGTTCCTTGTATACGATGAAGGCGCGGAAGGCAAGAAGGAAGTACGTTGTACTTCGTGCGGCATCTGTTCGAAGGTCTGCCCTCCGCAATGTATCTGGATCGTGCGTTCGAACGACCCGAATACGGGACGTCCCATCCCCGAGCCGACCGAATTCTACATCGACGCGGACATCTGCATGAACTGCGGTTTCTGCGCGGAGTACTGCCCGTTCGACGCGATCAAGATGGATCACGATTTCGAGATCGCCTCATATGGACGCAACGTTTACAACCTTGAGAAGTTGCTCAAACCTGCATCATATTATGCGAGCATCCGCCCGGAGAATTACAACCGCGAAGAGGAAGCCCGCAAAGCAAAGGAAGCGGCAAAAGCCGCAAAGACAGCCGCAAAACCGGCGGCATAGTTTGTCATTACGAGGAGTGTATTTTCCTGAGGAAGCAATCTCCTTATTGTGTTGGGGATTGCTTCATCGCTAGTATCATTCACTTCTCGCAATGACACGATCAATATTGGTATAAACATAATGACAAATCAAATCACAAAAGAAGCGATAATGGCGGCACTCGGCAGGGTGCAGGAACCTGAGTTGCATCAGGACCTGGTTACGCTGAACATGATCCGCGAACTGGAGATCAAGGGAGACAAGGTCTCATTTACTGTTATGCTCACCACACCCGCCTGCCCGTTGCGTGGAAAAATCGAGTCGGAGGCGAGGCAGGCTGTGATGTCCGTGGGAGGCGTGAAGCAAGTCGCCATCAAAATGGACTCGGATGTGCCGAACGACGGTCGCATGCGCGGGCTGGTCAACATGCCCATCCGCAACGCGATTGCGGTCGGTTCAGGAAAAGGCGGTGTTGGCAAATCCACAGTGTCGGTCAATCTGGCAGTGGCGCTTGCACAGGCTGGCGCGCGCGTCGGCTTGATGGATGCGGATATCTACGGTCCCAACATCCCGACCATGCTGGGCGTGGAGAAACTCCCGCCGCCGAAGGAACAAAAGCTCCTGCCCGCACAGGCCTATGGGATCAAGATGATCTCGATGGGCTTGCTCGTGAAGCCCGGGCAACCGCTCATCTGGCGCGGACCGATGCTCAATTCGGCGATCCGTCAGTTTCTAGGTGACGTGGAATGGGGCGAACTCGATTACCTGATCGTTGACCTGCCGCCCGGCACGGGTGACGCCGCTTTATCATTGGCACAGGCATTACCGCTAAGCGGCGCAGTGATCGTGACGTTGCCGCAACTGGTTTCACTCGAAGACGCCGGGCGCGGACTCAACATGTTCAGAACACTCGAAGTGCCGATCCTGGGAATCATCGAGAACATGTCGTACCTTGACCTGCCCGATGGCACGCGCATGGATCTCTTCGGTTCGGGCGGCGGGGAACAACTGGCTCAGGCAACCCAGGCCAATTTCCTCGGCAAGGTGCCGATCGACCAGAATGTGCGCATCGGCAGTGACAGCGGCAAGCCGATCGTGGTGACTCACCCCGATTCGCCCGTTGCGAAATCGCTGACCGAGATCGCGCAGAAGATCGCGGCGCAGGTCAGTGTGGCGGCGCTGAGCGGGAAGAACGAGATGCCGATCAATATCGTGGAGTAAAACAGAAAGACGAAAGAGGAAAGTAAAAAGACCCGCTGGATCATGATCCAGCGGGTCTTTTTACTTAAAGGTATAATGAATTCCGTGCAGTGACGAGCAACTTTAGAGAACAGAGAGAAATCATGCTCATCCGTCAAATTTCATTAAAACGCGGGGCGACCGTCAAAGCGGCAAACATTTCAAACGACAACGAAATTCAGGCCGCACTCACAGAATTAGGAATCCCTCACCCGAAAACTGCGATTGTGCTGGTTGGCGGCGCGGGAGGGATCGGTTTCCTGGACAAGTTCCCCATGCGGAAGGCTGTAGGCATCGTTGCACGATTGGCGGAGGAGACCGGGGCCATTGTGGTGGATGGCGGTACGCAGTCAGGCATCATGACCGAAATCGGCAGACAACGTAAAAGGAACAGGTTCACTTTTCCATTGGTTGGGGTTGTGTTTGACACACTTCTCATGAAAGAAGACCCTGCGTCGATTTTGGACTCCAATCATACACACTTTTTTCTGGTCCCCGGGGACGACTGGGGGGATGAATCATCATGGATATCGAAGATCGCAACCGTGATCGCAGGCGGGAGGAAGTCAATCACCGTGCTCGTGAATGGCGGGAAAATATCTAGATCAGATGTCGAATACAGCCTTCTGGATGACCGTCCCACATTCGTCATGCGCGGCACAGGGCGTCTGGCAGATGAGATCACATTGACGGGAAACATCATCGCAATTGATATATCCCAAAAACCTGATGAAATTCTGGGGGTTTTAAAGTCAAAATTCTAGACATGTATTGCAATCGAGTTGTTGTAGTCACCAGCCCCGGTCATGGGTATACTTCAGTATCATGAACGATGCACCTGCCTACGACAAAATTTCCCTTCTGCGGCTTGCGTTCAAAGGACTGGATGAGGACGAACTGCAGGAAATTGCAGACCTGACCGAATTCCATACCTATCCGCCGGGTCATATGCTGTGCCATGAAGGCACGTATGAGGATGTGCTTTATATCATTGCAGATGGCTATGCAGAAATATCCAAGAAAATGATCGAAGGGGAGGATGACCGCATTCTGCGCGTGGCACGCCGGGGGGATATCGTGGGCGAGATGGCATTGATACAGAGCGCGCCGCGCGCGGCGACCGTTCGCACCACATCTGAATGCACCGTGCTGGAAATGGAAAAACAGGACTTTGAGATCATCCTAAGCCGCAGTCCTCGCATGGCAATAGACCTCATCCGCATCACACTGGACCGCATCCGTGCCAACGACCAAAGCATGATCGAGGATCTTCAAAAATCCAACAAGGTACTGCGCCAACTGGATCGCAACAAACTGGAATTCATCCAGGTCGCCGCTCACGAACTCCGCACTCCGCTAACGGTTTTGAACGGATACGTCAACGTCTTGCGCTCGCTGTCAGATTCCAGCACAAACGCAAACTTCGGCGAAGTGATCCAGGGGATACTCAAAGGCACAGACCGAATCCACGAGGTGGTCAACCTGATGCTGGATGTAACGCGGATCGGCGCCGAGACGTTGAAGATCGCATCGGTCCCCGTGCCGTTGAAGCGGATCATTGATGACCTGATCCGTGGTTTCGAAAAAGCGACCGCCGAACGCAGAATCAAGATCTATCCCCAGCATGCTGAGGGCGTACCCACCATCAATGGCGATCCCGCATTGATCGAAAAGGCGCTTTATCAACTCACCGTCAATGCCATCAAGTATTCACCTGATGGCAGTACCATCATCATAACCACGCGCCCGGTCGCGATGAATGACAAGTCGCCCGGTGTGGAGGTCGCGGTGAGGGACCGAGGCATCGGATTGGACGCCGAACACCATGACCTGATCTTCGAGAAATTCTATCAGGTGGGCAGTGTTGACATCCACTCCTCGGGTAAAACCACTTTCAAGGGTGGCGGTCCCGGTTTGGGGCTTGCCATCGTGCGAGGCGTCGCCCGCGCCCACGGCGGCAGGGTATGGGTGGAAAGCGCCGGCCACGATGAAGTGAATTTCACCGGCAGTACGTTTTATTTGCAATTGCCAGTCAATCCACAAAAGCCTGTTGCATAAGCAGTAAAAAGCCCCAACGGATATGGAATTCGCCGGGGCTTTTTGTTTCGCGTCCATTAATAAACAACACTAACCGAATACTTAAGACTCTATTACCACAATCCAGGGAAAAGACGATAACGGGTGTGGGTCGCACATTCTGCGCAGCCGTTCATGCGGGCATAACCATCCATGAAAGCCATGTACGCGGGTTATCATCTGTCTCAATGGTCTCCTGCACTGCCTCATGAGAGTTTCACGAATATTATCTTCTTTACTCATTCTTTTCGCTCCTGGTACCCGCATTTCATTGGATGCACCTTTGATGGACAGTTATTGCCTCAGCATATCCATCAGGCGATACCAGATTTTGCCGATGTTCACAAACCATGTCTTGTCGCGATACACAGGCACGCGCGGAATGTGCAAATCTGCAAAGGGAGTATTGGACGGCCTGCCCAGA
>DATIUT010000044.1:0-10658 GCA_035466615.1 Anaerolineales bacterium | reverse complement strand
TCGGATTAAACATACCGCCTCCTGTAAATTTTGATTACAGCCCTTAAACCCCAAATATGTCGAATCGCTACGCCCAACCATGCGCGCCTGCCAAAAAGGCATTTTCCATGGATTTCTTTCGAATGGTCAATAAATCAGGGCTGTATTAATACACACAGCCCTGATCAGTTGATTTTTTTAGCCAGTCCGGTTCCTTTTTATGGGTTGAACTAGACGAGAATGAATTTATCTGCTTTTGCTCCACAGACCCTGCAAGCTTCAGTTGGCCTCCCGATCTCGATGTTGCCGCACACAGGACAGAGATAGAATTCCACATCGGTCAGGTCCTTGCCTTGCTTCACTGCCTCCAGCGCCATCGTGTACAATTTGGCATGGACTGCTTCCGCATCCAACGCATACCCAAACATGCGCTTGGCTTTGTGAGCATCTGCAGTTGCCTGTTCAACCATCGGTGGATACATTTTGGTGTATTCGTAGGTCTCGCCTTCAAACGCGGCCTGCAAATTTTCGGCAGTAGAACCAATCGCTTCCAACGCTCCCAAATGTCCCTCGGCGTGAATTCGCTCGGCTTCTGCCGCAGTGCGGAATAAACGCGCTACATTTGGAAACCCTTCTTTCTCAGCCTTCTTTGCAAATGCACGATACTTCTGGTTAGCTTGGCTTTCCCCCGCAAACGCTTCCTTCAGGTTTTCAATTGTGGTCGGCATGGTGAGACTCCTTTTAGAGTGAGATTGAGAAATTATTCACAACCATTATATACCACCATGCACCCCTATTCAACCCAACCGCGCGCGCCCGCCAAAAAGGATTTCCCGTTCATGGACTTTTTTCCGGCGGGTTGTACTTCATCCAAGACAAGAAGTCCGCCTCTCGCGCCGACCGCAGGCTGGTTCTGCACGATCAACCTCTCCCCTGCTGATGCGCCTCCCGCCTCCACATGTGCGCGATGGACTTTGAGTACCGTCCCATCGAAATCCATGGACGCACCCGGCCACGGATTGAACGCCCGCACACGCCGCTCTAATTCGTGCACATCAGATGTGAAATCAAGTTTGCCGTCTTCCTTTTTCAGCATGGGGGCATAGGTCGCGCCTTCTTTGGGTTGAGGCACAGGCTGGAGTTTGCCGGACAAACAATCGGGCAGGATTTCGAGGAGGAGATTCGCTCCCACTGTGGATAAGGTTTGGAGGACAGAACCAGTTGTGTCGTCCCGCGTGAGGCGGATGGATCGTTTTGCAAGCATGGGACCGGTATCGAGTCCCATATCCATTTGCATGATGGTCACACCTGTCTCTTCATCCCCGGCAAGGATGGCGGCATTGATCGGCGCCGCGCCGCGCCATCTTGGAAGCAGAGACGCGTGAACATTGATGCAACCATATCGCGGCAATTCCAGCACATCCTTTTTGAGGATTTGCCCAAACGCGGCAACAACAATGAGATCGGGGGCCCATGCACGCAATTGTTCCATCGCCTCAGGTTGTTTGAGCCTTTCGGGCTGCATGATGGGAATTCCGAATTCACGAGCAACCAATTTAACGGGAGGCGCTTTCATCTCACGTCCGCGCCCGGAGGCACGGTCCGGCTGTGTGACCACGCCAACAACTTCGTATGCTCCCGCCAACGCACGCAATGCGGGCAACGCAAAATCGGGCGAGCCCATGAAGACGATTCTTGTCATGATGTGATTTTACCAGCAGGGGCTGGGTGACCCGCCCTTACTTATGTACTTTACAATTTGGTTGATTTTTGTCCTGAATGGTTGTACAATAATTGAAATCCAAAAACCAGATTCTATTCGGAGGAACAAACCATGGAAACAACAAGTGATGATAAGTTGTGGGCAGCACTAAGTTATGTCTTTGCCCCGATCGTAGGAATTATTGCGCTTTTGATGGAGGACAAGAAGGCGCGTCCCTTCATTAAGTTCCACGCTGTGCAATCCATCGCGGCAGGCGTTGCATTCTGGATTGTCAGTATCATTATTACCACTGTGACCATTGGCATTGGCGGGCTCTGTGTGCCGTTGTTGTGGTTGGTATTCCTCTATTGGGCTTATAAGGCATATCAGGGCGAGACGGTTGAGATTCCTGTCGTGACGAACTTCATTAAAAATCAGGGCTGGGTGCAATAAATTCGGCTTTTCAAAGCATCAGGCTCACAGCAATTGCTGTGAGCCTTTTTATTTCCAATTTGAGTCAAGCTTCACTCAACAAATGACCGGTTGATTTGGCTGGTCTCTCCATCCCATTGACCGGCAATAGGAATGTGAACGTGCTCCCTTTTCCCTCTTCGCTTTCCGCCCAAATGCGACCGTCGTGCAGTTCGATCATGGATTTGGCAACGGCAAGTCCCAGCCCCATGCCGCCATGTTTGCGCGTGAGATGCTCCTCCACTTGAAAGAAGCGGTCGAAGACCTTCGACAGTTCTTTTGCGGGAATGCCAATTCCGTCGTCGCTTACGGAAACTTTCACGTAACCTGATTCTTCCCCCACATTGATCCGCACAGTTCCGCCCGCATTGGTGAATTGAAGTGCATTCTTCACAAGATTGCTCAGGGCAATGTTGATCTTTACACTATCCGCCTCGATGAAGTGAGGTCGATCATCCCACTCCCTTGTTAAAGTAATGTTCTTTGATTCCGCCTCGTCCTGAAATGTCAGGGCGACATCCTCCGCGATTTTTGCCATCGAAACCTCGTGGCCTCGGATGCGCGCGTTGCCGGTCTGCACATTATCAACATCGGACAGATTTTCAACGATTTCCTTGAGCCTTGTTGCATTTCTGATGATCGTATCCATTTGGGAGGTATGCTCCTTCCCTACAAGTTCCCTCAGGAAAGTGGCATGGCCGAGGATCAAGCCGAGGGGGGTCCTAAGTTCATGCGAGGTGATCGCGATAAAGTCCGTTTTGAGGCGTTCGAGTTCGGCAAGTTGGATGTGGGCAACCTTGACCTTCCTTTCCAAATGGACATTCCTCATCGCCTGCGCGGCAAGCGCAGCCAGGGTTGCTAGAATCGTCAGGTCTTCTTCGGTATAATGTGCGTCGTCCCTTTTATTAAGCGCCTCCAAGACACCAATGACCTCGCCGCGCACAATGATGGGTACCGCCGCAAGCGAATATGTTTCATGTTTGGTCACGCGGTCGATCACCTTGAAGTGACGCTGGTCTGCTTTAGGGTCCTGGACAATTAAAGGTTGTCCCTTGCGAAAGACCTCACCGGCGACACTGCCATCCAGCGGTACGCTCATGGGACGAAGCACATCGCGGTCGAACCAAATCGTGGTGAGGAATCTTAAATCCTTCGCCTCGGGATCATATTCGAGAATGGAAGCAAGTTCACTGTTCGTCAGTTCACTTGCTTCAGCTATGATTGTTTGCAAAAAGGATTCGAGGTCGGGGGAAGTCGTCAAGCCCCGAACCACTTCGAGCAAACGTTCCAAATGGTCAATACGCTCGTTGGTTGCCATCCAGTGCATTATACAACAATGTTAACATCAAGCAACAGGCATTATTTTCCAGCAGGTCAATTCGACAAATCCATACGCCACTATTAAGGAGACAACATACATGGCACACAAAAAAGTACGCGTCGCGATCATTGGTGTGGGAAACTGCGCCTCTTCATTGGTCCAGGGAGTGCAATTCTACAAGGACGCCAAAAAGGATGAAGCCATTCCCGGCATCATGCATACCCAGCTGGCCGACTATCATGTACGGGATATTGAATTCACCCTCGGCATCGACGTGAATGTGTCCAAAGTCGGCAGGGACCTCTCCGAGGCGATCTTTGCCGAACCGAACAACACCTATAAATTTGCAGATGTTCCCCGCCTCAATACTCCCGTCGTGCGCGGCATGACTCATGATGGACTTGGCAAATATCTCAGCGGCATAATCAAAAAGGCGCCCGGTCCCACCGCTGACATCGTCAAACTATTGCGCGACACAAAAACTGATGTCGTCATCAACTTCCTGCCCGTCGGTTCGGAGATGGCAACCAAATGGTATGTGGAACAGGTCATTGAAGCCGGTTGTGCCTTCGTGAATGGCATCCCTGTTTTCATTGCCTCTTCTGAGTATTGGGGTAAACGCTTTGCTGATGCAGGCTTGCCCATCCTCGGCGACGATATCAAGAGTCAGGTTGGCGCGACCATTCTGCACCGCCAGCTTGCCACCCTCTTTGTGGATCGCGGCGTGAAGATTGACCGCACCTATCAACTCAACTTCGGCGGCAACACTGATTTCCTCAACATGCTTGAGCGCGAACGCCTCGAGAGCAAAAAGATCTCCAAGACCAACGCCGTCACCAGCATGATCCCCTACGAGATCGAACCTGAAAACGTACATGTTGGTCCCAGCGACCATGTGCCCTGGCTCACAGACCGCAAGTGGGCATACATCCGCATGGAAGGCACAACCTTTGGCAACGTACCGCTCAATGTGGAGGTCAAACTCGAAGTGTGGGACAGCCCCAACTCGGCCGGTGTGATGATCGATGCCATCCGCTGTGCAAAACTTGCGCTCGACCGCGAACTGGCCGGACCCATCATCGGGCCATCATCCTATTTCTTCAAGACCCCGCCCAGGCAATTCCGTGATGAAATCTGCCGCGAGAAAGTGGAGGATTTCATCTCCGGCAAAAATGAAGAATAAAAAGGCTTAAGAAAGTCTACTAACCACACATGAAAACCCGACTCTTCCCAAACTTCATCCTGCTCGCCATCTTATTGACTGCGTGCACCCCTTCAGCGCCATCCTCCCCCACCCCCGATGTCAACGCGCTGTACACGCAGGCGTACGAGACCGCGCTCGCCGCGATCCAACCGACAGTCACACCTGTTCCGACAGAAACGCCTGTTCCAGAACCCACCGCGATCCGCACACCGCCGGCGTTGCCTCCAGGATTCACCACAAACAGGCTCAATCCACTGGATACACCCCACACATACGTTCAAGATACCTGTCAGTATCTTTATGACAAATGGGATTCCAACAATGCCATCCCCGGAACGATCGTTCTGGTCGTCATGTTGCACGGCATCAAACAGGATGCGGTGGATGTCACTGCCAACGACATCACCAAGGAGGATTTCCGCCAGATGATGAACGACCTCAAAGAGCAGGGCTTCGAAGCCATCAATGCCGCACAAATGGCGGACTTTATGGATCACAATGCAAAGATCCCCGCGCGCTCCGTCCTCCTCATTCAGGATGACCGGCGCACAGGTGAAAATTTCAACGAACACTTCCGCCCTTATCATGAGCAATGGGGCTGGTCCGTGGTCAATTCATGGATCAGCGCCGAGGATGGGCCGCGTGCCATAAGCCTGCAAGACAATATCACACTCGAAGCCGAAGGCTGGGTGGACCATCAATCGCACGGCTTTATTCACAACATCAACATGAGTGATGACTCCACCGATGAGTTCATCAAAGGCGAATTCGAAGGCTCGATCAAGGACCTGCAAACCAACTTCAATAAAACGCCGATTGCCATCATCTGGCCCGGCGGCAGTTTTGGGATTCGCCCCGTACAATTTGCGCGGCAATACGGATACCGCCTCGGCTTCACCATCAACCCGCGCGGACCCGTCATGTATAACTGGATTCCCCTAGCCGATCAAGCCGACCCCGCCCGCCCCTCCTACCTGCCCGAAGGCTATGTCAACGATCCGCGCATGGTCATCCCGCGCTACTGGCCCTATCAGGTCCAGGCTGAACTCGATAATGTCCGCAATATCGGCAAGGAGGCCGCCGCATACGCCGAACAAAATAGACTCACAGAGTTGGAATACTACGATATTATCTGCGCGCCGACGATGGGACCAATGCCATAATTTGGAATCCAGCAGCAAATGGCGCCGCGGCGCCGTTTGCTGCTGGGACTAATGGGGGCAAGCTCCCTGACTCCGAAATATTATGGGGAGTATACTTAACTCAAGATGGATCACCAACCCTACATCCCAGGAACAAAACCTGCGGATCCGGGTCCGCTTTCACGGTTTACGCCTCCGTTGGAAGAGGGGGTGATTTCACGCTGGCTCCCGAATCACGCATCGACAGGTGCCTGGTTGCTCGACCCATTTGGATTCTCCCCGCGGCTGACTCTCGAAGCCGCGCGTGCAGGTTATCGCGTACTTGTGACAGTCAACAATCCCATCACGCGCTTCCTGCTGGAGATGTCCGCCACTCCCCCGTCGGAATCCGATTTCAAAGCCGCGCTGGCAGACCTGGCTGTCGTCAAAAAAGGGGATGAAAGACTCCAGGCGCATCTTCAGGCTTTATATATCACAACGTGCGAAAAATGCGAACGTGAAATACAGGCGGAATCCTTTCTTTGGCGAAAAGGCGAGGAGGCACCCTATGCACGTGTATATAAGTGTCCGCATTGCGAGGACGAAGGCGAACGGGTGGCAACCCAAAAGGATATTGACCGCGCCAGGAAGATCACCGCAACGGACGGTTTGCACCGCTCACGCGCCTTCGAAAGAGTTGTTGCGATCCACGATGAGGACCGCGTCTATGCGGAGGAAGCCATCGAACATTATCTGCCGCGTCCGTTGTATTTCCTCACAACGGTCACAAATCGCCTCGATGGTTTGAAACTGTCTCCGGAACGCAAACGCGCACTGACCGCGATGATCCTGGTCGCATGTGACGCGGGCAATACGTTATGGGGGCATCCGACTGAAAGACCGCGGCCGAAACAACTCAACATTCCGAATCAATTCCGTGAACACAACTTGTGGATGATGCTCGAGCGTGGATTGAGTCTATGGACGGAAACAGGTTCGGGCGTTGTGGTTGAGGCGTGGCCCAAGAAAATCCCGGAGAGCGGCGGGATCTGCATCTACGAAGGCCGGCTCAAAGATCTGGCACACGAAGTCAAAAAGGAAATCCCCATCGCGGCGGTGATTGGATCAGTGCCGCGCCCGAATCAGGCATTCTGGACGTTGTCTGCTTTGTGGGCAGGGTGGTTGTGGGGGCGTGAGGCGGTGGAACCGTACAAGGTCGCGCTCCGTCGTAGACGATATGACTGGGCATGGAACGCAACCGCCCTGAACTCGGCGTTCTTGCATTTATTTGAGTTGCTTCCGCTTGGAACGCCGTTCTTTGGTTTGTTGCCCGAGCCCGAGCCTTCGTTTTTAACCTCCGCGCTGTCCGCCGCAAGCGCGGCTGGCTTTGACCTGACGTCACTTGCACTACGCACGGAACATGACCCGGCCCAGCTTTTGTGGACGCGAGGCGAACACTTGAAACGCGAAGTGAATGACCCGGAGATGGATGACGTGCGGGAAGCCATTCACACGCATTTGACGGAACGCGGCGAACCCGCCAGTTATCTACACATCCATGCGGCAGGGCTGATCGCGCTGGTTGAGGCACATGCATTGAAGAAAAAGGAACAGGAATTCGACGAAGCGTTGCGCACAACGCAGGCAGTTATTCAGAATGCATTGTCGGAGGATACACGGTTTGTTCATTACTCGGCCGGAGAAAACGTGGATACAGGGATGTGGGGGTTGAACGATGTCACTCTGAACCGCGAAACGGCGAAGGGTCTCTTACAACGCGAGGGAGATTCTTCGGTCGCTGAGTCTCGATACGCTTCGCTACCCGACCAACAGCTCCCTCAGAATAACATGGGGGATTCCCTCTCCGACCGGGTCGAGGTTATGATTGTCACGTTCCTGCAAAAGAACCCGGACAGCATTTATCTTGAGATCGAAGATGACTTGTATCCGCGATTCCCAGGCTTGCTGACGCCGTCCAAAGGCATGATCTATTCCGTGCTCAATTCGTACGCGGAGAAAAACGGCGCGGCATGGAAGTTGCGCCCGGAAGATGTTGCCAGCGCGCGGCGCAACGAGTTGAACACGATCGCTGCCATGCTGGAAGCCGTGGGTACACGATTGAATTATGCCACGCGCAGGCAGGACAGGAATTATCTTTGGGAGGAAGACGATAAAACCGGGCGCGCATTCTATATCCTTGCCTCCGCGTTGATCGGGCGCGCGATGAACGAGACGCCATATCCGCCGGAGCAGTCGGTCATCATCATCCCCGGCGGACGGGCGGGGCTGATCCAATATAAGGCGCAACGCGACCCGTCGCTGGCGGCGCGCATGAAAAACTATCGGCTTGTAAAATATCGTTTATTGCGAACCCTGTTCGAGGTCCCGGTGTTGACGCGTGAAACTTTCGAGGAGCAGATCGCAAGCGATCCGCTTGAAAAGTCAAAATCACAGATGATGATGTTTTGAGGCGAGATTGATCCAAAAATTCGGCGGGGTTGAATTTATCATGATGAGTAAAGGAGGTTCCGATGTTCAAGAAACTGTCCATTGTCACTTTACTAATGGCATTGAGCCTTTCAGCCTGCGGCAGACTGGCTCCCGCAGAAACCATTGCACCAGCGCCGACCGGGACACAACCCGCGCCAGCAACGGAAGCGCCGGCGGACCAGATCCCGGTCACCGGCGGGACGGAAGTTTTGGAAACACCAACAGCGACACCGGAAGCAACATCCACGCCCTCGATTCCCAGACCCACCAACGACCCCGGTTGCACCAACCGCGCCGCGTTCATCACTGATGTGACCATCCCCGATAACAGTGTCATCGACGCGGGCACAAAATTTACCAAGACCTGGCGCGTCAGCAACACCGGCACATGCGTCTGGGCGTGGGATTATATGTTGACCTACTACTCTGAAAACCGCATGGACGCGCCGGAAGTCGTGCCGCTCGATATTACATATCCCGGTCAGACCATTGATATTTCCGTGGAACTCACTGCGCCGGGCAGTCCGGGCACCTACAGAGGCAACTTTGTCATCAAAAACCCCAAGGGGCTGATCATGCAGGTGGATCAGGATTCCCGCCTGTGGCTCATCATCAAAGTGGAGAACACCGCCCCCACTCCCACCGCCGCAACGACAAACCCATCCCCCACCAGCACAGGCAGTAACACAAACGGTTCCGGTACGGGCGGGGTGACCTGTTCATTTGCCACAGATGTTTTTCAATTGACGGATGCGATCAACGCGCTCAATACCTATCGCACACAGAACGGTCTGCCCAACTTTACCGTGAACACATTGTTGGTCCGCGCCGCGCAGGCACATGCCAACGATATGGCATGCAATAATCTCTTTGTGCATACCGGCTCGGACGGCTCCACACCGGAATCGCGCGTTGCAGCAACCGGCTATGTCGCAACGTCCATAAGTGAAAATGTATATGGCAGTAATCCCCCGTTGACCGGCGAAAGAGTTATCAACTGGTGGGCAACCGACACCACCGACCCGCGCCATAATCAGAACCTGCTGAGCAGCACTTTCACCGAGATCGGCGTTGGATATTCCTTCTTCAATAACTTTGGTTATTACGTGCTGGTACTTGCCAAACCTTAAAACTGACTGTTATTGCGAGTCTTCATGAAGCAGTTCCTGGTAATATGAAAAAAGTCTGGATTTTCATCCTGTTCGTTTTGACATTGTCCTCGTGCGTGAAGGTTTCCTCGGAGGCAATGGACACGGCTGCGCCTGTCCCGCCTCCTTTTGTGACCTCGACCCTGCCGCCGACCAAACAAGCCTTATCTGTGCCAACGCGCCTCCCACCCACCTCCACGCCGGACGCGTCCACCACAACGACAGCCGTTGCCACCTCCCCCGCCAATTGCAGGGACAGCGCCATCCTCGTCGAAGATGTGACCTACTCCGACAACACACGCCTCAACGCCGGAGAGAAATTCACCAAGACATGGAAACTGCAAAACGTAGGAACCTGCACATGGACGGGATATGCCGTCGCCTTCGTGAACGGCGACAGAATGAGTTCGCCCGATTCCGTACCTGTGCCCGAAACAGAAAGAAGCAAGCCCGTTGATGTCTCCGTCGAACTTACTGCGCCTTCAAGTGACGGCACCTATCGCGGAAATTTCGAGTTGCGCAACGCGGAAGGAGAGCCGGTTCTCATCGGAACAGAATCCATTTTCTGGGTGCAGATCATCGTAGGCGCGGGAGACGTTTCAAATGAATCCGGCACGCCGATCGTTTCGCAGGTTGGCAATTGCAATTACACGGTCAATGATGGGTATGTCCAACAATTGATCAACCTGATCAACGAAGCCCGCGCGGACGTGGGTCGCGCTGCGCTCACGGTCAACCAGCAATTGATGAACGCCGCGCAAGGTCACAGTCTCGATATGGCGTGCAATGACTTCCTCGAACACAGCGGCTCAGACGGCACGTGGATCGGCGACCGCCTTCTCAATGCGGGCTATCCCAACTCGTATTATCTGGAGATCATTGCCATCGGGCTCCCGCAGGACGCGATGAACCAATGGAAAAACGACCCGGCACACTGGGACGCGGTCATTAACTCGCGTGTGGTAGAGATCGGCGTGGGATACGTGTACTCGAAATTTAGTTCGTATGGAGGTTATTGGACAGTGGATATGGGAGGACCGTAAATTACCTCCCCCACCTCGGTTGCCAATCGGAGATGGGGGTGGTCGTCAGGCGTGCCAGCCCTGTCCCATCGGGGTGGATGATGTAGATTTCGTTATTGCCATCGCGGAAGGAGGTGAAGGCGATCCAGTCCCCATCGGGCGACCATGAAGGACCGAGGTTGTCGCCTCCGTTCGTGAGT
>DATIUT010000043.1:0-8516 GCA_035466615.1 Anaerolineales bacterium | reverse complement strand
CCGTCTTCAATCTCGACGATGAAGTTTTCGAACACCCAATGGCTAAGTACAAGGCCAGCAAGGGTTATAAAGTGGATACCGAAATGACCGGCGATGACTGGAAAACGTTGGTCTCAACTTTCAAGGAAGTCTTCAAGAAACATGTCGGTTTTGATTTCCCCCAGGATGTCTACAAACAACTTGAACTGGCGACCAAGGCCGTGTTCGAATCCTGGAATGGCAAACGCGCCATTGATTACCGCCGCGCGACAGGCATTTCGGATGATTTGGGCACCGCGGTCAACATCGTGACCATGGTCTTTGGCAATATGGGTGACGACTCCGGCACCGGTGTGGCGTTCACACGCGACCCGTCCACTGGTGACAAGAAAATGCTCGGCGAGTACCTGCTCAACGCGCAAGGCGAAGATGTGGTGGCAGGCATCCGAAATGCCGACCCCATCGAACACTTGAAAGACCAGATGCCCAAAGCCTACAAGCAATTCATGGACATCACCAAAAAGCTTGAGAAACACTACAAGGAGATGCAGGATGTCGAGTTCACAATCGAACGCGGCAAATTGTGGATGCTCCAGACCCGCAATGGAAAGCGTACTGCCAAATCCGTGGTGAAGATTGCTGTTGATATGGCGAAGGAAAAACTCATCACGAAGGAAGAAGCGGTCCTGCGCGTCACATCTGACAATGTAGACTCATTATTGCACCCGCAATTCGATGAATCCGCGATGAAGAAGGCAGAGAGCAGTGGTTCCTTCTTTGCCAAGGGCGTGAATGCCTCCCCCGGCGCGGCTGTTGGACAGGTTTACTTCGATGCAGATACAGCCGAGAAAATGGCAAAGGAAGAAAAGCAGAACACGATCATGGTGCGTCCATTCACCAAGCCGGATGACGTTCACGGCATGATCGCTTCACAAGGCGTGCTGACCAGTGAAGGCGGCGCCACATCCCATGCGGCAGTCGTTGCCCGTCAGTTCGGCATTCCCTGTGTGGTCGGTGCATCCACCATCAAGATCGATCTTGATAAGCGTCACATGACAGTTGGCGAGGTCCTTGTCAAGGAAGGCGAGTGGATCTCTGTGGATGGCAATACCGGCAAGATATTCATCGGTAAGATTCCCACATCCTCACCTTCACTCGAAGAACAAACCGACCTGCTCACCCTTTTGAAATGGGCAGACGAAATTTGCGCACGCAAAGACATCCGCAAAGCACCCAAGGGATGGCCCACACGAGGCTTGCAAGTTTGGGCAAATGCGGATTATCCAAAGGACGCACAACGCGCCCGTTCCTACGGCGCCGTGGGCATCGGTCTCTGCCGGACCGAGCATATGTTCTTTGAGCCCGAGCGCTTACCCATCGTTCAGGACATGATCCTCTCGGAAACCAGCGATGGCCGCACCGCCGCGCTCAACAAACTTCTCCCCTATCAGCGCAAGGACTTCGACGGTCTCTTCGAAGCGATGGATGGCTACCCGGTCATCATCCGCCTGATCGATCCGCCTCTGCATGAGTTCATGCCCGATGAGGAAAAACTTCTCGAAGAAGTCATTACGATGCGCGTCAAAGGCGAGACCAGCGGCTTGAAGGAAAAGGAAGACCTGCTCGTTGCCATCAAGGGAATGCACGAGTCGAACCCGATGATGGGTATGCGCGGTGTCCGGTTGAGCATTTCCATGCCTGAGATCGTGGAGATGCAGGTCCGCGCCATTTTTGAAGCCGCGGCGGATTGCACGTTGCGCGGCATCATAGTCAAACCCGAAGTGATGATCCCACTGACCGGCACAGTCAAGGAATTGGAATGGATCCAGCCGAGGCTCGAACGCATTGCCAAAGCCGTCATGGAAGAGAAGAAGGTCAAATTTGCGTACAAATTCGGCACGATGATCGAGATCCCGCGCGCGGCTGTGACAGCGGAAGAAGTTGCCAAACGCGCCGAGTTCTTCTCCTTCGGCACTAACGACCTGACCCAGATGACCTACGGTTACTCACGTGACGATGCCGAGCGTAACTTCCTGATCACCTACCAGGAACAGGGAATCCTCGAGAAGAACCCGTTCCAGACTTTGGATCGAGGCGGCGTGGGCAAACTCATGCAATGGGCAATTGCCGAGGGCCGCAAGACCCGCCCGAACCTCGAAGTGGGCATTTGTGGCGAGCACGGCGGGGACCCCAACTCCATCGAGTGGTGTCACATCATCGGCAACAACTATGTTTCCTGCTCACCGTTCCGTGTTCCGATTGCACGTCTCGCCGCGGCACACTCCGCCCTAAAGTACAGCGGAAAGAGTATTGCGGAAGATAAGTAAAAAAGACACCGGCATTGCGAGGCGATCCTTTGCCCTTCGGGCTCGCAATGACGAAGGTAACAAAAACAGGACACGTTTTCAGCGTGTCCTGTTTTTTGGAGGGGAAGGTAAATTGAGATCGAATCAGTTGTCGGTTAAGAACGAAGCGGGGCTATATCTTCCCGGCAACATAATCGAGCACGTCCATCTTTGTCAGGATGCCGATCGGTTTGCTGTTTTCCACAACGATCAATGCAAGGCCTGATTTCAACGAGTGCATCGCTTCTTCAAGTGACGTTTCTGCCGGAAAGACCGCGCTGGCATTTTGCACAAGCGGATCGATGGTTTCGTCCTGGGTGTGTTCGTGCTTTTCGAGCATGTGATTGAGCAGGTCCACTTCTTCGATCAAGCCAGCCAGCGCCCCATCCGCACCTACGACAGGCATTTGTGATATGCCATGTGTGTGCATCACAGCCACGACCTTGCGGATTGAATCGCCGAGTTTTGCCACGTATAAGGTTTTGTCGGGCTTTGCGATCAGCAGATCGCCGAGGGCAGTTTCGCCGAACTCCGTCGAAAGGAAGCCAAACTCGCGCATCCATTTGTCGTCATAGAATTTGGAAAGATAGCGCGAACCCGAATCGGGAAGGATGACAACGGGCAAACGGTCAGCGGACAACCTGCGGCAATACTTGATCGCGCCCGCCAATGCAGAACCTGACGAACCGCCTGCAAAGATCCCCTCCTGACGCACGAGTTGCCGCGCCCACAAAAACGACTCCTTGTCACCCGCACGCTCGATCCAGTCCACAACTGAAAGGTCGGTGGCGGACGGAAGAAAGTCTTCGCCGATGCCCTCCACTTTATACGTTTTCGGATACGCACCTTCGGGGATTTTTCCTTTATTCTGCCAGATCTCAGTGAGTATCGAGCCTTCGATGTCCACGCCCACGATTTTGATGTTCAGATTCCTGGATTTGAGATAACGACCAACACCTGAAATCGTTCCGCCCGTTCCCATGCCGATGATGACATCGGTCACGCGTCCATCGGTCTGATCCCATATCTCGGGGCCGGTCGTCAACTCATGTGTTTTTGGGTTGTCGGGGTTATGATATTGGTTTGCGAGAATCGCACTCGGAGTTTCGCGCGCGAATTTCTTTGCCACCTCATAATAGGATCGCGGGTCATCGGGCTCGACAGCCGTCGGTGTGATAACGACTTTCGCACCATACGCACGTAACAGCAATATCTTTTCATTGCTCATCTTGTCGGGCATGACGAAGACGGTCTTGTATCCCTTGAGCGCCGCCGCAATGGCAAGACCGACACCTGTATTCCCGCTTGTTGCTTCGACGATGGTCCCGCCCGGCTTGAGTTCGCCGCGCTTTTCAGCCTGCTCGATGATGAACGCGCCTACTCGATCCTTTACCGACCCTCCCGGATTCATCAACTCCAGTTTTGCATACAACGGGCAGGGCAGGTCGCGCCCGATCCGTTTCAGCCGCACAAGCGGCGTGTTTCCCATCGCTCCCAGAATATTATCGTAGACGCGCTTTTCTGAAGATACCGGCAATCCCATTCTCTCTCCTTTGGTGGGAGGTCTTTTACCTTGCGAGTAATAGACCTCCGGGATTTAAATGGCACGGAGATCTAAATTTCTTAATACAACGGCAAAGACTTGTCTACTTCCTCTGCCCAGGCATTGATTCCGCCTTTGAGGTTCTTCATCTTTTTGAAACCCGCACTTGCCAGAATTTCGATCGCGCGGGCGGAACGTGAGCCGCGTTTGCAAAAGACGATCATTTCTTCGGCAGAGTCCAACTCGGACATACGTTCGGCGACCTGACCAAGAGGGATGTTCTTTGCGCCGTTGATGGCAGAAATCTCCAACTCATGAGGTTCACGCACATCGAGCAGGAGCAGGTTCGGGTCACGCGCGAGGCGGTCCCGCATCTCCTGCGGTGTGATGTCCCAGTTCGCACCTGCGGAGGTGTCATCTGCATGATGGCCGGGTACACCGCAGAATTCCTCGTAATCGATCAGTTCTTTGATATCGGCATTGGGTCCGCACACGCGGCAATTGGGATTCTTTTTGAGTTTGACAAAATCAAAACTCATATCGAGCGCATTGTACAAAAGCAGTCTGCCGATAAGCGGTTCGCCGATGCCAAGCAACACCTTGATGGCTTCAGTGGCTTGGAGTGTGCCGACCGTGCCGGGCAACACACCAAGAACGCCGCCTTCTGCACAGGAAGGAACAAGCCCCGGAGGAGGGGGTTCGGGGAATAGACAGCGATAGCACGGACCTTCCTTGGCGTAAAAGACGCTCACCTGCCCGTCGAAGCGGAAGATGGAGCCGTAAATATTCGGTTTGCCAAGCATCACACAGACGTCGTTGGTGAGATAACGGGTTGGGAAATTATCCGTGCCGTCAATGATAATGTCGTAATCCTTCGCAACCTGAAGCGCATTATCGGAGGTGTATGGCTCGTTGTAGATATCAATTTGAATGTCGGGATTCAAATCCATCAGGCGGTCACGCGCACTTTCCACCTTGAGCTTACCGACAGTGGATGTGCCATGAATGACCTGACGCTGGAGATTGGACGAATCGACGATGTCGTAATCAATCAAGCCAATACGCCCGATGCCCGCCGCGGCAAGATACAACGCAACGGGAGAACCAAGCCCGCCCGTGCCAATGACGAGGGCGGAGGAGTTCTTGAGTTTGATCTGTCCGCTCAAACCAACTTCGGGCATGAGCAGATGGCGCGAATAGCGCAAGATTTGTTCGTGTGAGAGTTCTTCGATCATATTACACCATCTGTCATTGCGGGGAGGGGAAAGCCCGACGAAGCAATCCCCAACATGGTGGCGGAGATTGCTTCGCCCCTTCGGGGCTCGCAATGGCAGGCCACGCCGCCCGCAATGGATGGGATCAACATGATCCTGTCGCCATCTTTGATCGGCGTATCCACGCCTTGCAAGTCCTTGATATTGCTCTCGCCAACGAACAAGTTCACGAACGGACGCAGTTCCCCGCTCTCAGCAAACAAATGTGGTTTGATGGCAGGATATTGGCTGGTCAGGTCAGCCAGCGCCTCCGAAACTTTTGCACCGTTTACATTCACCTCACTTTTTCCGCTGGTATAGGTGCGCAATGGGGTAGGGATTCTCAATGTTGTCATATATTCTTTTATTCTCTCGTTTCGTTTTTATTTTCCACCGAGGCCACGTTTGCAACGTAACGTCACGCTAAAAGCGTGACCCACCTCAGCATTATATAAACAATTGTACATCCGCACCGGCGGCATATTCAAGGAAAGTCGCCGCGCCGCCGATCTCAGCCTGAGGAATGAAATCCTCCCGCTTGAAGCCAAAGACATCCATTGTCATCTGGCAACCGATCAGGCGCACGTCCAGTTCCACGCACATGTCACGCAATTCTTCAACAGTTGCAACGCCTTTATTTTTGAAAGTCTGCTTCATGAGGCTGGTGGCCATTGCTTCAAAACCGGGCACATTGGACATGAACAGGTTGGGCATGGGCCAGTTGATATTCTGGAACGACTCGGAACCAAATGGCATTTTCATCGGCATGGCCGGGTTGCCAAGGGGTGAAACCGTCGCACTGAGTTCGGACTTAAGCAATGTCAGCCCATAAAAAGTAAAGAAAACGCCCACCTCCCAACCCATTGCACCAGCCGCACTGGCTAGGATGAACGGAGGATAGGCCCAATCCAGTGTTCCTTTACTGGAGATCAGCGCAAGTCGCTTTGGGGCATTCGGGTCAGCTTTAGACATTGAACACCTCCATCAGACTTTCTTCAAAAAGAAAACAAACCTGCTATCTTCGATGGTGGAACGAAGCAATTCATTTCCAGTTTGGCGGGACCATGCTTCAATATCCGGCGGCGAACCGGCATCGGTTGCGATCATCTTCAAAATTTGGCCAGGTTGTAATTCCTTCATCATCTTGGATGTTTTCACAACAGGCATTGGACAAAGCAAACCGGAGCAATCCAAAATTAGATCCTCTTTAATAATATCCATCTTTCTTCTCCTCATCAAAATTATTTTATCGTTATTTCTTCCTCATCATATTTCGAACGGTCTTCCACCAGTTTCCACGAACGGTGACTGACCGCCCTGCCATCATCCACGCGTGTGATGATGTACGAGAAGAACGGCTGTGCCCATTCACGGTCATATTCAGAGGGGACGTTTGGGCAATCGGGATGCGAATGAAATACACCGATCAAATCCATGCCCAATTCTGCGGCCTTCATCTCGGCTTTCAAATAATCTTCGGGCGTGAACAAAAAGCGATTGTGCCGCGCATCGTCTTCGCGCGCGTTCGGCAAAGCAAAAATTTCCTTCACTTCGCCTCCACCACCCAGCAAAAAACCAGCGCCCTCCTCCGGGTATGCGTCTTCGACATGCGCATTGATTTTCTCAATCAACTGTTTCGAAACAACAAGCATCAACGACTCTCCCATAAGGATTTATCACTTAAATATTTATAGCCCGCATCCGGGAAGACCGTCACAATGACACCTTCCTCCAATTCACTGGCTACACGTAGCGCGACAACTGCCGCTGCGCCGGACGAAATTCCCACGAACAGACCTTCTTCACGCGCCAGCTTCTTGACCATCTCATGCGCCGCTTCAGTCTGGACCTCAAAATTGCCCCCTGCAACAGACTCATCATAAATCCCCGGCTTGATCGCGCTGGGCATATGTTTTAGCCCTTCGAGACCGTGAAATGGCGCATCCGGTTGAAAAGAGATAATCTCGACATGTGGCAATTGTTCACGTAGATAGCGCCCCGTGCCGGTCAATGTGCCGGATGTACCAAGACCAGCAATGAAGTGAGTCACTTGTCCGCTCGTTTGATAGATGATCTCCGGCCCCGTGGATTTGTAATGTGCCTCCCAATTCGCCGGGTTGTTATATTGATTGGCATACCAATACACATCCGGTTGCTCGGCGGCAAGTTCACGCGCCTTGAGGATCGCGCCATCCGAACCATCCAGCGGATCGGTCAACACCAGCTCCGCGCCCAACGCTTTGAGAATGGACATTCGCTCCGGGCTTGCGTTGGCAGGGATGATAATAGTAACCGGGATTCCCAGTGCCGCACCAAAAGTGGCATAGGAAATTCCCATGTTGCCGGAGGTCGAGTCAAGCAGGCGCTTGCCGTTCCCAAGGTCACCGTTCGCAAGCGCGGTCTGGATAATGTTGAGCGCGGGTCTGTCCTTGACGGAGCCGCCCGGGTTGAACCATTCCGCCTTGGCAAAGACCTTTACACGCGGGGACAGGCCAAGGGTCACGCGGCGAAGCGGAAGGAGGGGCGTGTTCCCCACATGAGATGTGAGCCCATCCAGGGTGAATGGTTTTGATTCTGTTATTCGATAGTCTAGTAAAGTCATATCAACTCTCTTATTAAATCGGGGCAGTCAACAGATAAACAAAAAGACGGCGAACGAACGCCACTCACGTTGCAATGTTTAGCACGCGGGGTCGTCCTACCGTCTGAATGAGTCTGTTGACTGCGGAATGTTATCTCAGGCGGTGGTTACGAGCCCCGCCGTTGACACAAGCAATAGTTAGTAATCATGGTTACCAGTTAGATGTCCGCTATTTTACAGTTCTTACCAGAATTGTCAAGTTAATAATTGTTGGTCTATCCGCCCGCCGCCGCGGCCAGGATACGGACAACGTCGTTCTCCCCCACTTCGGTCTCGTTGCCGTTCAACTCCTTCACGTGAACATCGTTCACGAACAGATTGATATGTCTGCGCAGGTTTCCGTCCTTGTCGAACACATGGAATTTGAGTTGCGGATATGTTTCTGCCGCACTTTGCACAGCCTCCAATGCTGTGGCGCCGGAGACTTCAAAATGAGTTTTTTTGTCGGTGTAATAACTGATGACGCTTGAAACACGAATGGTCGGCATGGGAGTATTCTAACAAAAAATCTCCCCGAGAATATCGGGGAGATCGCTTCGCGGAGTTTGCACTGGGTCTATCGAAGCGCTTGCAGTGACGGAGATTACTCTTCCTTCTTCGCTTCCATTTCCTTCTTGTGCGCTTCGATGATCTGTCCCGCAATGTGGGTCGGCACCACATCATAGTGATCGAGCTCCATTGTGAAGTAACCACGTCCACCAGTGATCGAACGGACCTGCGTCGTATAGCGCGTCATTTCAGCCATGGGCACGTGA
>DATIUT010000042.1:0-7722 GCA_035466615.1 Anaerolineales bacterium | reverse complement strand
CGCCCAAGGTTGCTTGAACGATCTTATGCATTTGGAGATGATCGTCAACGAGAACTACGCGGATGGGGGTTTTCTCAGTCATTGGAACTCTCGGATTGATGTCTACAGCAAATTCATCTCACGCGCCGTAATTATAGCCTGCACACGATTACGAACGTCCAGTTTACGATAGATATTGGACGAGTGCGCTTTCACCGTTCCCAAACTGATGATCAATTTTTCGGCGATCTCCTGATTGGATAGTCCCTCGGAAAACAACCGCAAGACTTCGAGTTCCCGTTCACTGAGTGGGTCAATCAGGCGATTTTGTTTGGCTGTATCGGGTGATTTCTCACTAAAAAACGTTTCGCAGGCTTTAATCCGCTCAGATGTGCCCGGCGTCAATACTCGTGACGAAGCGACTCGTTTTGCTTCGTCCAACTTCGATTGTGCTTCGTTGAAATCCCCTTCCTGATGGCTGACTTGGGCCAGTATCAGCAGACAACCGACCCGACTGTCTGGATTGATCCATTGTTCACCCAGTTCCAATCCTTTGACTGCCCATTGACGAGCCTGTTCGGAATCCTTGCTCAATAGACAGAGTTCTGCCATTCCCGAAAAAGCACTGGATGCAATGGGCAGGAACCGTCCATGGCGTCCTTTGGAAAATTCCAATGCCTTGGAAAAGGCTTTCTCGGCCTGGTCCAAGTCCCTCTGCCCCAAGTAAATACTGCCCACAGCGCTCAATGCTGATACGGCAACATTGAAATTCCCTGATTGCTCTCCCAGCTGACTTGCCTCCTGCATGGACAGGATCGCGCGAGGAAAGTCCTGCCGCATAAAGTAAATCCCACCCAGCACAAAAGCCATCACAGAACGAACCGTGTAATTGTTTTTTGTAAGCCATTCGAGGGCTTCATGGGCTTTGGCATAAGCCAATTTCATATCGCCCCGCAGGGAAGCATTGTAGGCAAGGATTGCCGCGAAATCGCCTCTTAGTTCGTCAAATACATTTCCTGCCTTTGCAGCCTCCTCGGCGGCCAGCATATACTTTTCAACGTCTGCATTCATCCCTGTCAGCAGTAATGCCCAGGCGCGATATACGTTCAGGCGAGGGTAGTCTTCAAAGGCAGTCTCTGGGAGTCTGTTGAACCAACTCATGAGGGTTGCAAGATTTCCATTCCTCAACAAGTTCACTCCATATCGCTCCACCATGCGGGCTGCATGTTGAGAATCATTTGCAGAAAGGGCGTGCTCGATTGCATCCATGACAAGATCGTTTTGCTCGAACCAGTGAGCCGCTTTTTTGTGTAATACGGGAGTCTCTGCAGGGTAAAATCGTTCCAATCGATTTTGCAGAACATCCGCAAAAAGATGATGGTAGCGATACCAGCCATATTCGTTCCCCAGCGAAGTAAGAAATAAATTGGCTTTTTCGAGATGTTCAAGCGTGGCTTGCCCGTCGGGTTGCCCAGTCACCGCTTCGCACAAAGACGCATTCAACCGATCCAGGATGGATGTCTGCAAGAGGAACTTTTTTAGCGCATCAGCTTGACGATCAAGCACTTCCTCAATGAAATAATCAAAAATATATTCATGTCCGCTACTAAAGGCTGAGATCATTTCAGAAGAGTTTTCACGCCCTTTTATCGAAAGCGCTGCCAATTGCAGTCCCGTGATCCACCCTTCCGTTCGATCGAGCAGAGTTCGAATACTCTCATCTGATAATTCAAGCTCTGCAATGTCATTCAAGAGAAAGATTGTAGCATCGGACGAAAAACGCAAATCCTTTACCCGGATTTCCGACAACTCACCACGTGCGCGGTATCGCGCCAGTGGGAACGGCGGATCGGAACGTGTGAGGATCACCAGATGCATTTGTGGCGGCATGTGTTCCAGCAGGAATGTCATCACCTGATGGATTTCCCGCAATTCGATGACATGGTAATCTTCCAAAACCAGTGCAAAGTCATGGGACACGATTGAAATCTCGTTGATAAGAACCGATAAAATCGATTCATCAAACGGGTTTTGCGCCCCCTGCATCAATGTACGCGTATCCTGTCCAAGTCCATCCTGAATAGTATGAAGCGCGGCGATCAGATACGATAAAAACCGCGCCGGGTCGTTATCTCCCTTATCCAGCGATATCCAGGCTAGAGGATATCCCTGTCCTTGGGTTGCGTACCACTCTGCCATCAGCATTGTCTTTCCGTAGCCCGACGAAGCGGATATCAGGGTGAATTTGCCGGTAATCCCTTTGCTTAAGCAATCCAGCAAAGCGGGACGGGAAACAAGTCCGTGACGGGGTGCAGGTATGAGGAATTTTGTTATGATGAGAGGGGTTTCCATAGAGATTTCGTACGAGGATGATGCAGGCTAATATTCATATATTACACGATTTTAAGCAAAACATTACTATCGCAAACGAATCCGAGACAGGTTGCGCTATTCCCATCAGCAGGGCAGTGACACCAGAACATCAAATCTACTGAAATTGGACTTGTGGAAGATAAGAGTGCAAGCATTCATGAGTAATAGTCAATTTTCCGTTTCACAACCGCAATCTGATCTGTCCGGCGGGGTACAAATCTGGTATACAGGTATAAATTTCGTAAAAGAACGTAGGCGGCAGAAAGTACGGTATAGAAAACAAAAGAACCGATTTTTGCACTGCACCCAATAAGTAAGATAAAAAAAGAAAGCCCTCGTGAGTCACAACCCTCGGGGGCTTTGCTCTGACGGTCAACCGCCCATCTCCTACGGGGACAAGCTGGTCCACAGTCAGTCTTACGGCTACCAGGTTATCTGCCAGGGGCCGAGGGCGAGTAGACGGATGGAGGGGATGGGCGTGTGAGCGGTTCAAGAGCCAGAACTTCGCAGAGTTATCGGCTGTTATCCATTTCCCATTGGTTCAAATAAAAACTATTGACTCTGACTTCAAAAAATAATACAATGTGGAAAATCGATTGCGCAAACGATTGCGCAGATGTTCTTATGACAACCATTCGTGAAGTTGCTAAAAAAGCCGGGGTTTCCCCTACCAGCGTTTCGCACGTTGTGAATAACACACGATTCGTTTCAGATGACGTGCGCGAACGTGTAAAGGCCGCCATGCGTGAGTTGAACTATCGCCCGAACGCGCTGGCACGTTCTCTGCGTCGCGGCGAAACGCATACGCTCGGCTTGATTCTGCCAGATAGCGCCAATCCATTTTTTGCAGAAGTCGGTCACGCAATCGAATCAGCATCTTTTTCGCTTGGATACAGCGTAATTCTGTGCAATACAGAAAACGATGAAAATAAAGAGCGCTTGTATACCGAAGTGCTTGAAAACAAACAACTGGACGGAATCATCTTCGTTGGTGCAGGCGAAAACCGCGAAGCGATTTCGGAAATTGTCCAAAATGGACTGCCCCTTGTTGTCGTAGATCGCGATATGGACAACCTTGAACTGGATACAGTCACCACTGAAAACTACCAGGGCGGATTTCTTGCCACGCAACACCTATTATCACTCGGACATCAGGTGATCGGTTGCATCACCGGGCCATCCAACATTTCGCCCAGCGCAGACCGTGTCACAGGTTACCGCGCCGCACTCCAGCAGGCAGGAATTCCCGTTGAGGAATCACTGTTGGTGCGCGGCGATTTTCATGCTCCATCCGGCTATTCGGCAGCTCTGCAACTCTTGCAACTTACCCCGCGCCCAACCGCCATATTCGTATGCAACGACATGATGGCAATTGGTACACTGCATGCCGCCGCCCAACTCGAATTAAATGTGCCTGACAATGTAGCCATCGTCGGTTTTGATGACATTGAACTGGCTTCCTATATCACCCCGTCACTTACCACCGTTGCCCAACCCAAACAAGAAATCGGCCAATTAGCGGTAAAACTCCTTTTTGAGCGTATGCGCAATCCTTCATTGCCGCCGCGCCACAACATCCTTTCCACCCAATTGGTTGTGCGCGAAAGTTCCACGAGGTTATGATGCAGGGAAAAATTCTCATCGTTGGCAGTTTGAATATGGATTTGGTAGTTAATGTTGCCCGTCACCCGCAAATTGGCGAAACGATTTTGGGCGGAAAATTCGTCACCTTCCCAGGCGGAAAGGGCGCCAACCAGGCAGTAGCCGCGGCGCGCATGGGTTCAGCCGTGAAGATGATTGGCTCTGTTGGGCGGGATGGTTTTGGAGATGAGTTGCGCGCCAGCGCAGCCAAAGATGGAGTTGACATTCAGTATATTGCTGTGAATGAACAGGAAGCAACAGGTATCGCGCTTATTACAGTGGATGCCGAAGGACGAAATACGATTGTTGTAGCTTCTGGAGCAAACCTCGCTCTGACTCCCCCTTACCTGCATATTGCAAAACAGGCATTTGCCAACGCTGATGTTTTCGTCGCCCAACTTGAAAGTCCGCTGGAAACTGTCAGCGAAGCATTGGCTATGGCTGTGGAACACAAGCTAAAGGTAGTGTTGAACCCCGCTCCCGCTCGACCTCTCAGCGCGAAAATATTATCCAAAGTTGATTATCTCATCCCCAATGAACGCGAAGCCATGCAGGTGGTCGGAGCAGAAACGCTTGAATCTGCAATTGAGCAATTGCTCGGCATGGGCGTGCGGAATCTAATTATCACGCTTGGCGAAAAGGGCGTGTTGATTGTAACCGCCGATGGACGTACACAAATCCCCGCATATCCAGTAATAGCCATTGACACAGTAGCTGCCGGGGATGCCTTCGTGGGCGCTTTTGCAACAGGCCTGGCGGAAGGCATGAGCGTCGAACAAGCCGTCCAGTTGGGGAATGCAGCGGCGGCGATTTCGGTTACGAGGCATGGAGCGCAACCGTCGCTGCCCATGCGCAAAGAAGTCAACGAATTTTCTGGAGGTGAGAAATGAAAAAAACAACGTTATTGAATTCAGAGCTGTCGTATACCATTTCTACACTTGGTCACATGCAAACACTGGTAGTGGCTGATGCCGGACTGCCCATCCCGCCCGAGACAGAGCGTATTGACCTGGCGCTTACTAAAAATGTGCCGGGCGCGGTGGAAACGCTCAAAGTCATTCTGGACGAAATGCAGGTTGAGAAGGTCATCCTGGCTGAAGAAGTGAAGGCACACAATCCAAAATTCTTGAAGGCAGTGAAGGCGCTCCTGCCAAACGTGCCAATGGAATTTGTGACGCACACCATTTTCAAGGAAATGTCTTCTGATGCCCAAGCTGTGGTACGTACCGGCGAATTTTCGCCCTATGCCAATGTGATTTTGGTGTCGGGAGTTGTTTTTTAAGATGACCGCGCCTGCCGCGCAACTTCGTTCTGCCCCATTCACTTTGAGTATTTTCTTAAAGCGTTTTGGGCTATTGCTGGTTTACGCTTTGCTCGGACTGGGATTATCGCTACTTTCAGATCGTTTTCTAACCAGCGCAAACCAGATCAATATTTTGCGTCAAGCGACCATCAGTGGCATTGTAGCGATTGGCATGACGCTGGTCATTTTGACCGCCGGCATCGACCTTTCAGTTGGTTCGATTCTAGCGCTCTCCGCTGTGATCACTGCCGACCTGCTCAAACAAGGCATGCCTGTTTTACTAGCGATTTTCATTGCGCTCGGAATCGGTGCGGTGATGGGCATGGTCAACGGTTTGATTATTGCGCGCGGAAAGATTCCCCCATTCATTGCCACGCTGGGGATGTTAACCGTTGGACGCGGTCTAACTTTGATGTACACCCAGGGCAAACCCTTCACTGGGTTACCCGAGACTTTTCGCTTTATCGGGACTGCCTCGATTGGCCCTGTACCAATGCCGATTGTCATTGCCGCAGCGTCATTTACTCTGGTCGCAGTTGTTCTCAGTCGCACGCGCTTCGGCGAATATGTTTATCTAATCGGAGATAACCCTGTCGCGGCGCGACTGGCGGGCATCAATACCAGCCGCATAATCGTGTTTGTTTATATGATTTCCGGGATTTGCGCCGCGCTGGCTGGATTGATCCTGATCGCGCGACTCGACTCGGCTCAGCCTGTGATCGGCGTGGGCTATGAGTTCAGCGCCATTGCGGCGGTTGTTGTAGGCGGGACAAGTTTTTCAGGCGGTGAAGGAACGCTGTTCGGGACCCTGCTTGGAACTCTATTGATAGAAACACTCAGCAACGGTTTGAATCTGCTGAATGTCTCGCAGCTTTGGGAGCAAGTCATAAAAGGCGTGGTGATCGCGATGGCTTTATTGTTCTATAAAGCCATCAGCCGGTCATCAAAATAGCCTAAAGAAAGGAGCGCAAAAAAACTTTTCAAATGGTCAACCTGTATTTTCGTTCACCCTATTCAAACCTATAGTTCAATTGGAGAAGAAGAAAATGAAAAAAATTACCACACTGTTTAGTTTGCTCATGCTGGTTTCCCTTTTGCTATCAGCCTGCGGCGGCGCGGCTACTGCTCAGCCCACCGAAAAGACCATTGGTCTCGTTTTGTCAACATTGAACAATCCGTTCTTTGTCACACTCAGAGACGGTGCACAGAAAGCCGCTGATACGGCTGGAGTAAAGCTTGTCATCGTGGATGCGCAAGATGACTCAGCCAAGATGACTGCCGGCATTGAAGACCTGATCACCAAAAAGGTCTCTGCGCTTTTGATCAACCCAACCGATTCAGATGCGGTAGTTCCTGCCATTCAGAAAGCCAACGAGGCCGGCATCCCCGTATTCACCGTGGACCGCGGCGCGAACGGCGGCACAGTTGCAGCACACATCGCGTCCGACAATGTCGCCGGCGGCGCAATGGCGGCTGAATTCCTTTGCAAAGCCATCGGCGGCAAAGGCAACGTGGTTGAACTGCAAGGCATTGCTGGAACCTCTGCCGCGCGCGATCGTGGTCAGGGCTTCAACGACTACATGGCCGCCAACTGCAAAGATGCCAAGGTTGTTGCCCAGCAAACCGCCAACTTCAACCGTGACGAAGGCTTGAGTGTCTTCGAGAACATTCTGCAAGCCCAGCCCGAAATCGCGGCAGTGTTCGCTCACAATGACGAGATGATCTTGGGCGCCATTCAGGCTGCAGAAGCAGCCAAGCGCACCGGTATCGTCTTTGTTGGTTTCGATGCCGTGGATGATGCAGTTCAAGCCGTCAAAGATGGAAAACTCGCCGCGACAGTTGCCCAACAGCCCGCTGAAATCGGCCGCTTGGGTGTGGAAACCGCCGTAAAAGCATTGAACGGCGAAAAAGTCGATGCTTCCATTCCTGTCGCTCTTTCGCTGGTTACTGCCGAATCCATCGGCGTGACTATTCCTGCCGAGCCTGCGGCAAAGGAAATCACCCTCGGACTGGTACTCTCCACCCTCAACAATCCGTTCTTCGTCACGCTGAAAGATGGTGCGCAAGCCGCCGCTGATGCGGGTGGAGCGAAATTGATTGTCGTTGACGCACAGGATGACTCAGCCAAGATGGTTGCTGGCATTGAAGACCTGATCACCAAGAAGGTCTCGGCCATCTTGATCAACCCCACTGATTCAGATGCGGTTGTTCCTGCTATCCAAAAAGCCAACGACGCTGGAATCCCTGTATTCACTGTGGATCGCGGCGCGAACGGTGGGATAGTTGTAGCGCACGTCGCTTCCGATAATGTTGCTGGCGGCACGATGGCGGCTGAATTCCTTTGCAAAGCCATCGGCGGCAAAGGCAACGTGGTTGAACTGCAAGGCATTGCTGGAACCTCTGCCGCGCGCGATCGTGGTCAGGGC
>DATIUT010000041.1:0-16916 GCA_035466615.1 Anaerolineales bacterium | reverse complement strand
TAATCTATCCAACCAATTCGCTGATTGCTTCTTTCCCATTCAGCGTAGCACACAGAACATTCACAATAAGCAACGAACTCGCCTTCAGGGTTGACCAAAACCAAATGGCAATATTCTTTACTTTCCATCAATTCTTTCTGGTGAAGTGGGTTAACTTTTGAAAATCCGTATAGTGCTTGATAGGCTTCTAAATCATCTGAGTCTTGTAACTTGCGAATTTCATAACTTATTGGAATAGCAGGTAATGAAATTCCATTTTGTAACGATTTGCCAAAATACACATTGTGCTCGTCAGGATTTGGTGGAAGAAATGTATAACCACTTTGTTTCAAAATATTGTCAGAAAAATCATATTGTGAAAATCCAGTGACATATACTACTAATGAGGTTTTCTGCTCTTTTGCAATCTCGCTTGCTCGAAAGTTGCCCCAATTCAATATTGCCGAAAGCAACTTACTGGTCGCAAATTCCGGATGAACAAAACTATCAAGAACGATGTGAGAAGATGTTGGTTGTCTGCTCCACAACATGGCAAAACCGATAATCTGACCCGACTCACTTTCCCATATTTGAGTATCTCTTTCTTGATTCCACACTCTCGAAGTTAGCAGTAAGCGAATGCGCCAAGTGGTTGGATACATGCGGATATCAAAAGCTGCACGATAATCAAGCCAAAAACCCATTAGCCTTTTCTGGTCTTTGTGATAGTCACAGGAGCGGCTTGTAAATATTTCCATTTCTATTACTCAATGTTTGCAAAGGGCAAGCCAACGGTTTGCGTTAATAAACCTTACACGGTCACAAATTGCACTTTTTGAAAGAGTTGAAAACGCAAGGAGGGCCATGAATCCAACTCCGATTTATAATACCTCCAATCTTACGAAAGTCCGTTTCTTCCAATCTTTAAAACCGCAGTTTATGACCGCTTCCAGTATAATTTTCTTGCCCAGGTGGGCCCCTTTTATTTTATAAAAAACAATTATAGAATAAAAACAGGAATAGGTAAACAAAAAACAACATGGCATGACGTGTTTATGCCATGTTGTGAATCTTGATCTATGTCCTGTTATTCTGAAATGTTCAGTTCGTTCGGATGCGGTGGGTAATTCGGTTTTTGACGACGAAATTCGTAATTCTCGAGGATGGCATCAATGATCTGTTGCTGTTTGCTGGTCAATTTTTTGAATTCCAGTCCGACGTTATAGTATTCCGGGCTGAGGTCCTGCTGGCACCATACAACACGCACGGGAACGGTGAGGGTTTCGTCTGAAAAATTCTCCAATTCAGGCAATTGGATCTGGATGATCAATTCCTTTTCCGCCTTCAATTCCACATCGCTGATTACCATGGCGCCAAATGAGTTCAAATCCCCCAGATAGCCGATCAAATATCCCTCATTTAAATCGAAAACCTGGGAATAGGACATCAAATCCTTACGCGGTTGTTTGCGTCGTTCCTGCATGGGTGCCTCCGTCTCATCAAGTGTACATGAATTACGTATGAAAATCAACTGCACGAGTATCTTAAAATCTGTGTTCTTTCACGGCAACTATGATTAAATCAACTTCATGCGATGGATCTACCTTTCTCCTCACCTCGATGATGCTGCCCTCTCTGCAGGCGGACTGATCTACGAACAGGCAGAGTCCGGCGTCCCGGTTGAGATTTGGACACTTATGTCTGGTTTTCCACCTGAAGTTGAGGAATATTCCCTGCTGGCACAGGTCAATCACGCCGTGTGGGGATTTTCCTCCGCGGGCGAAACGATTCATGCCCGCCGGACCGAGGATATGAACGCGGCAGGCATCCTTGGGGCACAAGCCGTCCACTTTGATTTTTTGGATTGCATCTACCGCCGCGGTAATGACGGAGGGTGGTTGTACGATGTGACCCCAGTATCGCCAGACGATGATGCAGACCTGTCTTCCCGGACGAAGGATGCGATTTCGTCCCCCCCGCGCGACGATGATGCCAACCTGCCTTCGCGGATTGCAGAGGCGATTTCACCACGCATCACGCGGGACGATATGCTGATCTGCCAACTATCCGTCGGCTCGCACGTTGACCATGTCATAGTTCGTCAGGCGGCGGAGTTACTTGGGCGGCCTCTCATCTACGATATTGACATTCCCTACCTGTTCTACAAGCCCGAGGAACTGGCCCCGAAATCGGCTGGGATGATGGAAAAGGTCCACGCGGTGACAGAAGCAGGTCTAAAGTCCTGGCAGGAGGCGATTTTGGCTTACACATCACAGATCCCCGTTTTGGGGGCTGCTCTTGATACACCCGAAAAAATACGGGAATCCATCCGATCCTATTGGGAGGAGCGGGGCGGGATCCTCTTATTGGAATCCATATGAAAATGTTACAAAACACTTGAATTGACTCGTAAACCGTGATATAGTATGCCCGTTTTTCGGGAGAAATGTCTCGCCCCATTCTTTGCATCCCTGTCACAGGGATGCAAAATTCTTCTAGTAGGAAAAAATATGCCTAACAACTTTTTAACCAAGGAAGGGTTCCAGAAATTGCAGGACGAACTGGATCACCTGCGCAAAGTGAAGCGACAGGAGGTTGCCAACCGCCTGCATGAGGCTATGGAGGGCGGGGAATTGATCGAGAACGCCGAATACGAAGCCGCCAAGAACGAACAGGCATTTGTGGAAGGGCGCATCCAGGAATTGGATGTGTTGCTTGCCAGCGCGAAGATCATTGAGGAAAATGGCGGTAAGAAGAAGAGTGACGGTGTCCAACTGGGTTCCAAGGTGACCATCAAGGAGGGCAACTTTGAACCTGAAACCTTTACCATCGTTGGCATGGCGGAAGCCAACCCGCGCGAAGGGAAGATCTCGAACGAGTCTCCCATCGGTAAGGCCATTTTGGGTCACAAGATCGGGGATTCTGTGAAAGTGGAAACCCCGGGCGGCACGTATACTGTTAAAATACTGAAGATTAGTTAAATTCACAGGTACGACCTGTACTCCCCGCGTGCCTGTAACGGAACGCGGGTTCTTTTTTATATAATCCTTCGCGATCGTTTTCGCAGTGAAATGAGGAATGAATATCCATGGCCGAGTACAATTCACTTGAAAAAGTCCGTTTACAAAAACTGGAGGAACTTCGTGCCGAGGGCATCGAAGCTTATCCCACGCGCGCAAAGCGCACGCACATGAGCACCGAGGCGATCGCTGAGTTCGAAGCGAAAGAGAACGATGGCGTTGAAGTCAAAGCCATACTTGCCGGGCGTATCCGCGCGATGCGTTCGATGGGCAAGGTGTCTTTCGCTCATATCGAAGACGGTGCGGGCAAGGTGCAATTGTTCTTCCGTGCGAACGAGATCGGAAAAGAGCGGTTGGATTTCTTCAACAAGATGTTCGATCTTGGGGATTTCATCCAGTCGGAGGGAGTCATGTTCCGCACCAAATCAGGCGAAGTGACGCTTCATGTCCACGATTTCAGCCTGCTCGCCAAATCGGTCAGCCCTCTCCCCGCCGCGAAGGACGAGACACTCGAGGACGGGACCGTTGTCCGTCACGCCGCTTTGGAACAGCCTGAACTGCGCGCGCGACAGCGCTATGCAGACCTGGCGGTGAACCCCGATGTCCGTGAAACGTTCCGTAAACGCGCAAACATCATCAAGTCCCTGCGGGAATTTTTGGATAACAAAGGTTTCCTCGAGGTAGAGACTCCCATCCTCCAGCCATTGTATGGAGGCGCAGCAGCGCGTCCGTTCGTGACGCATCACAACGAACTCGAACAGGATATGTATCTACGTATTTCGTTCGAGTTGTATCTCAAGCGACTGCTTGTGGGCAACCTGGAAAAAGTCTACGAGATTGGACGCGACTTCCGCAATGAAGGTGTCTCATTCAAGCACAATCCCGAGTTCACGCAACTCGAGTTCTATTGGGCATACGCGGATTATCTTCAGGTCATGGAATTGACCGAGCAAATGGTCTCATATGCCGCGCAAAAGGTTTTAGGGACGCAAAAGATCAGGTTTAAGGAATATGAGATCGACCTGACGCCTCCGTGGAAACGCCTGGAAATGCGTCAGGGCATCCTTGATACTTCGGGTATTGACTTTGCCGAACACAAAACGGCAGAGGAACTTTTCAAAGCCGTGCGGGTCAAACATCCTGGCAAAACACCCGATCCGCACGCGACCCGCGGCAAGTTGATAGATTTCCTGCTCAGCGAATTCCTCGAGCCGACCCTGATCCAGCCGACATTCCTATATAACTATCCGCGCGATATTTCCCCGTTGGCAAAATCCATGCCGGGCGACGCGCTGACCGTGGAACGCTTCGAGGGATACGTGGCTGGGTTTGAGTTGTGCAATGCCTTCACTGAACTTAATGATCCTCTCGATCAGGAGTCCCGCTTCCTCGAAATGGGACGCGACTATGATGCCGACGATGCAGAGAAGCATCCCATGGATGAAGATTACCTGCGTGCCATGCGCTATGGCATGCCTCCCAACGGAGGCTTCGGCATGGGCGTGGATCGTCTTGCCATGCTCCTGCTCGATAAACACTCCATCCGTGAGGTGCTGTTGTTCCCGGCCTTGCGAAAAGAAGAATGACTTTGTGGGGGCTGGGTTCCTTCGTCTTCGCTCAGGACGAGCCCGCCCCCACGGATTCGATCATGAAAAACAAATTCCTCATCCTCGGCGACATCCTCGCCATCCTCATCGTGACCATCATCGGCTTTGCCACTCACGGCGAAGCCGACCTATCTTTCCTGCCCCGTATGCTCGCCGCTTTCGTTCCGTTGGTTGTTTCGTGGTTCCTCCTTGCTCCCTGGTTTGGACTCTTCCAACCTGCGATTACATCCACCTTGAAACACCTCTGGCGACCTGTTCTTGCCATGCTTTTCGCGGCGCCTCTCGCCGCGGTCCTGCGCGGACTGTGGCTAAATGCTCCGATCATCCCCATCTTTGCAGTGGTGCTTGCTTCCACATCCGCTTTAGGGATGTTGATCTGGCGTGGGCTCTATGTTTTTCTGAATCGCGATTAGGGTTGTGCCCTTTGTGCCGACAGACAAAGTGATACAATTCCCACAATGAACGAACAAGCCCTTATCCATGACGCGCAAGGTGGCAGTCTCGACGCCTTCAACACGCTCGTCCTGCATTATCAGGATAGTGTGTTCAACACCGCGCTTCGCATTCTCGGCGATGAGGATCAGGCCGCCGACGCAACGCAGGATGCATTCATCTCCGCGTTCAGGAGCATTGCATCCTTTCGCGGTGGGTCGTTCAAAGCGTGGCTCATGCGAACGGTGACCAACGCCTGTTACGATGAACTTCGCCGCAAAAAACGACGTCCCACAACACCGCTTGAACCCGATACCGATGACGGCGAAGAGATGGACTCCCCGCGCTGGCTCGCCGACCCGAACATGACCCCCGACCAGCGGGCTGAAGCCGACGAACTTGAACACGCCATCCAGCACTGTCTCGATAACCTTCCGCTCGAATTCAAAACCGTCGTTGTCATGGCGGATGTTCAAGGCATGGACTATACCGAAGTCGCGAGCGTCATCCGTGTGCCGCTTGGCACCATCAAAAGCCGCCTCGCACGCGCACGCTTGAGATTACAGGATTGTTTGCAGGGGTTTGCGGAACTTTTGCCCGCCTCTTATCGTCTGGAAGAAGGAATGAATGTGTAATGAACAGACGAGATATTGAACTTCTTTCGGCATATCTGGATGGGGAACTCAAGCATGCTGACTCCATCAAATTGGAGGCACGCCTCAAAACCGACCCGGAACTTGCCTCTGTTTTAAATGACCTGCGCGCCACCCGCACCTTGCTCCGCAAACTGCCCTCGCGCAAAGCTCCGCGTAACTTCACGCTGACCCGCAAGATGGCCGGGCAAAACCCGCCATTGCCGCGCACGTATCCCATTTTCCGGTTTGCGACAGCCGTGGCAACCCTGTTATTCTTCTTTACCTTTGGCATCAACTTCATGGGTGTACAGCTTGCCTCGCAAGCCCCTGGATTTGGGATGGGAGGTGGGGGTGGTGCGGAAGTTGAATCCTATGCCGCGCAAGCCCCTGCCACGGAAGAACCCGCCGCGCCTGCTCTTGAAGCCGCTTCCGCACCCGCTGAACCTGCCGCATCTGCTCCCGTCGGCGGCGGAGCGCCAACCATGACACTCGCGCCTCAAGGGACGGAAATTTCTCAAACGCAGGAAACGATGCGAATTGTGGAGACCCCCATGGCAAAGAACGGAGAGGGCGGAGGGCCGGTGACACAGGATCAAGCCCCGGATATGAACGATGCGACACAATTATCAGAGATGCAGAGGCGGCCGCGGTTGATTCCGTCTACCTGGCAGACCGGGCTGGCGATAGTCGCACTGTTGGGAACTTTATTGATGGGGTTGATGCGGCGGTCATCTGCCCGCCGTTGGAAATGATGTTTTTACAGGGACACGCATGACGTGTCCCTGCGGTTTTATATGGCAAACACCGAATTTAAATTTTGTCCCCGATGTGCAACTCAATTAAATCTTGAAGAGCGATTCGGCAGGATGCGTCCCATTTGCCCGAGGTGCGGGTGGATCCATTTTGTTGACCCGAAGGTCGCGGCGGCGGTGCTGGTACTTCGGGATGAGTCCGTGTTGCTTGTGCGGCGCGTCAACGAACCTTTTCGCGGCTTGTGGACATTGCCTGCGGGATTTGTCAACGGCGGTGAGGATCCGGCTGAAGCGGCGGAAAGGGAATGTCTGGAAGAGACGGGTTTGAGCGTACGCACGATGCGCGTGTATGATATTGTCCCAGGGCGTGAGCACATACGCGGCGCGGACTTTGTCATCGTCTATCTGGCGGAAATCCTGGGCGGTGAAATGAAAGCGGACGACGATGCGGACGCGGTCGAGTGGTTTGATAGAAATAATCTTCCACCACTTGCTTTTCTCGCGACCCGAAAAGTGCTTGGGGTTGAATAGGCGGTTTTGGTTTTTGCTGTTGTGGGTGTAAAATAAATCCAACTTTCATTATCATATTTCGGAGGAGAAAAGCATGGGCCTGAAAAAATGGCTGGAGGCTGAGCGGCTTGAGGTTTTGATCGCTGTTTTGATCGCGCTGGTGTCGTTGACCACTTCGCTCGCGGCATGGCGGACGAATGTGGTCGGTTCGAGCGCGTCCGATGCGAACCGCCAGGGATTGATCGATGCGCTGAAAAAGGGTGCGTCCCAAAACGAAAACTGGCGGCGTGTATATGAAGAGGCGGGCTTTGCGCGTGATTATGTGGTCGCCTCCACTGCCGTGGACGCGATGGAAGCGAGCGGGGACGAAAGCCTTCAATCTGCCGCAGCCACGCAACGTCAATATCTTTTGCCGGGAATGCAGATGGTCTCTGACCCACTTGGCACACAGGAAAAGTATCTCAAACCCGATGGCACATTCGATCTCGAAAAACGGTTTGCCGATCTCGAAGTAGAGTGGCCCGATCTTGCCGCGCTCGACCCGCAGGCATCCTTCAAACTGGCTGAACGATATTCCTCCGAACAACGGTGGTTGACAATTGGGACCGTGCTGTTGGTCGTCAGTTTATTTTGGTTTGGTGTGGCAGGATTAACGAAGGAGCGTGCCCGTTTCCTTAATCTGGTCATCGGGTTGGGTATCTACCTGTTTGGGGTGGTGTTCCTCGTGATCGTTGAACTTGTCGCGTTTTTCGCGAGGACAGGTGCATCATGAACAGCGCCGCTCCCAATACCGAACGCTGGAAAAGTGTTGTGCTGGTGCTGACGTTGATCAACACTGTGTTTGCGGCGTTGCTCTCCGGCTTGCAGGTGGATGCGGGCATACGTGCCAACAACGCCAATCGTGATTCGCAATACTATGCCGCGCTGGCGTCCAGTGAACTTGTCCGTCAGGGACATCAGAGTTCATATGACTTTCAAACATTCACGGATGCGTTGCGGGCCTCACAGGAAGCCCTCATCTTCGAGTTCACCTCATTGAATCTTCAACAGGAGGGCAACACAAGTGGTGCTGAAAACTTTCATAACCAGTCAGTCATTGCACAGGCGCGCGCAGATGCCGCTCGAAAGTTTTCCGTCTTATATAACGATCCGCGCTATGCACCAGACCAGCCCGATGGCATGCCCAACGCAGAGTCTTACGTTGCCGACCACGCAGAGATCGCAAATGAACTTGTCACCAAACAAAACGCGGCTTCGGATGAATATCAAAAATGGAACAAGAAGTCGGATGCGTACACAGCCGTGCTGACATTACTTGCAATTGTTTTCTTCCTGCTCGGTGTGGCACAATCCACGCAACGGATGCGCCCGTTCTTCATGGTCTCTGCTTTGGTCATCATGTTGATTTCTGTTGCATGGACCTTCCTGGTCTTGATAGGGTAACAAAATGACAGTTCTCGACGCCCGTCCTTCGCCGATTGCTGGCAGGTGGTATGAGGGGGATGCGAAAGCGCTTGCCAAAAGTGTGGATGAATTTCTAGGCAGCGCAAAACTCCCTGAATTGGACGGGGAAGTGGTCGGAGTCATTGCACCACATGCAGGACATATCTATTCCGGCGCGGTCGCGGGATACGCTTTCGCCGCGCTTCGCCCCCTAAGCCCGAGCCTGGTCGCGGTGATCGCGCCGATGCACCACCCTTATCATGATCCTCTGATCACAACCTCGCACGATGCCTATCGCACCCCGTTGGGCGATATCCCTGTTGACAGGGACGCGTTGAATGAACTTGATGTCGTCCTCAAATCGGAGTTGGGGTTTGGTCTGTCAGCCGTTCCGCGCGACCCCGAGCATTCGCTCGAAATTGAATTACCGTTCCTGCAACGCGCCTTGAAGTCCGGGCGGAGCGGGTGGAAATTATTGCCTGTGATGGTGCGCGCACAGGACCCGCGCGTTTCACAGGGACTTGGCAGGGCGATTGCTCAAGTTTTGCGTAATAAAAGTTTTGCCCTGGTCGCCAGCACGGATTTGTCCCATTTCTACAATCAAAATACGGCATTGAAATACGACCGTGCCATGTTGAGTGAGATCGAATCCTTCAGTCCCGAAGGCGCGTTCGATTTGGAACGCGCGGGCAAGGGTTTCGCCTGTGGACTCGGCGCGGTCACTGCGGTACTATGGGCTTCCCAGGAACTCGGCGCGAACAGGGTGAAGGTGTTGCGTCACGCCACATCGGGCGATGTGACGGGAGATTACTCTTCTGTTGTGGGTTATGGCGCGGCGGTAATTTTGAAATAGCCCCACCCAGCCTCCCCCGTTTTGTTTTACACAAGCTCTCAAACTTCACATTGGAGTGATATATGGCGAAAAAGAAATATTCGATTGACTGGGAAGAGGATGTCGCTGTTTCGTTTGAGGTAAATGGTGTGCAATACGAGAATCTGGAGGATGTCCCCGATGAAAAGGATAGACTCAAACTCGAAGCGATGATGGATTCTTCGTTCGACGCGGAGTTTGATGCCGAGTTCGCCAAGGCAAAAAAGGAACTGGAACGGCTTGACAAAGTCCCCTTTGAAAAAATCATACTCTCGGTTTTCACCGGCGTTGCTGTGCTCATGCTGTCGATTGCGGGGATCGCATCGGTGAACAATATTTTGAAAATCAACCGGGAGGAGAGTGTGACGGGCCGGGTGGTGGATATGACGAAACGGCTCGAATATGACGAGGAGGATCGAGACCGGGTGATCGGCGAAGCCTACTTCCCAGTGGTGGACTTTGTTTCGAAGGACGGCAAACCTCACACGGCGCAATTAAGTGAAGGCAGTTTCCCGCCCGCGTATGAGGTGGGGGAGGAAGTGACTGTTTTATACGACCCGGAGCACCCGCTGGATGCACGCATCAAATCCTTTGGCAGTTCCGCCTCGATGTGGATCCTGCCCGGTATCACAGGCATTTTGGGAGTCGCCTTTCTCGGAGCCGTGATCGCCGTGCGGAAGTTGATGCCCTCGGAGGAATAAACTCTCCTTGGCAATTGGGGCTTTATCTATCATCTGCCGAGTCGGTTTCAAAACAAGCGCGTGTCCCAATTATAGATTACAGAAACGACCCGATCCAGGTCTGCCCCAATATTTCTTCCATCACCTATTCCACTTCGCCACCGACTCTCGAAACGCCTTCTTCAATCGCTCGTCCGGCAGGTCGTTGACGTTCGTGTACTTCTTATCGTTGATCCAGAATTCCAGCGTACTGTCGGGCGCTGAGCCGAGGTCCACCTGATAGTGGTTCAATTCAGGATCCGCTTCGATCTTGGCCCTGAAAATGTCCTCGATCTGTTCCGTGAACGGTGCGGCAAGTTTTTCGCCGTGATCGTAATCAAAGACGGTCACTTTTTTCCCCTCCCTCAACAAGACCCCAAGGGTTTCAGCGGGCGGTGTTTCCCGCATCCATGCAGGTTTCTCCTCCACGTTCCCGGTCAAATTAACCGTGTTCGATTTTCGGAAAAGAAAAACAAACACCAGTATGACTGCAACAAGTGCAATGCCAACGAGCGCAACGCCAAATATTGTCATGAAAACCTCCGTTTCAATGTCATCTCTGATTGGGATTATATGACAACTTCAGCATGACACAAGGAGCACTCTAGATGATTTCATTGCGTTTATAATCATCCCAATGACCGCCTTCGTTCAAATCGTTGTCAATGTCCCCGCCGTTTCGGGTGTGTTCGATTATTCGGTTCCCAGGCAGTTCACAGGCAAAGTGGGGGTTGGGCATCTGGTTATCGTCCCTTTTGGGAGGCAGATCGTCCAGGGTGTGGTCCTTTGTTTTGTCGACCAGCCATCCGTTCAAGATGTAAAAGAGATCGTAGAACTCGTTGACCCTGAACCTGTGCTTACGCAGACGCAGATTATATTGGCAAAGGAGATGGCCAAGTCCACGCTTCAGCCTCTGGCTTCCATCGTTGGGTTGTTTTTGCCCGTAGGGTTGAATCAACAGGCGGATGTCGTGTACTCGCTTCGAGAATCAGAATCTATAAGCCGGCGGGAAAAGACCGATCCAAACCTGATCGACTCACAAACAAAAAGACTGACAACTGAAGACCGGCTTGTGAATTTACTGCGTTTACGCGGTCCCTTGCGCGGACGTCAAATTGACACGCATTTCGCAAAGGTGGACTGGCGCAAGACAGCAGGCTTCCTTGTGCGAAAAGGTGTACTTGAATCGAAGAGTATTTTGCCTCCACCTCGGGTGAGAACAAAGTACATTCGTGTTGCCCAGCTCGCGGTCCAGCCGGAAGAAGCGGAAGCGGCTATGGAGTCGCTTGGCACAAAACAAACGCTTGCACGCAGACAGTCCGCCTTGTGGTTCTTGATCCGGCAACCCGAAGCGATCAACGTCTCGTGGGTCTACGCAGAAAGCGGATGCAACCTCGCCGACCTGGAGTCTCTCGAAGAGCGCGGGTTGATTCGTTTATTTGAGAGCGAGATATTTCGAGACCCGTTGGAGAAAACTGGTAAACAGGTAGACAGGTATGCGAGCAAACAGGTTGTTGACCTCACGGTTGAACAGGGTGCCGCATGGAAAGAAATCACAAATGCAATACGCAGTGCGCAATATGGAACATTTCTTTTGCAGGGCGTAACCGGTTCAGGTAAAACAGAAATTTATATCCGCGCGGCAGAGGAAGTTGTCAGGCGCGGTAAACAAGCGATCATCCTTGTCCCTGAGATTGCGCTTACACCGCAAACGGTCCGTCGTTTTTTGAGGCGATTTCCCGGGCAGGCTGGCTTGGTCCATTCAAAACTTTCTGAAGGTGAACGATATGACACCTGGCGGCGCGCCCGCGCGGGCAATCTCAGGGTCATCATCGGTGCGCGCAGCGCGCTGTTTGCGCCCCTGCCGAATATCGGTCTTATTGTCGCGGACGAGTGTCACGACTCGTCGTATCATCAGTCCGAGCCTCCGTTCTATCATGCGGTCAACGCGGCGCAAGCATATGCGCATCTATGCGGCGCGGTTTGTGTGTTGGGATCCGCTACACCGACAGCGATACAAAGACACCAGGCAGATACAAAACAGATCCATAAATTGAGTTTGCCAAAACGCATCGCCGAAAAAGGACTCCCTCCCGTCCATGTTGTAGATATGCGGGATGAATTAAAAGCGGGTCATCGCGGAACATTTAGCAGGCTTCTGCTCAATGAACTCGAGTCCACGCTCAAGCGCGGCGAGCAGGCCATTCTCTTTCTCAACCGACGCGGGACAGCCACCTACATCTTTTGCCGCGATTGCGGATACGTATTGAAGTGCCCGAATTGTGATTCCCCGTTAACGTTTCATATGGAAGAAAAGGAACGTTTGCTTTGTCACACTTGCGGCTATGAACGCGGTAAACCAAAGGGTTGTCCGCAATGCGGCGGGAGGCAGATTCGCGAATATGGATTGGGAAGTGAAAAGGTTGAAGCGGAGGTCAACGCGTTGTTCCCGAAGGCTAAAACCCTGCGCTGGGACTGGGATACCACCCGTACAAAAGATGCGCACGAAATGATCCTTACACACTTCGCCAACCACAAAGCTGACGTGTTGATCGGCACCCAAATGCTTGCAAAGGGCCTTGACCTGCCAATGGTCACGCTCGTTGGTATTGTTCTGGCGGATGTTGGTCTGCATTTGCCTGATCCATTTGCGGCGGAACGCGTCTTCCAGGTGTTGACACAGGTCGCCGGGCGCGCCGGTCGCAGTGAACGCGGCGGGAAGGTCGTTTTGCAGACATTTGACCCGCACAACCAGGTCATTCAGTCCGCGGCGAAACATGATGTAGATGGCTTTTATCAATATGAATTGGCTCAACGCAAACGATTGGGTTATCCGCCCTTCACGCGGCTGGTGAGACTCGAATATCGAGATCAGGATCAGACGGCGGCGGAGAAGGAAATGCAGAGAGTGGTGCAGAGGCTTTCAGCTGGCGGCGGAGGGCAATCAACCATGATTGGTCCTGTTCCTTGTTTCTTCGCGAAGGTTGGCGGGTTATACAGATGGCAGATCATTTTGCGCGGGGCAAATCCACAGGAATTGTTGCGGGATGTGAAATTGGATGGCTGGCGGATTGAAGTGGACCCAACCAGTTTGTTATGAATGGAGGAAAATATGAAACGTATAATTCGATTTGTCTCTTTTGTCTTTGTCGCGGTTGCGCTTTTTGTTCCCCTTGGCGTGCGCGCTGATATGGCGCCGCCGGCGCAGCCTCCCGGTTTCAAACCGGAGCCGGGCGCTGAAATTACACAGGTCCGCATGATGGCTGAGACTGTTTTGATTGACGTTCAAGCCAGCGCGCCTGTGAACAGCCTGGGACAGGCAAAGGTCACCGCAGATTTCACGATGCGCAATCTGGGGACCGAAACAGAGAACATGGCGGCGAGGTTCCCGATCGGCACCAGTGATGGTTACAGTTCATATCCCGAGATCAATGATCTGCGCGTCAAAGTGGACGGCAAAAGCATCTCCACGCGGCGCGTCATGCAACTGGATCCGATATGGGAATTGGGCCTTGTGCCATGGTCGGAATTCGATGTGACATTCCCGCCGAATCAGGACGTACACGTTCAGGTTACATACACGATTCGTGGCACGGGTGAATATCCTTACGTTGCTTTTTATTACATCTTCCATACGGGCGCAGGCTGGAGGGATACGATCGGCAGCGCCGACTTGATCGTCCGCTTGCCGTATGAAGCGAATTTACAAAATATCATTTTTGATGAAAGCACAGGCTGGTCACGCACCACGGCGGGCGGAGCGCTCGAAGGTAAAGAGGTGAAATGGCATTTTGAAAACTTTGAGCCTGCGCGCGAAAATGATTTCGAGATTTCGCTTATCATGCCCCCTGCATGGCGGGGAGTTTTGAATGAAAAGGCGAACATAGAAAACAACCCCAATGATGGAGAGGCGTGGGGTCGTTTGGGCAAATTGCATAAAGAGATGTTCTTCTTCCGTCGCGGTTTTCGACATGATGCGGGCGGACAGGAGTTGTATGAAATGAGTGTGCAGGCTTATGAACAAGCTGTGACTCTCAAACCCGACGACGCGCTCTGGCACGCAGGCTTTGCCGACCTGCTGGCTGTCCACGCCTATTACGCGTCACAAGAGGGAGAGGACACGAATGCTGAAATGTTGCGTTCCATGCAGGAAATAGATCTCGCGCTCGCGCTTGCTCCGAATGACTCCAAGGTCAGGGAGATTGCTGAAACGATCTATTACCTTTTCCCGAATGCAGTGGAACTGCTGGAGGACGGATATGATTTTCTCTGGCTGACTGCCACGCCGGTTGTGGCGCCGACCGAGACTGTTATCCAACCGGAGTATGCCACATCCACTCTCGAATCCGCGCCTCCCGCCCCCACGGCGACGCTGGCTCCTGTTATTCCGTTGTCCCCAACGCCGATGCCTGTGCCTGTACCGCCCACAGCGCGGAATCCTCTTTGTGGAGTGGCGTTGATTGCCCCTCTGGTTTCGATCCTGTGGGTTGGGTTCAAGCGCAGAAAGTCAACCTTATAGCGAAGACAAATCATTTGCTATAATGCATATCATGCAACCGCAACCGACACAACCCCGCCGCGAAGTGATCTCCTGGGATGAGATTGATCGTCTCATTGACCATTTGATTCCGCAATTCAAACGCGAGTTTACTGCGATGGTCGTCATTACGCGCGGCGGTATCGTGCCTGGGGGGCTGCTTGCGGAAGCGATGGACATCACACACATCCTGACGGCAGCAGTGGACTTCCCTGCGCAGACAGCAAGTGAAAAATCAAAGCTGATGGCATGGCCCGAATTCATCCAGTTCCCTGCGGAGGATAAATTGCGCGGCCGCCCCACGTTGATTGTAGATGATGTGTGGGGGTCAGGACGCACGATCACTGCCGTGAAGAATCGCGTCTCTGCCGCGGGCGGATTCCCTGAAACGTGTGTGTTGCATTTCAACCCGTATCGCAATCTCTTCGGGCGTGTCCGCCCTGAGTATTATGCCGCAGTCACGGATGCGTTTATCGTCTATCCGTGGGAGATAGACCGCGGCACAGACCAGGTTCTGCTGGATGAGGCGTAGAGTCTGTATGAAACTTGTCGAAGTATCCCGTAACGAGAAACTCAAAACACTGCGAAACAATCCCTATTTCGATGACCTTCCTGAAAATGTGTTAAAGATTATTGCGTCGAATACGCAATTACGAGAGTATGAGCGCGGCGATGTGCTGTTTTGGGAGAGTGATCCATGTGCGGGCTTGCATATTCTCGAAAGCGGGAGCGTAAAACTTTATCGAGTTTCTCCACAAGGACGCCAATACATCATTGCTGTGCTGACCGAGGGTGCAACGTGCAACGAAGTGCCTGCGTTCGATGGCGGCACGAATCCCGTCAATGTGGAGGCGCTTGAAACTTCCCGTGTGTGGGTTGTCGAACCACATGTATTACATGAATTGGTCAAATCCAATCCTGAATTCGCGCTGAAGATCTTGGGCAAGTTTGGGCAGAACCTCCGTAACCTTGTTGCCAAGGTCAGTGAGATGGCTTTCTATCAGGTCACACATCGACTCGCGCGGCTGATCACTGAATTACCAGTCGAAGAAGCCCGTCCGCACTGGACTCAGGAGCAACTTGCGGCGCGGCTCGGAACGGTGCGCGAAGTGGTTGCCCGCTCCTTGAGGGAGTTGGAAAAAAGCGGCGCGATAAGAATGGAAGACAGGCGGATACAGATCGTAGATGATGCTGTATTACGTCAGTGGATACAGCCATATCATTAAGGCCTGACAGGTCTTCACGAACAAAACACGAGCAAGGGATTTCTCCAATGCTCGTGTTTTTGATTGGACGATGTCTTACAAAGCCTGTCAGGTCCCGGGTGCCTTCGCTTCGCTCTTAACCGAGGGTTGATCCCGTTCAAGGAAGCGGTTCAAATGCCGATACCGAGAGATACAGCTCATCATCAATGGCGAGTTCGATGAAGTCAATATCGATCTCTGACGGGAAGCCATAGGTTGTGTCATAGCTCACAGTGAGTTTGTCGGCTTTTCGGACGGAATCAGAGTCGAGTTCCGAAAAGAGGCGGTCGATCGTCGCATACTTAAGAATGAATTCGTTCATCGGGTCAGTCGTTGAAACGACCTCCCCGTTGACGTCGGTCATCGAAACGATCTCACCGTTCAGCACTTCCACGGTCATCGGCATCTGGCTTCCGAATGGACAGAAACATCCAACGGTCAGGTCGAAGCGATAATGGGTGATGTTCGCCTCCTGCCATTTGGACTGATTGCGGCTGAGTTCGGTTTCTCCACCGGCCGAGCAGGCGGCCAGGATCAAAGCGAGTAATAATAAAGTTATCTTTTTCATGGTTTATCTCCTTGCTTGGCTTGACGATATGGAACGGTGAAAGGTTCCCGAAAAGACACTCTTCAAATCTGGGGAGCGCCTTTGAATATTTATGGGGTGTGTTCCATGCTGTCTGCCTCCCTGATCGTTGCCTTCACAGTGATATCTGGACTGTTCCTGAACTGCAAAGTGACTTCGATCTCGTCGCCGGCCTCAAGGTTCTGTTTGAGACCGATGAGCATGACATGGTACCCGCCCGGCAGGAATTCCACTTTGACAGATGGTTCCACCGCAACCGATTCCACGCGATTCATCGTCATTACATCCCCTTCCATTTTACTTTCGTGGATCTCAACCGCCTCCGCCACATTTGAAACCACCCCGGTCAACTCATCCACTTCTGTATTGTAATTCTGGATCACAAAATAGACTGCGCTGTTCATTCCCTGTGTGGCTGTGCGCGCCCACGCGTCACGGACTTCGATCCCATCCTTTGCTCCGCAGGCACTCAGCAAGAGAGTCGTTGAAAGCATTATTGTAGCAATTCGTTTCATCTTTTCCTCGTAATCGGATATATTTTGTATGCCTGAGGTTAAATATATCATCAACACTGTACAGTC
>DATIUT010000040.1:0-17658 GCA_035466615.1 Anaerolineales bacterium | reverse complement strand
GATGATCAGCCTGAACGACAGTCCCAATCCGCGTTGGATCAAGTTCATCGTAACAGAGCCGGAATATCAGGATTACGGACCGGTCGTTATAGACCATGACTGTTTCAAGTTAATAACTCCGTCCCCCTGACATGGCCTGCCCCGAATTCAACCTTACAAGTTTTTAGTCACGGGTCTATCCTCCATACACGAGGTCACCAAGCAGGACGAAGAAACCTACTCAGCTGGATTGGGTAGGTTTTCGTTTAGACCATTTCAAGGCAATCAATCAAACACTTCACGCAGCACATAGCTCAGCTTTGTTGATCATGTTTTGGGTTGGAACCCTCAGGCCACCTGAAACGTCCTAGTAAGTGGTCTATGATGAAATTGGAGGCTCGAATGTCTTTAACGCGCTTTGGGAGTGTTTTGCTGTTGATCAGTATGATCGGCATCACGCTTGCCTGCAGTCTTTTTACGCCAGATGCCCCCCAGCCCGCGGCAACACTTAATTCGCTATACACCGCCGCCGCAGAGACATTGAGCGTCATGTCCACACAGGGAGCCGCGGCACAACCTACAGGAACTTCCCCCACTCCAACCCTTTCCATACCAACCAACAGCCCAACCGCCTTCGCAACATTCACGCCTGTGCCGCCACTGCAAACCATCACCAAATGCGACGCGGCGGCATTCGTCGCCGATGTCACCTATCCCGACGGCACAATTGTCGGGCGCGGCAACACGTTCATAAAGACATGGCGTATCAAGAACGTCGGCACCTGCACATGGACAAATGCTTATGATCTCGTGTTTGTGAGCGGTGAAAAGCTCGGGGGTAAGAACGCTGTCGCATTGCCGGCAAGCATTGGCCCGGGAAAGAGCGTGGATGTTTCCATTCAATTGACCGCGCCGAATCAGGATGGCCGTTACCGAGGCTATTGGAAACTCCGCAACGCGTCTGATATCCAATTTGGCTTTGGAGCAACCGGGGAAGCGACAATTTATGTGGATGTGACCGTCAGTGGGTACACGGTCACAGGGTACGACCTTGCCTCAAACTTATGTGATGCCAAATGGCGAAACAGCAATAACGATTTGCCTTGTCCTGGCGTTGATGGGGCAAATAGCGGGTTTGCACTTGTGCTAAGCGCGCCAAAAATGGAGGATGGAAATATTCGCGGCATTGGATTGCTCACACATCCGCAAAAGGTCAATGATGGCCTGATCACTGGAAAATATTCCGCCGTCACCATTCAGGCGGGGGATCATTTCAAGGCGCTGATCGGCTGTCTGAACCAAGCCAATGACTGCGACATAATCTTCAAACTTGAATACCAGATCGGAAGCGACCTGCCTAAATCACTGGGGCAGTGGCGCGAGATCTACGAAGGTGAATATTACCCGATCGATATCGACCTGAGTTTTCTGAGCGGTCAAAAGGTCAAGTTCATCCTGACAATCTTCGCCAACGGCTCATCCCATGAGGACTATGGTCTGTGGGTCAACCCGCGCATTACGCGTCAAAGCGAACATCTCCCCACTGCAACAGCCACCCCGACCCTTTCCCCCACCGCGACCGCTACGGCTACGCCTTCGCAGACAGCGACATCAACCGCCACAGCCACTGTAACTTCAACTGCCACTCCAACAGCAACAGGAACACCGACGGAAACGCCCACAACCGCAGTACCCTAAAGCGGAGCGTTGCCACAAACTGCGTTGCAGTATAATGAGATTGGGAACGCGTTCATTTCATCGTTCCCAATCAACCAACCCGTTGACTTTTACCGAATATGGAGGTAACCATTATGTTCTTTCGTAACTCCCCGCGGCAAATCCTGCTGACACTGCTGACTGCCGCCCTGATACTTACGGCATGTAACGTAGGTGCGGCGCCATCCCCCACACTGGATATCAACGCCATCAACACCGCGATCGTCGGAACGACCGTGGCGCAATTCTCCGCGCAATTCACTCAAACCGCGCTTGCCGTACCACCGGCAACCAATACACCCACACCGACAAACACTCCCCAGGAACTGCCTACCTTTGCCCTGCCAACGGTTTCCTTTTTGATCACGCCAACAATAGCAGGCGCCGCTACACCCCTGCCGGGCTTTACACCGATTGCTTCACCAGCGGCTCCCGGCGCGACACAGGCGCTTGGCGACGAATGCAGCAACAACGTCTTTGAAGGTGATGTCACCATTCCAGATGGTGAAATCATAGCGCCCGGCACGGATTTCCAAAAGATATGGAAGATCCGCAACACAGGTAATTGCATATGGGATGATGGTTATACACTTGTTTACATCGGTGGAAGCACGCCAAATCTTGACCCATACAACTTTGAATTCAAAAAGGTTGAAGATTTTGTCTCTTCAGGCGAAGCCATCAACATTGGCATAAACCTGACAACACCATGCGCCCCCGGCAAGTATGAAGGACACTGGCGCATGCGCAATGACAAGGGTTATTATTTTGGGACGATTTTATCCGTCTATGTCGAAGTAAAAGAAAAGTGTAAATAGGTTTGAACGGGAAGGAGGTTCCATGAAACCAAAATATCTCTCACTCTTGCTCGTTTGTGGACTTCTCATCTCCGCCTGTGGGGGTTCCACCACGCCGGAGCCAACACCCGATGTTGCCGCTGTGCGCACCTCCGCCGCAAGAACGGTTGAGGCAAGGTTCACACTGACCGCCGCGGCTTTCACACCAACACCACAACCCACACCCACCGAGACCACCGTACCGGAACCTGAAGCCACCGCTACCGCGACGGAAGCACCGGTCGCAGTGGTCACAAACGAGGAAGGAACGCCGGTTGAACTCTGCGACAGCCTCGGCTATGATATCCTCACCGTGGACGTCAACGTACCGGATAACACCATCATGTCGCCCGGGCAGGATTTCGTCAAGACCTGGCACGTAAAGAATACCGGTGCATGTCCGTGGGGCGCCGGATATGTGCTCACCTATGCCGGGTATGCAGACCGAATGTCCGGCCAATTTATCGCAATGGCCGAAGTCGTCCAACCCGGGCAGGAAGTGGAAGTCTCTGTGCAATTCAAGGCCCCCGATCAGGCGGGCGAATATCTGAGCGCATGGACGATGCAAAATCCGCAGGGTGTCGAATTCCCTGAAATCGTCTTCGTCAAGATCATCGTGCAATAAAATTCGTGACGCACGGCCTCAAACAAACCATCAAAGACAAGGCACGCCAGCTGGGGTTCACCCTGGCTGGCGTGACATTTCCCGAACCGCCCCCGCACTACTCCACATTTGAAAACTGGCTCGCACAAGGCCATCACGGCACGATGGATTATCTTGCAAATGAACGTTCCCGCACCCGCCGTGCAAACCCGCGCGAAATCCTCCCTGAATGTAAATCCATTTTGGTCCTTGCAACAGCATACAATCCCCCTCTCCCTGCGAAGCACCCCCGAAGGGGGCCAGGAGAGGGGTTAGGGGCGAGGGTGGCCTCCTACGCCTGCGGCAAAGACTATCACGACATCCTCCCGGCCCGAATGAAAGAACTCGTTAAATTCATCGAGAGGCAGGTTGGATGTCCAGTAAAGAACCGCTACTATACGGATACCGGTCCCATCCTCGAGCGCGATCTCGCACAACGCGCAGGCATCGGATGGATCGGTAGAAATTCCTGTCTCATCAATCCCGGGCAAGGCTCATATTTTTTTATTTCCGAAATCCTGCTCGATCTCGAACTTGAACCCGACTTGCCCTTCATCACCGACCACTGCGGCACATGCACACGATGTATCCAAGCCTGCCCCACGCAATGTATCCTCCCAGATCGCACGCTCGAGGCGACAAAATGTATTTCCTATCTTACAATCGAACTCAAGGATGATATCCCCGTTGAACTGCGCGGCAAAATCGGAAACTGGGTGTTCGGATGCGACATCTGCCAGATGGTCTGCCCATGGAATCGATTCGCCCCCGAAGGCGACCCTGCCTTCAAGGACGCCCGCCCGCCTCATACATTGACCAAAGAACTGTCGCTCACTCCCCAGGCCTTTAATCAACGCTTCAAGCAGACACCCATCCAGCGCGCCAAACGACGCGGCTACCTGCGAAATGTCGCTGTTGCATTGGGCAACACCGGCGACAGGCACGGGCTCCCCGTATTGCAAAACGCAATGAACGACGAAGAACCCTTGATAAGAGAACATGCTCAATGGGCAATGAATCAAATTAAAAAACGGGGTCAATAAATCCTTCGTGGTAAAAATTTTAAAGGAATCCCCGATGAACCGTCTCCTCATCGCCACCAACAATCAAGGCAAAATAAAAGAACTTCAGGAACTGCTTACAGGCATGGACGTGGAACTCGTCATGCCATCGCAAATCAAGCTTGATCTCGACGTCGTGGAAGATGGAAACACCTATGCCGGGAACGCAACGAAGAAAGCCATCGCCTTCGCCCAGGCAGGCGGGTTGATCTCCCTCGCCGATGACTCCGGCCTCGAAGTGGACGCGCTCAATGGTGCGCCCGGTTTATATTCTGCAAGGTACGGCTCATCCAGCGGAGGCAAACTTTCAGATGAAGACAGGCGTAAATACCTGATCAGTAAACTGCAAAACAAACCCCGCCCATGGACCGCCCGCTTCCGCGCCTTGATCGCGATTGCAGTTCCAAATGGTGATGTTCAACTCAGTGAAGGCGTCTGCGAAGGCGAGGTTATCCCTGAAGAACGCGGCTCAGGAGGATTTGGCTACGATCCGATTTTTTTGTTGCCCGAATTGGGAAAAACCATGGCGGAGCTGACCATGGACGAAAAAAACCGCCTCAGCCATCGGGCCAGGGCGGTGTTAAAGGCAAGAGCGGTATTGAATGCCTTGTTTACGTAATAACCGAACGGTCCAAAGAACGCAAATTTATCTCCCACCGGAACGCGCGTCGTAATACAGATCAAGGTTGCGATCCTGCGCGATGGCTTCGAGTTTCCTTCTGTACTGCTCAATGGCATGATCTCCCACCAGTGGACCAAACAACCTGAATGCCGCCATTAGGAAAAAAAACATTCTTCGAAGCAAGGGAACACCACGCCGGATATCTCCCATACTTCGCACAAGGAAACGAATATCTCCGATATGAATGTATCCCATTGCAAGCAAAGGAATGACTGTGACAATGTCCGTTGTGTTGACTACACGGTAAATGGCGGATTTAAATTCCCGGTCAAATTGCCAGTCGCCTACACGCGGACTGCCGAAGGTATAACAGGCCGCGATCTGATCCCGCAGGATGCGGTCGCGTTCGAGGTATTGTGTGGCAACTGTGGCAAGCGCCGCGCCCAGGGAGTGGCCGGTTATGTAAAGCGGAAGATCGCCCATCTTTTTAAGTGCTTTAAGCACCTGTACTTCCACGCTTTTATATGCTTCCACAAATCCTTTGTGTACCCTGCCTTCGAACACGGAGGCTCTGAAGGCTCTTGCGTCTATTGCTATATCCATCTTCCTGGCAACCTCTGTCCCGCGAAAGGCCAGGACGGCATACTCACCGTTCGAGACTAGAAAAGCCTGTGTGTCGGTTTTAGGGGAATTGAATTCGCCAATTAATTCAAAACCACCGAATTTGAGCTTTATCTGTAGTAGTTTTTTTGCCTTGCCGCCTTCCTCGAATCGTTCGTATACCAACTGTGCCATGGATGCCATCACCCAGGCTGTGCGGTCGGAGTAAGCGGCGCGCTTGATGGGCGGATTTAACAATAATTCATTCGCCCGGAAATAGGATTTTGCATCCGCAAGATCCTCCTTGCTGATCTTACTTCCTGCCTGTCCCGTTGCTTTGGCTGTTTTCTTTCGAGCCATACCCTGTCTCCTCTCAAGTTGGTAGTATTACTATACAGAAAATAGGGGGCAAAATCAATTCGGAACAGCGCGCGGCGCGACGAACCATAACACTAAAAGAATCACGCCGCCAGCCATGAACGGAACAGGCGCCCCAAACCATTGAAACAACGAGCCATAGAACAACGGCGCAATGGCATTGGCCGCGCTGTACATGGACGCCGAGATGCCCAACATGCCGCCAACTTCGCTTTTACTTGAAGCTTTCGTGATGAGACTGTTCACTGCCGGATGTAATACACCTCCACCCAACGCGGCAGGGAAACTTGCAATCAAAAGCCAGATGATTCCCAGCCATCCACGTCCAGCTTGACTCGGTAAATGGACATTGATGTTTTGGATCGAGACCCGCATCACGCCTTCGCCTGCGAGTCCCTCAAGGACTTTGATCTGGTCGTACCAGGGGACGGGGACTGCTGGCGTAAGTGCGGTTCCGATCAGACCGATGGCAAGTGTGGAGACACCGAGAATCACCAGCCAGCGGTCGCCTTTTTGTTTTGACCAGCGCCCGACAAGACCTCCCTGCACCACAATGATGAAAAGACCGGCCAGGACGAATAAACCCGCTGTGTCACGCGCGTCCATGCCAAGACGTGTAAGTGTGAATAGCGAAAAGAGTTGTTCGTATCCTCCGAAAGCGATCTGATAGAGAAACATCAAGGCCAACAGGAAGCCAATGACCGGCCTGTTGAGCGCTTCACGCATTGCACCGAACGAGAATTTTCTGCGAAGGGCAGAGGCGGAGTCCGATGTCAATGTTTCCCTGAACCAGAACAAAGTCAGGAGGATCGAAACGAGGGAGAAGAAAGCCGCGGTGAGCGCAACGGCCTGATAATTTTGTCCCGATGCCAGCAAAACGATGAACGCAATGACGGGACCAAAAACGAACCCGGCACCGAACGCCGCGCCGATGAGGCCGAGTCCCTGTGTGCGGGTCTTTTCGTTGGTGCTGTCTGCAATTGCGGCCTGGGCAGTGGAAATGTTCGCGCCGGAGAGGCCGTCAATGATGCGGGAGATGAAAAGTATGGTCAGCGTGTTCGCAAAACCGAGCAAAATAAAACCGGCAAATGTCCCGATCTGGCTGACGACAAGAATCGGCTTGCGTCCGAAACGATCTGATAAGCGGCCAAGGATCGGCGCGCCGAGGAACTGCATCAACGGATAAGCGGCTTGCAAAACACCTATGACGAGCGGCGTTGCGCTATAACGTGCCGCATACAACGGAAGCAAAGGAATGATGACCGAAAGCCCAAGCAGGTCAACAAATACAATGACAAGAACCGGCAGGATGCGTTTGAAATCGAGTCTTTCGGCGGGTTGTTCGGGTATGGTCATGAAGTGGTCGCTACAAAAAATTTAATTTGCGGAAATTACCGGCTCCAGCCGCCGGGGAGAATGGCAACACCAATAAACACAAGAATAAGCGCGCCGATGACTGCGAAGAAAGGGACTGTAAATTGACTCGCAGCCTTCTTCATGAAGGCTGGCAAATGCCCGGCCACCGCCGCAACCAGCATGATAATCATGTGTTCGATACGGAACATCGGGAAACCGCCGCCTGCCAGGCCGCTCCAGAAGAAAAAGACAAAACCCAGCATGACTTGCAAATCCATCAAGCCGCTAAAGCCTGCTGAAAGTCCTCGGTCCATTTTTGTGAATTCACTTTTGCGCAGCCACCCGATCAAAAACCGGACCAGGGCAAACATTCCCACAAGCACAAGCAGCCATCGAACGATGGAATGAAGCATCAGTATAAAACCCATTCTTATCTCCTTGGTATGAATTGATGCCCAATGGTAGCATAATCTCATGTAAAATAAAATGGTTTGAATACATTTGGCGTATCACAGGAGAAACAATGTCCTACGAAATGATATTGACCGAAACACGCGGACGGGTTGGTCTCATCACACTCAACCGCCCTCAGGCGTTGAATGCTCTCAACAATCAACTCATGCGCGAAGTGATGGATGCACTCGATGCTTTCGACGAGGACAATGCCGTCGGCGCAATGGTCATCACAGGGAATGAAAAAGCCTTTGCCGCAGGTGCGGACATTAAAGAGATGGCAGACAAAACCGTTGAGCAGATGATGACCGGCGACCACGTTGCGGTCTTTGGAAGAATCCGCACGGTACAGAAACCGGTCATTGCGGCCGTATCAGGCTGGGCGTTGGGGGGAGGATGCGAAATCGCTTTATCCTGCGACATGATCGTCGCGTCAGAGTCCGCCAAATTTGGCCAGCCAGAGATCAACATTGGCGTCATCCCCGGCGCGGGCGGTACACAGCGACTCACCCGTGCAGTGGGTAAAGCCCTCGCCATGGAAATCATCCTCAACGACCGCAAACTGACAGCACAGGAAGCCTATCAATTTGGATTGGTGAATCGCGTCGTCCCCGTGAGCGACTATTTGAACGAGGCACTTAAACTTGCGGAAGAGATCGCTTCTCGCGCCCCGCTGGCCGTCCGCGCCGCGAAAAAAATGATCAACGCCTCATACGAATCCTCCCTCACGGATGGTCTTGCCGAAGAAAAGCAGGCATTCTACAACCTGTTCAGCACCGAAGACCAAAAGGAAGGCATGCAGGCCTTCGTGGAAAAACGCAAACCGGAGTGGAAAGGCAAGTAATGCCTGGTTTTGCCGAACTAAAACATGCATTTGATGAGCTTGGGCTGGCTGGCAGGCCGGTCATTGCTCATGCATCGCTCAAAAAGTTCGGCAACATTCAGGGCGGACCACGGTCGGTCATACAAGCCATGCTGGCGTCATTCCAGGGCGTGATCGTACCGACATTTACCTACAAGACGATGATCACGCCGGAAGTCGGCCCGCCCAATAACGGGATCACCTACGGAAGCAACAAGGACGGAAACAAAATGGCGCAGAGTTTTTACCCGCAAATGCCGCCCGACAAAATGATGGGAACCCTGCCCGATGCATTGGTCTATGACAAGGATGCGGTTCGCACATCCCATCCCATCCTCTCGTTTGCAGGCGTCCGCATGGAAGAATATCTCAGCATGCAAACGCTCTTCGATCCGTTTGCGCCCATTGGCGTCCTGGCGGAAGATGGCGGCTGGGTCGTCTTGATCAACGTGGATCACTCCGTGAACACCAGCCTCCATTACGGTGAAAAACTCGCCGGGCGCAGGCAATTTGTCCGCTGGGCGCTGCTGGAAGACCGTGTTGTGGAATGTCCCGGCTATCCTGGCGACTCATCCGGCTTCAACGCCATCGAAGAGCACATCCAGCCCCACGTCCGCCGCGTGGACATGGACGACGGCGCATTCATTCAGGCAGTCCCGTTGAAACGATTATTGGATGTCACTGTGGAGTTGATAAAAAATGAGCCGCTGGCGTTGCTCTGCCAGCGGACGGATTGTGAGAGGTGTAATGCTGTGAGAAGCAGCATGTAGAGGCGACCAACGGGTTTTCCCGACGATTTATTGAAACGTAATCTCCTCCACGCGCCAGCTCTCCTCCCCCATCAACTTCAGCAGGCGCTGGAGCAATTCGGGGCAGATGCGCGTGGTATCGTTGGGGAAATCAATCAGATGCCGGCCGCCGTTCTCGAAGATCTGAAAACTAAAGCGGTCCCGCCCGTGGAACGAGATCAGCGTGCCGTAGATGGTCTTGATGCGGCGACGGTCCTCTTCCTTGTTGCCCGATGAACGCAGGTTCACCGTGACCTGTTTTGGCGGATGGTCCCTATCCTCTTCCTTTGCCAGCGGGATATAGATGGATTTGAGGGATGTGACCACCGCTGCGCGCTCCGCCTCAGCTTGATCTGCATCAACATCTGGATTCACCACTGGAGCCGGTTCCAACTGAACGCGCGGCGGCGTGATTTCTTCCTTTTTCTTGAACCTGGGTTCGGGCTTGGAAGCCATCGCCACATCTTCAAAGGAGGGTTGCCATTGCGTATCCCAGTCATCGGGGAAGTTATCGGGCGGAGGCGGCACGCCATCGAGGTCCTGGTCAACTTTGTACGTTCCCACCGGTTTTTCAGCGACTTGCATCACGGGCTGCTTTTGGACAGGAACAATCGGCTTGGGTTGCTTCGATTGGATCTTAATATCTTTGACATGATTGTCAGGCTTGGGTTGAGACAGGGCTTCCAGATCAGGAGCAGGTTGCGGTTTCGATTGAGGCGGCTTGTCCACACCAAGCGGTTCCAAAATCCTGATCTCCGTCCGCACTGTATCCACCAGAATTTTCGGCGGCGTGCTGTTCGTGTCCACTTTGCCTTCGACGATCACGATCTGACCGACCGTAAGCATCTCGCGCGTCTTCTCCCAGGTGCGCGGGAAAAGGACGAGATCGAAATTGCCTTGAATATCTTCGAGCGTGACAAAGCCCATTGGCTTGTTGGTCTTGGTCATATACGGGCGGACACTGGTAACGAGGCCCGCAATACATACCTTCTCTTCATGCTGCGCCTCATTGAGTTGACCCGAGAAATAACTGACGATCTGCCTGAAGGTTTCCTGATACGGCGTGAGTGGATGATCGGAGATGTAAAGACCGATGAGCTCGCGCTCCCAACTGAGCATCTCGCGCCTGTCCACATTGTTTACAGCGGGAAGCGTGATTTCTTCGACAACGCCGGTGGCTTCACCGAAGAGGGACATCTGCCCCGCTTCCGCGGCGCGGAAATGATTGTTACTGATGGAAACAATACGATCGAGTGACGCAAGCAACGCGGAGCGATTTCCAAAGTTATCCATCGCGCCAACTTTGATGATGCATTCCAGTGCGCGTTTGCCGACGGCGCGCAGGTCAACGCGGCGGGCGAGATCGTTCAAGTTCTTGAACCTGCCGTTCTTATCACGTTCCTTTGTGATCAGTTCGACCGCACCCTGACCGACATTCTTTACAGCGCCAAAACCAAATCGGATGTTTGGCTTGCCGTCCATATCTTCGATTTCAAAATCCCAGCCTGAAGCATTAATTTCAGATGGGAGCACGGGCACACCCATACTGCGGGCATCTGCAACATAAAGCGCAACCTTCTCAGTCTGGCCTGCGGAGGCTGTAAGAGTCGCGGCCATGTACTCGGCAGGATAATGCGCTTTGAGGAATGCCGTTTGCACGGCGATCACTCCATAATCAGCAGCGTGAGACTTGTTGAAGCCATAACGCGCGAACTCCTCCCAGTCGCTATAGATGGCTTCGGCAATTTCCTTTTCCATGCCCTGCCTGACTGCGCCATTCACGAACTTGTTGCGATGCTTTTCGATCTCCTTGGCCTTCTTTTTCGAGATGGCACTGCGCAATTCATCCGACTCGGAGGGCGTGTATCCCGCCAATTCCACCGCGGCGCGCATCAATTGTTCCTGATAGACAGGGATGCCGTATGTGTCCTTGAAGATCGGCTCGAGTTTCGGGTGGCGGTATTCCACTTCCGCTTCGCCGTGCATGCGCGCAATATAATCGGGTATGAATGCCATCGGGCCTGGGCGGTACAACGCCACCATCGCGATGATATTATCAAGCGTCTTTGGTTTCATCTGCACGAGCCAGCGTGTCATCCCTCCGCCTTCCACCTGGAATACGCCGGCGGTTTGTCCGTTGCCCATGAGTTCAAACGCTTTCGGGTCGTCAAGCGGGATGTTGTTCAGATCATATTTAATGCCATGCCGCTTCTCAATCATGTCACAGGCTCTTGCCATCACGGATAAAGTGATAAGCCCGAGGAAATCCACTTTCAGCATACCGAGCGAATCGAGAATACCCATTTCAAACTGCGTGACCGTCTTGACAGGGGTGTCTTCCGAATTCGAAGTCGGACGATGCAAAGGCAGGTATTCAACAATCGGCTTATCCGAGATCACCACGCCCGCGGCATGAGTCCCCGCATTGCGGACGGTGCCCTCCATTTTCGCGGCGGTATCGATCAATTCATGTAAGTGCGGCTGTTCATCATAAATCTGTTTGAATTCAGGGATCGCCAGCGCATCTTCCATTGTGGTATTGCGCCCCGAAACAAATGGAACAAGTTTGGCAACGCGGTCCACTTCGGGAAGCGGAATGTCCATCACACGCGCCACATCGCGCAATGCGGCCTTCGTTCCCATTGTGCCGAAGGTGATGATCTGCGCGACCTTGTCATTCCCATATTTGCGCGTGCAATATTCGAGCATCTCGGCGCGGCGATCATCGCGGAAATCAAGGTCAATGTCGGGCATCGAGATACGACCCGGATTCAAGAAACGCTCGAACAGCAGGTTGTGGTACAACGGATCAACAAGCGTGATCTCGAGCACGTACGCAACAATGGATCCCGCCGCCGAACCGCGCGCGTTGTACCAGATGCCGTTTTCCAATGCATAGCGGCACAAATCCCACACGATCAGGAAGTAGGCATCGAATCCCATCTTGTGGATGACGCCCAACTCATAATCGAGTCTTTCCTGGACCTGTTGACCGGCGGCGCGATCCCCATAGCGTTTCCTCGCTCCATCATTACAAAGGTGACGGAGGTATGATTCTGGCGTGAACCCTTCAGGGACGGGGAAATCGGGCAGATGATAACCCTTGAATCCCAAATCCACGTTACAACGTTCGGCAATGAGAAGTGTGTTACTTAATGCCCCGGGCACTTCCGCAAACAATGCACTCATCTCCTGCGGTGTGCGCAGATAGTACGAGTCGTCCGTCATCCGCATGCGGTCTTTATCTGTGAGAAGGGCGTTGGTTTGAATGGCGAGCAGAATGTCCTGCAGACGCGAGTCGCCCTGGTTAATGTAATGTACGTCATTCGTCGCGACATATTTTGCCGAATAACGCGCCCCCATCTCGACCAGTTTGCGGTTCAGGTCCGTTATTTCCTTGATGCTGTGTTGTTGCAGCTCAACAAAGAATCTATCGGGACCAAAGACATCGTAATACCAGTTCATACGACGGACAGCTTCTTCGGGATCGTCATTCAACAGCGCCCGTGGAATCTCCGCGGACATACACCCAGAGGTGCAGATGATCCCTTCGGAGTGAGCCGCCAAAAAGTCCCGGTCGATGCGTGGATAGTAGTAGAAACCGTCCAGTTGGGCGGCGGAGGAAATCTTGAGCAGGTTCCTGTATCCGGTCTCGTTCTCCGCCAGCAGAAGCAGGTGATAGGAGGAGCGGTCCAGTTTCGAATCACGGTCCTGCATCCCGCGTGCCGCCATGTAGGCTTCCACGCCGATAATCGGCTTGACGCCCTCACCGAGCGCGGCCTTGTAAAAATCGATGACACCAAACATGGTACCGTGATCGGTGATTGCCACGGCGGGCATATCCAGCTCCTTCACGCGTTTGACCAGCTTCTTGATGTTTGAGAAGCCGTCGAGCAGGGAATATTCGGTATGGACGTGGAGGTGGGCAAAGGACATGTGTACAGTCAATTATTACTGAATTTTAGGGATAAGTTATTATAGCACGCATGTTCGGAAACAAGGGTGACAGTATGCTTAAAATATTCATTGTAAAAATAAAACCATCCAAAAGGAGGGTTTCTCTGTGCGCAGAGGGAATCGAATATCATCGTCCCTGCGGGGACACACAGTAAAACAAAAATCCTCCAAGTGGAGGATTTCACTGTGAGCGCGGAGGGGATCGAACCCTCAACAAACGGCTTAAAAGGCCGCTGCTCTGCCATTGAGCTACGCGCCCATCATTGCTAAAGCGGACTGCATTCTAACATGGGAAATACCCATCGTCAACGTAAGACGCTTGCATTACGATGCGTCCATCAGGCTGGAGGCAAATATGGCAGACATATTACATGTAGATGAAGGCAATTTTCAGAACGAAGTATTGGACGCCAATCAACCCGTGCTGGTGGATTTCAGTGCAGTTTGGTGCCAGCCGTGTAAAATGCTCGACCCGGTTGTCAAGCAACTGGCTGGCGAATGGGACGGGAAGGTCAAGGTCGTGAAGGTCGACGCGGATGAGAACCCGAACCTTGTCATGAAATTCGGCGTGATGGGCATCCCCACCCTGCTATTCATGAAGGGCGGTGAGGTCAAGGAGCGCGTGACCGGCTTTATGCCAAAAGAGAAACTGATCGCACGATTCAGTCCTCACTTCAATTAGATAGAGATCTTCACCAAAAGCGAAAGGCACCGGGAAACCTCGGTGCCTTTCGCTTTAATGATTCCTCATCAACTTATCCAGTTCGCCAAAATCGGCGCGGGAGGTCAGATCAAGGCTGATGGGCGAAACGGAAACCCACCGTTTCTTTCGCAAAACATACACATCGGTATCTTCCGGTTCATCCTCCAACCTGCCTGCTTCTCGATATCCGATCGTGGCCGCTTCATCCCATGATTTTCTTTGCGGGGCAAAAGGCTCATAATATCTCTGGTGCGAAACGCGGGTCAACTGCCAGGGGGTATCCAATGTTGCATCCCAAGGGACATCCACTTTCAACAAACTCACATCCGCAGGGAACTTCTTCCCCAAAAGCAAACGGGCAAAGCGCCGGGCAAAGTCCGCAGCAACAGAAAAATTCACTTCATCTGAATAAGACAAATGATATTTTGAATCCGTTTCCAATGAAACAGCCATCGCGGGGATTCCCAGCGACGCGGCTTCCATTGCCGCGCCCACCGTCCCTGAAATGGTGACACCCGAAGCGACATTCTCCCCATAGTTGATTCCCGAAACGACCAGGTCCGGTTTGAACTTTAAGACTTCCAACACACCATGCAGGACCGATTGGGCGGGACTCCCACCCACCGCAAACACGCTCCATTCCTGACTGTTGACCTGCACCCGTTCCTCGCGAATGATCCCATCTGATGTATTTGGCAGACTGCGTCCCATGCCTGAGGATTGTTCACGCGGCGCGGTGACAGTGACATATCCAAGGTCCGAGAGAGAAGCCGCCGCCGCCCACAAACCGGGTGAACGGATGCCATCATCGTTTGTTAGTAGCATTTGCGGTTTTGCCATAATATTCCAATCATAATGTGGAAAAGAATTGTGTGTTTTACTTGCCATGAATTTCAAACAAAAAGGAGCGGGGTATCCGCTCCTGGTTTTCATGGCGCCCTCGGCGCGACTCGAACACGCGACCTATTGCTCCGCAAGCAAGCGCTCTAATCCACTGAGCTACGAGGGCACTGGCAAGGCGATATTCTATCCCAGTTGGATATGATGGTCAAGTGCCGCATCTAAAAGCTATTTGTATTAACAAGATTCAGAAATTCTGGAACAAGTCTCGGGTCGAAGTGTTTGCCGGACTGGGCCTCGATAAATTGAACAGTATCCTGCTTTGACCACGCCTTGCGATATGGCCGGTCGGAGGTGAGGGCATCGAAAACATCCGCCAACGCGAACAGCCTTGCAGGCAGGGGAATCTCCTCCCCGCCAAGCCGATCGGGGTAGCCAGTGCCATCCCATTTCTCGTGATGCCAATGCGGAATTTCCATGGCGCGTTCGAGATATTTTATCGGCGAGAGCAGATCAACAGCATACCTCGGATGCCGGCGCATGGTCTCCCATTCGCCCTGATCGAGCGGACCGGGTTTAAAGAGAATATCGTCCGGGATGGCAACCTTGCCGATATCGTGCAAAGTTGCCCCGCGCCGAATGTGGATCAGATCTGCGCCTTTGACTCCAGTAATCACAGCAAAGCGGAGTGTAATATCGGTGACACGACGGGTATGCCCTTCTGTGTCGTGGTCCCGCAAATCAAGGGTGCGCGACCACGCGTCAATCGTTGCATTATATGCCAAGCTCAATTCAAAATTGGACTTTTGCAGTTCCTTGAACATCATGGCACTATCGATCGCTATAGCAGTCTGCCCGGAAATGATGTTCAAAAAGTCCAGCCAGTCTTCGTCGGGATGGAGGTGTGAACGGTGGAATATTTCAAGCACACCCAGCACTCGTCCCTTGGCAATCAGGGGGACACCATAATAAACGACGAACTTTTCACTCGGGAACAGGGGCAGGCGTTCGAATTCGGTTTTACTCTTTGTGAGGTCGGCAATGTTGATGACCCTGCGCTCCAATGCCACTTTACCGGCGTATCCCTGTCCGGTTTTCAGGCGGGTGTGTTGAAGGATGTTTGTATGAAAGCCTTTGCCGGACGCGAATGTAAGTTCATTCAATTTCGGGTCGAGCAAAAGGACAGTGGCAGCGTCCACGTGCAGGGTTTCGATGACGCGATCCAGCAAAATGGCCAGGAGCAGGTTTAGGTCCAGACCGGAAGCGATGGCAAAGTCAATGGATCGAAGCGCATTGAGGCGGTGGAGTTGCTGCTTCATTCTATTTTCTGTTTGCTTGTATCTTGTGATATCCCGGGCGGATAGAATGAACTTCGATTCAGATGACCCCACAAGCCGCGCGTCGAACCAGCGCTCGCGACCTTCCATAACCAATGAGAATTCAAAGGATGTGGTTTTTCCACCCTGTAGATTTCGAGAAAGGTGATAATTTAGTTTGTCGCTGACTTCGGATGATGAGAAATCATGTATCGGCTTATTCCGGATATGTTCAAAGGAATCGGAATTTATGGATGGATCGCCAAAGCGGCAGTCGAGTATCACCCCGTGTCCATCCACGACAACGAGCAGGTCTGCAAAAGCCCGGAGCGGTTCACCGATCTTTTGTTCGATATCCAGAAGCAGATCCAATCGATTCTCTCCAAAGAAACTAAAACCGGCGGACCCGGGGCACGGTGATTTTCTTATCACTGCATCCCCAATTCCGCCGCGTCACCCAATTTGACATCAGTTAGGAGACCGAGACTGATGGGTTATTTGGGTTTATATGGCTTTGAGCGCCTGATTGACCTTTTGGGCAAAGTCGGTCAGATCTCTGGCACGCACGTTGCTGATGATCGTCTTTTCCTGATCGGTCAGAAAAAAGGACTGACCAAGATATCCGCCTGCCAGCGCCATCTCGGGCTCGCTGAGCAGTTTCTCGCGGAACTGGCTGTTGACGATCGCCGCCGTGAACAAACGATGCAAGCCCGAACGGTCTGAGGCGGGTTTCCGATAGTCGAAGGATGAGGCAGGGCGGGCGTCCATTGTAAGCATTGTCATAATTTATTTCCCTTTGGTCTCGAAAGCCGAAGATTAATACGGACCAGTGCCGCCATCCGAGGGAGGCTGGTCAACAATGACAATGAATTGAATGAGTTTGGTTTTCATGGGAACACCTCTTTCTTTTTTAGATTGGATGCCCACATCATACCCCCACCCAGGATGCAAAACAGGGTGCAAAATTGACCAGGTTTGGTCAGTCAACCGGTCAGTTCTCGGTAGATCCGTTCTGTCTCCCCGGAAAGCGCTATGCCCAGCTCACCCATCACTGTCTTGCATGTCTGATATCGGCGTGCAATGATGGAACGATCCCCCAACACTGCATAGGCACGCATTTCGATCTGGTAGATCGTCTCATGAAAGCGATCCCGTTTGAGTGCTATCTGACAAATCAACAGGCAATTTTCCAACTGACCATAATCAAGATACAAATACGCCAGTTCTTCAAGTGCAGACCCGTAAGCCTGCCATAATCTCTCCCGTTCAGGGGCAGCCCATTCGGCATCCACATCAGCAAGGTAGGGACCGCGAACCAGGTCTATAGCCTTTTGGAGATGTTCAATACGAGTCTTTATATCGGAAGTCTTATGGGCACGCGAAACGTGGGAGTCGAAGGCTTCCACATCATATTCATAGTCCATTTGGTGATTGAAGCGATAATATTCATCATCAAAGATGATGGCATCCCGTCCGACTGCACGCCGCAAACGGTAGATCTCATTTTTGAACCGCGCCTTCAATGCCTGGATATTCGGAATTTCAGGC
>DATIUT010000039.1:0-9802 GCA_035466615.1 Anaerolineales bacterium | reverse complement strand
CCATCGCTTATTAATCCGATTTTTAATTTGTATGCAGGACTGGCATGGGGTCAAAGAGACGAAAATAATTCCTGGGCTGATATTGGACCTTCACGCAAAATTTTCAATTCACCCGTCGAGCAATCTACAACTGTGGATGGGATTCCTCCCGGCGTTATACCGCCGTCGATGATCAGTGGAATGCGCCCGCTGAGTTGGGCGTAGACCTCCTCGGCAGAGGATGGGCTTTGTTGCCCAGAAATGTTCGCCGAGGTGACAGCCATCGGTCCCGCCGCGCGGAGCAGGGCGCGTGCAACTTCATGGTCTGGCACCCGAACACCGACAGTGTTTGTGGCAGAGACAACTTTGGGGAGAGTCGGTTTTTTAGGGATGATGCAGGTCAAAGGTCCAGGCCAGAAGCGGGAGGCGAGTTTGTAGGCGGTCTGCGGAATGTCCATCCCGACTTTTTCCATGTCTTCGATGTCGGCGATCAAAATGGGGATCGCTTTTTCGAGAGGACGGTTCTTTGCAAAATAGATCGACTCGATCGCCCTGCCGTCAAAGGCAAGCGTACCGACGCCATACACCGTGTCGGTGGGAAAGGCGATAAGACTACCGGACTTCAAAATGGCAAGCGCATGCGGGAGTGCGTTCGGGGAATTTGCCGGAATGATCTGTGTCTTCATCAAAGCATGATTTCAAGTAAGCGGTCGCGGCCGGTGAGGTCTTTGTGCAAATGGATCCTGGCCCCCGAAAACATATCGTAGGCGAGATTGAGGGCTTGCACACCGAGTGTTGCTTCGATCTCGAGCAATATCAGGCTGTTGGGAGCCATCCATTCGGGCGCGATGTTCATCAGTTTTCGGAAGAGGTCGAGACCGTCAGCGCCGCCGTCGAGGGCAAGGGTAGGTTCACGGCCGTAGACCGGCAGACTGTGCAGGATTTCGGTTGGGATGTATGGAAGGTTTGCACACAGCAGGTCGAAGTGTTCTTCTGTGGGGAGCGATTTTGGATGAGGCGGAAGGATATCGCACTCCACAAATTTGATGCGGTCAGGCACATTGAATTTGCGAGCGTTGTTTTCTGCCACTGCCAGTGCCGGAAGGGAAATATCCGTGGCAAGAACGTGTGCCATTGGAATGTGAGCTGCGATCGATACGGCGATGACTCCCGAACCTGTCCCCACATCGACAACCGTCCGCCGGACATTCGATTCCTGCATCCATACAACCGCTTTTTCGACGAGTAGTTCTGTTTCGGGGCGTGGAATCAATACATCGGGTGTGATGTCAAACTCCATGCCGAAGAATTCCCAATGACCGAGCACATAAGGAAACGGCTCGCCGCTTTCCAGTCGTGCGAGCGAGGCGTTGAGTTTGTTTCGTTGTTCGTTTGTGAGCGATAACCCTGGGTGTGCCATGACCCATGTGCGAGGCTTGTTCACAATATGGGCAACGAGGACGGACGCGTCCAGGGCGGGGGTGTCGCTTATGGATGAGAGGCAGTCTGTGATGTCGGAAAGAAGCGGCGGCATTTCATCCGTTCTTGAGAGCCAGCAGGGAAAGATATTCGAAGGCGATGTTCGAGCCAAGGATGGCGGTGATGTCCCCGTGATCGAAGGGTGGCGAGACCTCTACCAGATCGAAGCCGACGAGGTTAAGCCCGTGAAGTCCGCGCACAAGTTGGAGCAACTGGTAACTTGACAATCCGCCGACCTCCGGAGTGCCGGTGCCGGGCGCGTAGGCAGGGTCAACAGAGTCAATATCAATGCTCACATATACCGGACCTTTCATGCGTTCATGTATTTCCTTGAGAACTTCCTTTACGCCTTTTTCCATCACTTCATGGATGGTGACGGTGCGGGCGCCAAGTTCCTTTGCGTCGGCATAATCGTTCTCACCACTTACAGGACCGCGTATGCCAATTTGCATGTATTCACCCTTGCGGATCAATCCCTCCTGCAAGGCATATCGAAATGGTGTTCCGTGGCTATATGGAACAGCCTCAAATTCCGCCTCCCACGTGTCAATGTGTGCGTCAATGTGGACGAGGGAAACAGGTCCGTGTTTCTTTGCGTGTGCGCGTAAAAGCGGAAGTGCAATGGAATGGTCGCCGCCAAGCGTGATGAGGGTTGTGCCTGTTCCAATGACTTCGCTGGCGGTTTTTGTGATGGCGGTCATGGTGTGTTCGATGGAAGTTGGTATCACAGATACGTCGCCGTAATCCACGACCTTGAGTTTCTTCAACGGCGTGACATTGAGCGTCGTGTTGTGTCCCCAGATCATCAACGATGCCTCGCGTATCTTGCGTGGGCCGAAGCGTGTCCCCGTGCGATAGGAAGTGCCGCTGTCAAACGGTACACCCATAATGGCCACATCCATGTCTTTCAGCTCCCGTGTGACCGGCAGTCGCATAAAAGAGGGGATGCCCATGAAGGGTTGCAGGTCTGCGCCGAATGCGGGATTTTCGTTCATCATTTACTCCAAAAAAGGATGCAACGAGTGCGCCCTTCCGATGATTTATTTTTCTTCAACGCCGCTCGCGGCCAGGCGTTCTGCCTCATCGCGTGTGGATAGTTCTTCGATGAACTCGTCTATGTTGCCATCCATCACGGCGGGCAGGTTGTAATTAGACACGCCAATGCGATGATCGGTGACGCGGTTCTGTGGATAGTTATATGTGCGGATCTTCTCGGAGCGTTCACCGCTCCCGACCTGGGAACGGCGGTTTGCCTCGAGTTCGGCGTGCCGTTTTTCCTCTTCGATCTCATACAGGCGCGCACGTAGAATGCTCATGGCGCGTAATTTATTCTGCAATTGCGAGCGTTCATCCTGACAGGTCACCACCATGCCGGTGGGTTTGTGATACAGGCGTACGGCCGTTGAGTTCTTTTGCACATTCTGCCCGCCCGCGCCGGACGACCGATATACCTCGATCTCAATGTCGCTCTCAGGGATGTCCACTTCCACCTCGTCCACCTCGGCAAGGACCACCACTGTGGCGGTGGATGTATGGATGCGCCCCGATGATTCGGTAACAGGCACGCGTTGTACACGATGTACACCCGATTCATATTTGAGTTTCGAATACACGCCCTTCCCGCGGATTTCGAAGATCACTTCCTTGTAGCCGCCCACGCCGATGGAATTCTCAGAAAGAATCTCGTTCTTCCACCTGTGCTCGTCGGCATAACGCGTATACATGCGGAACAGATCTCCCGCAAAGATCGCGGCTTCATCACCCCCGGTACCCGCGCGGATTTCCACGATGACGTTTTTATCATCGCGCGGGTCTTTGGGCACAAGCAGACCCCTGATCTCTTTTTCAAGGATCTCAATCTTCGGTGTGGTGTCTTGAATATCTGCTTCAGCCAGAGCGACCAGTTCCGCATCCTTTTCGGTCTCGAGAATTGCCCGGGCTTCCCCCAGGCTTTTCATTGCCTGACGGTATTCCCGCGCCTTTTCAACGATTTCCTCCAGGTCCACACGTTCTTTATTGATTTCAGCCGCGCGTTGATAGTTATTCCCTACTTCGAGCAATTCATTGCCAAGTTGTTCGTAACGATCCTCGATGCCTTTTAATTTGTCGAGCATGTTTCCTCATTGCAGGGCGAGGCTACGTAGCGCCTTGCCTCGCCGTATAATCAAAATCAAGCGCGGCAACCTGCGCCGCGCGGCGGGGATTATATCATCCCTTGATTGTTGATATTCTTGAAATCTAGAAATTTGCCGTAGCCGCCAAAATCATGGACAGCACGATCATCACGGAAAGGACGAGGAAAATTATCTGCATCATCCGTGTGGACCTGGATGTCGTATTATTTTCCTTTGGTTTGTATTGATTCCTGTTCTTCGTTTTTTTATCTGCCATTTTCATCTCGCTGTTACAAATGTTTGTAAAAAGCGGTAGCCATTGCCTTTTCAAGTTCCTCGATGGTTACCGGTTTCATCACATATGAGTCCGCGCCAAGTTCCATTGCTCGATCTACCATCGTGTCCGCCGCCTCTGAGGAAAGCATCACGATGGGCAGATCCTTTGTACCGGGGCGGCGGCGGAGGAACTCCACCATGTCCAGCCCTGTCACTTCGGGCATGTTGATGTCCAAAATGAGCAGGTCTGGCCTTCTGCCGGAGAGGAACAATTGCGCGGCAGAACGGACATTATGGAAAGTCGTCACTTCACAATCGAGCAGTTTCAACATCAGCCCGATTGCGCGGCTCATTTCTTCATCGTCGTCAACAGTCCAGATATTTCTCATTCCAAATGCACCTTTATTGCGTGTGCCGCGTTCTCCGGCACCACCGCTTTGAGTTCTTCGATGGAAGCGTCCCTAATCTTATCCACAGACCCGAAATGTTTCAAGAGCGCTTTGCGCCGCGAGGGGCCAATCCCCGGGATTGTATCGAGTTGTGAAGCCATGCCAAGTTTTTGCCGTTTATTGCGATGCGCTGTGATCCCGTACCGATGCGCCTCATCGCGGATACGCTGGACGAGATATAGTCCCTGTGAATGACGCGGCAGCAGCAATGAATCTGACCTGTGCGGGAAAAAGATCTCCTCCTGTTGTTTTGCCAGGCCAACAACTGGAACCTTGTCCATCAACTCAAATTTCTCAAGGACCTGGATGGCGCGGCCCAACTGTCCCTTGCCACCGTCAATGATGATCAGATCCGGCAGGAAGGAGAACGACGCGTCATTCTTCGCCCCGGGCTGGTTCGCTGTTTCCTGGGCCGATTTCCACCTTCGGAATCGGCGCATCAACATCTCCTCCATGGACGCAAAATCATCCGGCGCACCGACCACGTTTTCGATGTTGAACCTGCGATACAACTTCTTGTCCGGCACTCCTTGTGTGAATACAACCATCGCGCCCACGATCGCTGTCCCCTGTGTGTTGGAAATATCATAACACTCGATGCGGTTGGGCGGTTCTGGCAACTTCAATGATTCCTGCAATTCAGCCAGCGCCTGTTCCTGTTTGTGCGTGTCGGCCTGCCATTGGGCCCGCAAGGCTTGCAGGGTCTCGGCGGCGTTCTCGGTTGCCATTTGCACCAGTTCGTGAGGTTGCCCTTCGTTTGGCACGAAGAATTCCACCTTGTTGCCGCCGCGTTTGGATCGAAGCCATTGACGGATGATCCTTGCCTCTTCGAGTTGCTGTGGGAGCATCACCTGTTCAGGGATATTCGCGGCTTCTGTATAGAACTGTGTGATGAACTGTTCCATAACTTCCGTATCCGCCGCGTCCTCCGTCCCTTCAAGGATGAAGTACTCGCGTCCGATCAACTTGCCGCCGCGTATGAAAAAGACCTGCACACAGGCCTCCCCGTCACTGCGCGCCATGGCAAGCACATCTGAATCGATGTAGTCTGCCGCGAAGACGATCCGTTGCCTTTCGATGATATTCTGCATCGCCTTGAGTTGATCGCGCAGGGCGGCGGCTTTCTCGAAGCGCATCTCTTCGGAAGCCTTCAACATATCCATTTCGATGCGGGCCACAATCCCTTCACTATGCCCGCTGAGAAAATCCATCAGGTCGGAGATCATTTGGCGGTATTGGGCCTGGGTGGCCGCGCCGATGCAGGGAGCAGTGCACAGCTTGATGTCATGGTAAAGACACGCACGTTTGTCCTGCCCGGTGATCTCGCGGTCGCATGTCAAATACGGGAAGACCTTCCGCAACACATCCAATGTCTGATAGACGGCCCACGCCGAAGTGTATGGACCGAAATAACGCGAGCCATCCTCCACCATTTGCCGTGTGACGGTCACTTTGGGGAAGGGTTCGTTCCAGTGGACCTTGATGTATGGATAGCGTTTGTCATCCTTGAGGCGGACGTTGTATTTCGGGCGGTGCGTCTTGATGAGGTTCATCTCGAGGATGAGCGCCTCAAGTTCCGAACCGACAACGATCCATTCAATGTCCGCGATTTCACGCACAAGGCGGCGGGTTTTGTTATCGTGGCTGGCATCCGCGTGGAAGTACGAGCGGACGCGGTTCTTCAAATTAATGGCTTTGCCAGCATAAATGACCTTCCCTTCAGCGTTCTTCATCAGGTAACAACCGGGTTTTGTGGAAAGGGTGGCAAGAATGCCCTGGATCTTCTCTGGGATTTCCATAGGAATTTATTTTACTGCATGTGTAACATTTGCATTGCGTCTCAATTTGGCGGTTGCAACAGGGGATGTTTTATGCAATAATTGACGAAACCATTTTTCGGAGGAATACATGAACGAGCAAAATAACACCCCGATGTCCCCTGAACCTTCCGGCTTCTCAAGTTGGTTCTCAACCTGGATGGAAGCAATAACCAAACCCAACGAGCAGACATTTGCGCGATTGGCGGCGTCGCCCAACGTAAAATTGTCCACAGCCTTTCTTTGGGTGTTCCTTGGTTCTCTGGTCAATATCTTCGTTGCATCCCTGATGCAGGGGGCGGTCATGGGACAGATGTTGCAGCAACTCGGTCTTGAAAACACGCCGCAAGGCGCAGTTGGCGGTGGAATCATTTCCGTAATTTGTGGCGCGCCGATCGGAGCGGTGATCTCGGTCGTGTTTTTTGCGCTATTCACCGGCGTTGTTCAGTGGGTGGCAAAAATGTTTGGCGGCACAGGGACGTTTGAGCAGCTGGCTTATGTCTTTGCCGCAATTACAGTGCCCTTTACCCTGATCAGTTCGGTGTTGACTTTGTTCGCGGCAATTCCCTATGTTGGGGCCTGTTTTGGTTTTGTAGGTCTTGCTGCCGGCATTTATGTGATCGTACTGGAGTTAATGGCAGTCAAGGGTGTCAATCAATTCGGCTGGGGTCAGGCGGCAGGTTCTTTGTTCCTGCCCGTAATTGTTTTGCTCTGTTGTCTGGCCGCCATCATTGCGGGGGCATTGAGCGTTCTCGCGCCGGCGATCCAAGACACATTCAACCAGATTAATCAGGGTTTGATTCCATAAAAAGATCGATCCCACAAAAATCTCCAGCGGCAGTGCTGGGGATTTTTATTTTTCCGAAGGTGGGATTCTATTCCTGCCCGGAAAGAGCAGCATATCTGCCATGTTGTACGCAAGCCCATATGCCGAGTCTGCGCCGCATTCATCCGGGATCGGCTCGATCAAGCCGTCCCGGTCGGCATCGGCGCCCCGCACCAGCGTATCACCGAGGGTCTCGAGTTCCGCAATGATCGGCTCCATTTGCGGGCCAAGAGGAATGTCCTTTAACTGCAATGCCAATTCAAGAATTCGTTTCAGCCGCCTGTCCATGTTTTGAATGCAGATTTGAAGATCTTCACCATTGGAGCGGATGTTGGAAGTCGAATCCGTCGCGTCCATCGCCAGTTTTACCTGAGTAAGTGTCTCTTGCAGGTATCCTGCATTATTGCCGCTTTGAAAACTTCCGAAGCCGTCAGTGGTGTCAGAGACCTCGCCGTCATTATCGTAATCCAGGTATAGATCGCTTGAGGCACCCACGATCTGGTTTATGATTTCTTCGGTCCTTTTTCGGATCGTGGTCTCGTCCCCGCTTTCAAATGCCTCCCTCAACCCGATTGTTTCATCGCCTGCCACGTCGTAGCCGTTGATGGATATGTTGATATATGAGCCGCTGTAATACCATAGTCCCTGTATGAGAGCCAGTTCTTCCGGGGTGTCTTTATAAGAAACAAGCAGATTCCTTACAGGGAGCAAAGCATTCGGTGGAAAGATGGACGAGTAAACGACATCTTCGGACGGTCCGGTTGTTTCAGTGTCATTCAGTTCCTTTGAAACAACGATTTGATTGAAGTCTTCGAGAAAATTTTGCTGGTCGGGATCAAGCAGTGTGAGTTGACCGACACCGGCCGTGTTGAATGTAATAATTCCCAGTTTGCGGGTGGCGGCGCCATTATCGCTCACCAGCCAGGCTTCATAATGGTAGTTATCGCCCGGGGGTTCTGCCGTGTTGAGAGTCAGCCTGATCTCATCCATCACGTTTGAAAAATCGCCAAACCTTAACCTTCCCGCCGAAACATCCGGGTTGCCTGGGATGGGTGTGGTGTTCACAGTTGCTGCCGGTGGGTTGACAAATCGAATGATGACCGAGGCGAGCAGGACCGCCGCCAGAGTTTCAATTGCGACCCTGAGCCAGCGGAAGCGGACGGATGGTTGTGGGGCGCTTATCGGCGCCCTGAGTTCTTCAACCACTTTGCGCGCCAATTTTGCTATATGAATCGTCTCCGGGGAAGCCGTTTGCCCATTAAAGATGGAAATGAATTCTTTTGCCAGGTCGCCTGCGGATTCATAACGGAAATCAGGGTCCTTTGCGAGGGCGCGATCCATCAGGGCCTGCAGATCGGATGAAATGCCTGCGATCGGAGGAGGCGGTTCGTTGATGTGTTTCATCAACATGCCAAAGGTGGTATCCGCCTGAAAAGGAACCCGACCTGCCAGCATCTCATACAGCACGATACCGAGTGAATAGATGTCGGTGCGCTTGTCCACTTTTTCGCCGCGCGCCTGTTCGGGACTCATGTATGTCGGGGTGCCGGAGACGGAACCCGTTGTCGTGTGCAGGGTGGAATCCAGGAGGCGGACCAGGCCGAAGTCCGTAAGAATCGGCTCCACATCCAGTGGCAGGGGGAGTTCTGGAGTGACGTCCTGTGTCCGGGAGCGGAGCAGGATGTTCGCAGGTTTGATATCGCGGTGGACAATGCCCTTGCTGTGGGCGTAATCCAGTGCGCTGGCGACCGATTTGAGGATCTGGGCTATGATTCCAATTGGGATTCGCTGGTTTTTTTCGTGAATTTCCTTCATGTAAACAGCGAGCGATGGGCCGGGGATGAAATCCATGATAAGACAGGGCGTTTCATCCTCGATCACAAAATCCAGCATGCGGACGATATTAGGGTGGAGCAGTTCGCCGATCACTTCCGCTTCCCGCTTGAAGCGCATGAGCTGGTGTTCATCGCGTTCGAGCAGGCCGCGCATCACCTTGACTGCCACAAGCCCATGCGTTTCATGGATGCCCGTATAGATCTCTGCCATGCCCCCGCGGGCGATCAGGTCATTGATTTGGACTCTTCCCAGCGTTTTTCCTGTCCAATCAGCCATAGGTGAAAATTATAATCTGAAAGGGACCCTGCCGTGTATAATCGCCGTGCTTAAATATGATCTGACAATGATGAGGCAAACTTGAACAATTCCCTTGAAATCGAGATTGGAAGGTTGTTACAGCAACGCGGTTTGAAGCTGGGGCTGGTGGAATCCTGCACCGGCGGGCTGGTTGGCCATCGTGTCACAAATATCCCGGGCTCGTCGGAGTACTTCATGGGTGGGGTGGTGTCCTACTCTTATGAGGCGAAGGTCTCAGTGTTGGGAGTTTCATGGGATACCTTGAATACTTTTGGCGCGGTGAGCCAAAATACGGTTTTGGAGATGGCGCGCGGCGCGAAAAAACTGCTGGATGTGGACATTGCCGTTTCGATCTCAGGGATAGCTGGTCCGGGCGGCGGGACTGTGGACAAGCCTGTGGGCACCACCTGGGTCGGGTTGGTCGCAAACGACGGCGAGTGGGCGCGCGAATTCCATTTCAACGGCGACCGCGGACAGAACAAGGCATCCTCCGCGGACGCGGCTTTAAAGATGCTGTTGGATTATTTGCAGGGGAGATTGAAAATATAGCGCAAGAGTAAGTTGCCGAACGAAGGTTGACAAGGTGCATGGTATGGTGGTGTTGCCTGCGGATTCAACTGTGAGCGGAAGATCCCCATCCATCACGTAGATGGCGGTGACACCTGCGGCATCCATGCCTATTGAATATTTTATCGAACAGGCAAAACATTTATACAAGTATCAATATTC
>DATIUT010000038.1:0-11087 GCA_035466615.1 Anaerolineales bacterium | reverse complement strand
GGATAAACATTCATTGTCGGAATAATAAATATTCCGTCGGCACGCGATAGTGTAGCAGTTGGTGAAGGGAATTGCGTTGGAGTAGGCGTATAAGTCCTTGTTGGCAAAGATGTCGGCATGAATGTAGGCGTCGCCGTCGGCACCGGCGTCACCGCCCCACAGGCAGTCAATAGAATTGATACAACCATGAACACTATCAGCTTTTTGTTCATCTTGCCTCCTATAACGCCTGCATCCCCAGCCAGATTCCTACAATTTCGGCAACACAATGGATTGTTGCTTCTGATACTTCCCCTTCTTATCCGCGTACGAAATCTCACACTCCTCATCCGCCTCAAAGAAAAGGACTTGTGCCAGCCCTTCGTTGGCATAGATCTTCGCAGGCAGCGGCGTGGTGTTCGAAATTTCCAGCGTGACGAAGCCTTCCCACTCCGGCTCGAACGGCGTGACGTTGACGATGATCCCGCAGCGTGCATACGTGGACTTGCCGAGACAGATTGTCAACACCTTGCGAGGGATGCGGAAGTATTCGACAGTCCGCGCCAGAGCGAAGGAGTTCGGCGGGATGATGCACACATCGCCGATGTAATCCACCATGGATTTGATATCGAAGTTCTTCGGGTCCACAGTGGCGGAAAAGACATTGGTGAAAATCTTGAATTCATCCGCCACACGGACATCATATCCATAGGAGGAAACACCGTAGGACACAACTCCATTACGGACCTGTTTCTCCTCGAACGGTTCGATCATTCGGTGCTCGTGCGCCATCCTGCGAATCCAGTGGTCAGGTTTCAATCCCATGATTATTCTCCAAATTTAGTTTGAGGTGCAGTCACCTGGTAAGCGACTGTCACCTTACTTCACCACAAATGCAACCTGTGTAAGTTTGCCCGATTGTACTTCAACCCAGCGTTCATACAAATGGCCGTTGTATACAAACGCAATTCGATACCGCCCCGCCGTCAGATCGCTCATGGCGGCATTCTCAACCCCAACCGCCAGTGAGGGGTCATATGTGTCGAGATAATACGTCGTCAAAACTTCCTTTGTACCGGAATATTGCTGGATCGTCAATTTCGCGCGTCGAAATGTTCCATCAGCGTCCACAACCGAAATCATCAACGCCCCGCACGAAGCCCCGGGTGCAAGCCACAATTCCGGGTTCAACGTGGCAAAGTAATCATGCATATCTTCCGCACGAACTTCAAAATGCAAATGACTCCCCGTGGCCGCGCCGCTCTGCCCCACTTCACCGATCTTCTCCCCTGCCGTCACTGCCTGCCCTTGTTCAACAGCAATGGCTGAAAGATGCGCATACAGCGTGAACAAATCACCATCATGTTGAATGACAATCATATTCCCATAAAAAACCCTCCACGGACTGAACATCGCCGCATCGTCCGAGCCCGCAAACAGGACGACGCCGTCCGCCGCGGACTGGACGGGAGTCCCAAAATCCTTGCCGATCTCCACCCCATGATGCGGTTCACGCGCCCCGTTGGCTGTGGAGGCATAGCGATATGTCACATCCAACGAATCATTGTGCGGAGGTTGAATCGGCTGCTGAAAGATGAAGTGCCCGTCAGTGACGCAGTACTCCACGGTAAAGGGATCGCACGGAACGGGGGTTGGCATGAGTGTCGGAGGTAAAAATATTGAAGTTGGTTCCGGAACGATGACAGGAATTGATGTTTCAGTGAATGTGGGAATGGGCTGAGGAGAAGCATTTGGGAGTGGCGAAATGGGCCTCGGCGCGCAGGAGGCAAGGAGAAATACGAACACGAATGTCATTGCCGGGAGTCGTTGGTCAAGTAGAGCGGGTGATTGACTCACCCGTCTCGAGCCTAAAGTGACGAAGCAATCCCCATCCATATGGGGAGGTCGCTTCGTCGTGAGGCGAGGCGCCCCACCTCGCCACAACACATTAAATCCCTCCACGTTCTTTCATCACAGATCGTATTTCTTTTTCGAGTTTAACTGCCTGCTTCTCCAACTCTGCCAGTTCATCAAGCATCTTCTCTCCCACGGATTTATCCTCGAGCGAGTTGATGTTGATGCGGACATTGTAGCCTGCGGCGGTCAGCGCGGCGCGGGACATGGCAAAGCCGGACATGGCGTCGCTGATGGCGTTGCTGTTCCCATGTTTGGCACATTTGATGGCAAGTTCCATAACCTTGACGGCATGCTCGGCAACATTCAATGGAACATGCGCGGCATTGAGTGTCGCTTTGATGATGGCAGATTGACGCGCCTCCTTCTGTTCATCGGTTTCCTTCGGCAGTTTGAATGTCGCCATCAAGACCTCGAATGACGAAGCGTCATCGTCCACGGCTTGCGTCAGTTCCTTGCGGAGGTTTTCAGCGACGACGCGAATCGCCTGCATTTCGGCTTCCACCTCGGCGTATTTCTTCTTGCCGATGGTGAGTCCAGCCACCATGGCGACGAGACCGGCGCCCATCGCGCCTGCATACGCGGCGGCGGAGCCGCCTCCGGGAGTCGGTGTCGGGGAGGCAAGTTCTTCGATGAAGGAAACAGGCTGAGGTGAGTCTGAAGCGCCGGCGGTGGAGGTGGCAGAGAAAAGCCTGGACTCAAGAATCTGTTGTTTGGAGAATGCATCCAATTGTGTGTACCAGACCGCCGCATCCACCAATGCCTCCTGCGGGATCAATCCAACGAGTTCACTGTGATGAATCCCGACACCGTATCGTTGCGCCTCGCGCCGGATGAACTCGACGGCGCGGGCGAGGGGTGTTTCATGGAAGTTGGTGAGGTTCATCGAGACTTGCGCGCGCCCTTCCACAAGCAAACCCAGGCCCTTGACATAACGAAGCCCGCCGGATGAATGACGAATGGCCTTGGCGATTTTCTTTGCGATGTCCACATCGTCGGTGGTGAGGTAAACGTTGAAGGCAATGAGCGGCGCGCGCGCGCCGATGACGGTTGCGCCCGCTTTGGGCAGTTTGCTGGGACCGTAATCGGGTCTGCGTTCGGGGCTGGATTCGATCTCGGACTTTAATCCCTCATATTGACCTTTGCGGATGTTTTCAAGATTCGTGCGTTCGGGACACGTGGCCGCCGCTTCATACAAATAGACGGGGATGCTGAGTTCGTTACCTACGCGTTCGCCCAAGCGTTTGGCGATGGCGATGCAATCTTCCATCGTGGCATCGGATAGCGGCACAAACGGACAGACATCCGTCGCACCGATACGCGGATGTTCGCCAGTATGCGCGTCGAGGTCTATAAGTTCAGCGGCGGTTTGGATGGCGCGGAAGGCGGCCTCCTCCACCGCGAACGGCGGGCCGGCAAAGGTGAGCACGGTGCGGTTGTGGTCGAGGTCGGAGGAACGATCGAGCAGGCGCGCGCCTTCAACGGATGTTATGGCGGCGACGATCTGGTCAATGACTTCGGGTCGCCGCGCTTCGGAAAAGTTGGGGATACATTCGATTAGGTTTGTCATGGGGTCTCGTGGTTGGTTAGCTTGGCAGTCAGTAGGTGAGGGCAATTATAAGGGGTGGGATGTTTAGTTGGAAGGCAAAATGATTTGCGAGAAATCATTGCCATTTTGATCGATCAACACCTTCGCCAAAATGATGTGAAAATATATCCTTCAAATCTCATTTGCATACTTATCCGCAAACAGCGCAGGCTGTCCGCCTGTGTGCCAGAACAGTACTGTCTCATCTTTCTTGAAGAATCCCTTGCGGATGAGATCAATCATCCCTGCCGCGGCGCGCCCCGTGTAAACTGGGTCAAGCAGAAGACCCTCATATTTCGCAAACAATTTGACCGCTTCGCGCTCCGCGTCGGTCAACACACCGTAGCCTGCTCCGCAGTAATCAGCATTTGCCAAAATATCAGCCTGAGTGAACTCAATCCGCTCCCCCATTTTTTCACTTGCATTCGATGCCAGTTTGGAAACGTGAGATTTCAGCCACTGTTCGGACTCGTCAATGCTAATTCCCAGCACCCTCCCCTTATATCCAAACACGCGCTGACCCAACACAAGTCCCGCATGCGTTCCGCCTGAGGATGTGCCAAACACAATCCAATCCGCTTGGACATTCTGCTTCATAAATTCATCCATAGCCAAGGCATATCCCAATGCTCCCGTTGGGCTCGACCCGCCATACGGGACAAGATACGGTTTCTTTCCCTCTGTGACAGAATTATCAAATGTTTCCTGCAAGATTCGGTCGCGGTCTTTACGGTCTGGGACAGCGACAATCTTTGCGCCGAACAACTCATCAAGCAGCAGATTCGCTGAAGGTTTATCTGGCATTTCACCGGTCAGGACTAAAGTGCAATCAAATCCAAACCGTGCCGCGGCAGCCGCCGTCTGACGGCAATGATTCGATTGCATCGCGCCACCCGAGATCAGGGTCTTCGCTCCCTGGTCACGCGCCTCCGCAACAAGAAACTCCAATTTGCGAGTTTTATTTCCGCCGAAGGCAAGACCGGTCTGGTCGTCGCGCTTGATGAATAGGCGCGGTCCGCCCAAAGTCTCGGAAAGACGCGGAAGTTCTTCGATTGCTGTCGGTAAATGTGCAAAGTTCAATCTTGGGATATTCATCACGCGCCTCCTAATGACTGCTTCGTCTTTGACTTTCCGCGCGAACGCATCACATCCAATACGCGCGGAATGATCTCTGAATACATCTTATACCAAAGCGGACTGGGCACAAAGTCCCAGGCGCCAAGCGTGCGCACGACCTTTCCGCCAAGTCCCTCTTTGAAACGATACACCCCCCACATCGAGTCACTTTCATCAAACACTTCAGGAGCGCCCCACAAATCATACACCGCGCAACCCTTTGTCCTGGCACGCTTTATCGCTTCCCATTGCAAAAGATACGTCGGCATTTTTTCACGATGCTTGTCCCGCGACATGCCATACACATAATAGGCGCGCCCCGCAAAATAAAAGATGAAGATCGCGGCGACAGGCCCGCCATCCACTTCGGCAATGAGTGGCTCGCATGTCGGCTCGCTTGAATTCATAAACAGGGTCCACACCGTCTTGTAATAGCCCTCATCACGAATCACAAATTCATCGCGCATGGACGTTTCCGCATACATTCCATACAGTGTGGGAAAGTCCTCTGGTTTGCCTACGCGCAAAACAATGCCTTTCTTCTCTGCCAGGCGGATGTTGTAACGCGTTTTCTGCTTCATAAGTGCGAGAAGTTCCTCTTCGGCTGGATTTAGATCAATCAGGACTGTATTCCTAAACTGGATTTGATCCGACGAATATTCCCATCCCCTCCGCTTCAATTCGGACATCACAACCTGCCCATTGTTATCAACGAGATCTTCCTCGCTGGCAGGGACTCCCTTTCCCAACACAACGTCGGGATCAAGTTTCAGGAAGATCGCTCCCTGTTTTTTCGCAAAGGACTGTAAGTCATTGAGCACACGATTTCGTAAAGGTTCATTCGTCCAATCGAGGAGAGGTCCTTTGGGAGAATAGAGAATGGACAATCGCGCGGCGAATCCATTGCTGATGATTTGACGTTTGAGAATAAGCGCGGCAGCAACTGGCGATTGGAAAGAAGAAAATAAATTGGGGTCATTTTCCACTTTCCATTTTCCATCCGCATCCCATACCGCATAAAGCGGACTCCATCCATACTTCGCCTTCACCTGCCCCCACTCATAAGTTTGGAGAAAGTGAGGGTTGGGTAGCCTGGAGATGATTGAATTCCAGATATTTCTGTCCACTTGCTACTCTCTGTTTCCTATAAATCGCAAATAAGCCCAATACAACAACGGATTATAGACTCGATCCATCGCTTGAGCCGCTCGCTTTAATTCGCCACCAAAGCCGCGTTTGAAGCGATAGACCCCCCACAAGCCATCCCGGCGGGACTGGAAATTGGCTTCAAGGGTCGCTTCATCCTCGTCAGGCACACCCCAGAGATCGTATTCTTCACAGCCACGAGCCTTTGACCATTTCATGGCTTCCCATTGCAGGAGGTAGGTCGGCATGCGGTTCCGTTCCTCGTCTGTGGAGGCGCCGTAGAGGTAGTAGGCACGGTTTCCATTGCAGGCAACGAATAAAGCGGCGAGCGGTTTGCCTTCATATTCAGCCGCCAATATTTCTCCCATTCCTTTAGGGTGAAACAACTCATAAACGCGCTTGTAATATTCAAATGAATGCACCCCGAATCCATCACGTCCGCCTGTGACAAGTAGCATCTTATGAAAGGAGTCAATATCGTCCCACGCGCGGACGGTCACACCTTTTTTCTCGGCAAGGCGGATGTTGTAACGCGTCTTTTGTTTCATTCTTGCCAGGGTTTCTTCTTCGACACCGCGAATATCAATGACGAGGGTGCGGGGAGGCTGGATGTTATGAGGAGAGGTGCGAAGTGTCAGGTGCAAGGCGTCAGGTTTCTGGCCATCCCAGAGGTCAGTTTCAAGTTTGAGGAGGATGGCGCGGTTCTGTTTACAAACGGAGTCAATTTCACTCCAAAGGGATTCGTCAACGTTTGCTTTTGGAATGTAGCCTACTGTAAACCCCAGGGGCAACTTGCGGAAAAGAATCTGCACTCCCACATTCCCGCTGACAATTCGCACCGGCTCCCACCCAAACGCGGACTTCAACTCGCCCCACTCCCCTGTTTGCAGGAGGTGGGCATTGGGGTATTGGGAGAGGAAGCGATTCCAGTCGGCGAAGGAAACAATGGGCATGTTAGTGTCGTGTCATGCTGAGGAGCATAAGTTGCATCGATGCATCTGTACCAGAGACAGAGACTCTTCGCTCTGCTCAGAGTGACATAATCAGATGATTGAAGTTATATCAGGTTGCGGTGTTTCACGGATGGAAGAACCCGGGATGAGTTCATCCAACAATTTGACGATTGCCTCTGTATCATTGGAGTGGCAGATGCGGGAGAGAGAGTCAATGACCTGAGGCAGGTTGAGGGTTGAGGATGAAGAATCTACGTCGAGGCGGGATATGTCGGGGTGAAGAGTCGGGACGAGAGGCGTCCCTTCATCCCAAAGTTCCTCCGTTAATTTTTCACCAAGGCGAATACCGGTGTAGGAAATCTCAATGTCGCGATGCGGCTCAAGACCAGAGAGTCGAATGAGGTCTTCGGCGAGGTCGAGAATGCGGACAGGCTCGCCCATGTTGAGCACAAAAGTTTCGCCGCCATTCTCCATGGAGGCGGCTTGCAGGACGAGATAAACGGCTTCGGGGATGGTCATGAAAAAACGATACATGTCGGGATGTGTTATCGTGACAGGTCCGCCATTGGCAATTTGATTTTTGAATTTAGGAATGATGGAACCACGAGAACCGAGAACATTACCAAAGCGGACAACAGTGAAGGCACGCCGCGTTTGGCGGGCGGCATCCAGGACAATCATTTCGGCCAGACGTTTGGTCGCGCCATAAATGGACGATGGACGAACGGCCTTATCTGTGGAAATGAGGACAAAACGTTCGGTGTTGTGAGCAAGCGCAGTATGAACAACATTATATGTGCCAATAACATTGTTGGTGACGGCTTCAACGGCGTTAATCTCCATGAGCGGAACATGTTTATGTGCAGCGGTATGGAAAACGATTTGAGGCTGATGCCGTTCGAAGATTTGCGTGAGGCGTTCTTGATTGCGAATATCGGCGATGACGGGATGGATGGTGAGGTCGGGATAATCGTTTTGCAGTTCGAGGAGGATCTCGAAGATGCTATTTTCGCCGTGGCCGAGGAGGACAAGTTGGGCGGGATTTCGGCGTGCGATCTGGCGGCAGAGTTCACGCCCGATGGAACCACCCGCACCCGTGACAAGTACGCGCTTGCCTTCGAGCGCCGCACCAACTGCCGCATCGTTAACTCGGACAGGTTCGCGGCGCAGGAGGTCAGTGATGTCCACTTCACGCAAACGGGATACGTTGACCCTGCCGCCGATGAGTTCATAAATGCCCGGCATCGTGCGTGATGGAATGCCTTTAAGACGACAGACATCATTGACCATGCGGACGAGTTGTCCAGGGGCGGAGGGAATGGCAATAATGACCTCGTCTATGCCATGCTGGTCAATGGCGGATGCAAGGTCAAGGACTTTGCCAATCACAGTCACGCCATAGATCGCGTGTTTTTGTTTTGCGGGGTCATCATCCAGAAAGCCAACGGGAACGAGGTTTAATTGCGAAGATTTTTGCAATTCGCGCACAACCAATGCACCCGCGTCGCCCGCACCAACAATGAGGGCGCGTTTTGTTTTCCCATTAGCAGGTGAGGCAATGGAGTGTTCCGCAAGGATGCGCAACGCAAAACGCGAACCGCCAATCAATACGAGCGAGAGGAGCCAGTCAATGCCGAGTGCGGAGCGCGGCATGCCCGGGAATACATTCCCGGTGAAGATCAATACCGCCATCACGCCAGAAGTTAAAACCGAGGCGGTTGTCACTGCGACTGTGATCAATCTCAACTCGCCCGTGCTGGCATAGATCCACAGGCGGCGATACAAACCAAAGAAAAAGTAGGTGGGAATTTTCATTGCCAGCGCAACCGCACACATCAACACCGCGGCTGGAAAATAGAAAGGCAATTCCACCACATCGAGGCGCAAAGCAAAGCTTCCCAACACCGAAATGATGATGAGCGCAATATCCCCGATCAATACGAAACGGTTGCGAATATGCTGTCTCGGTTTTATCCGCGCATCCATTCAACCGTCTCTTTCAGGCCATTTTCCAAAGAAACCTGTGCTTCGAAACCGATCATATCTTTTGCTTTTTTCGGGCTCCCCACCGAGCGATAAATATCCCCTGCACGCGGCGCGGCAAATTCAGGGGCGGAGGCATTGGGGAACAGGTCGTATAACACTTCAATCAGATCAAGCAGACGGGTTTCAGTGCCCGTGCACAGGTTGAAAACCTTCCCAGCCGCGTTCGGGTGTTCAGAGGCAATCAAATTTGCACGCACAACGTCATGGATGTTGATCAAGTCACGCGTCTGCCCGCCATCCCCAAAGATTGTGGCCGGTTTGCCGTCCAGCAATCGGCGCGCAAAGATCGGTACTGCCGCCGCATACATCGAGTCAGGCCGTTGACGGGGTCCGTATACATTGAAGTATCGCAACGCAACCACCTCGAAGCCAAACGAGTTCGTAAATAACTCCGCGTACATTTCGTTCACCCGCTTGGATACCGCGTAAGGGGATTTCGGTTGAAGCGGCGTTTCCTCGACTAAAGGCAACGCGTCGGACTCCCCGTAGACCGCCGCGCTCGAAGCAACCACCGCGCGTCTGACACCTGCGCGCCGCGCCTCGTTGAGCAACAGCGACGTGCCTGTAAGATTCACATCAAAACATTCCTGCGGTTCATCCATGGATTGCGGGACGGAGACAAAAGCCGCTTCGTGGAAAATGATCTCGACGCCGCGCACAGCCTCACCGACGCGTGAAGCGTCCCGCACGTCGCCTTCCAAAACATCAAGTTGGTCCTGTCCGAATTTCCAGATTAACGCTTCGATGTTTTCGCGTTTGCCCGTGCTGAAGTTGTCCAGCACACGAACAGTTGCGCCCTGCTCGAGCAAGGCGCTGACAATATGTGAACCGATAAAACCTGCACCGCCAGTGACAAGATATTTCATCTGCCCGTCCTTCTTAGCACCGTACCGATTGTGCGCAGGATGATCTGGAAATCCATGGCAAGTGTGCGATGTTTGATGTAATAAAGGTCGTATTCGAGTTTGATGCTTGTCTCCTCAATGGTTGCTACATATCCATAATTGATCTGCGCCCAGCCTGTCAGCCCAGGCTTCACCAGCAAACGGGCACGATAGAAGGGAACCTGTTTCTGGTATTCTTCCACCAATCTGGGGACTTCCGCACGCGGCCCCACCAGACTCATATCCCCGCGCAGGACGTTCCAGAATTGGGGGAGTTCATCGAGGCGGATTTTCCTCATGAACCTGCCAACCCGCGTGATGCGCGGATCATCAACGACCGTTGTCCGGTCATTCACGGAAGTTTCTGATTTTCGACGCATACTCCTAAATTTATAAATGGTAAATACCGAACGGCCACGGCCCAGGCGCGGCTGTGAATAGAAAATTGGCAGGCCGGAATCGATATAAATTGCCAGCGCCAGAAATGGTGTGGCCACAATCAGAATCAACATACCGACCAGACCACCCATGATGTCCATCAGCCGCTTGAACAGATCGTAGAAGCCACTCACGGACAAACCATCCACAAACGAGCGGATGATCCAATCCGATTCCAGATGATGGATCGGCACGCGCCCTGTCATCTCCTCATAGAGAATGGGCATGCGTGTCACATCTGTGCCTTTTTCCTGGGCATCCAGAATGGTTTGAAATGTTGTTCCTCGAATCTCTCCGTTGATGGCAACGACAATGTCCGAGACGCGATTATCGTCTATCAGGTCAAGCAAGTGCTCACTGGTACCAAGCACAGGAAGCCCATGAAATATCTCTCCCACTTTTTGTACATCATCATCAATATAACCAACAATGTTGAATGACCTTGGTTCCAATGAATCATAGAGTTTAGCAAGCGTCTGGCCAGCCTTGCCCGCACCAATGAGCAGGATACGGCGCAGTCGGCCTGTCCGTTTGTAGATGCGGATGAAGAACATACGCCAGCCCAAAGTCAGGAGCGAAGCGAAAAAAAGGAATGCTCCTACACCAATACGGGGCAGGTCGGTCTCCTGCCGCGTAATGAAAAGGAGCGAGAATGCAATCAATCCGAGGAGCGCGGCAATGGTAATGCCACGGGTGGTCTTGCGGCCACTGCCCGCCACATGCGGCTCGTATGTTTCCACCAGCAGAAGCACCCAGATCAGTGGCAGGACGTAAAACCAGAAAGGCACATCGACATTGGTGTTAACCATGCGCTCGGCAAGCACCTGCGCCCTCTCCAGGGCAAAACCGAGTTCCACATATCTTTGGATTTCAAGATTCAGGTTATATTGAATGTATTGACTCCACGACTTGATCGCGATGAAGACCGAAGCGACTGCCATCAACAGGTCGCCGAGGAAAAGGATCGTACGATGCTCACGTGGACGCAAACGCAATGGAGGTGAGGTACGAATATTATCAGCC
>DATIUT010000037.1:0-10760 GCA_035466615.1 Anaerolineales bacterium | reverse complement strand
GTCAAAGTAACGGTATTGTTTCATGTATTAATTTCCCCGACAGCCTTTGCCTTCTCCATCATCCTGCAAAACGAACACAAGTCTGGCGCGGATGTGGGCTGTCCACACCTCGGGCAGGGATGCAAGTGCATCCGTTGTGCGTTCTGCTCGATGAACAGGTCGCCGCGCTTGCGCGCTTCGAGAAATTTCAAATAGAAGATCAACTTTGCACCGGGACGCGTTGTCTCGAGTTGGTTGAGCAATTCCTTGTAATAGATGGACTGTGACCCCTCAGCGAATGGGCATTCTTCATAGATATATTCGATCCCCCGCGCCAGACAATACGCCGTCATCTCGCGTTCGTAGAAACGGCACAACGGCTTGACCTTGCGCGCCAACCCATCCCCTGCAGGCAGGACCGGTCCCTGCCGCAGGAGATACTCGCCAGACCAATTCAACGTGTTGCCAAACAGCACAGCAGCCTCGTCGTCGAGATTATGGCCCGTCGCAAGCACAGCATACCCCAGGTCACGCGCGATGCGATTCATCTCGTGGCGCTTTGCCAGTCCGCACACGGCGCACGGTTTGCCATATCCACGATGGGAAATTTCCGCAAGCACAGGGATGGATTGTCCGTATTCCTTTTCGATATTCACCACATGGAGTTTGAGGCCGTTCTCATCCGCAAACTTTTGTGCAAGCCGCTGCGACTCGTGCGAATAATTGACGCCTTCCCCTGAAGGGGATCTTCGGCCATCAATGCCGAGGCCAAGATAAAGCCCGTCCGCTTGATAGCCAAGACGATGGAGAATATCCCACAGCGCGAGCGAGTCTTTGCCGCCCGAAACCGCCACAAGGATTTTCTCCTCGTGGGTGAACATGTCATATTTTTTGATAAAGCGTTCGGTTTGCTCGGGGACCCATTCGAGATAGTGTTCCTTGCACAATGCCAGTTTGTGCTGGCGCATGTTGACGTGAGCCTTCGACCCGCATTTACGACATTTCATGCCAACCGCCCGTCATTGCGAGGGCAACAGCCCAAAACAATCCCCTGCTCCGATTGGAGAATGCTTCGTCGCGACGAACGCTCCTCGCAATGATGAGAACCTCCAGAGATCACTGCAACCAACTTGACCACGTCCCCATCCTTGAGAATTTCATCGTCCAGAATCATCTCGCCCTCGCGTGTCGCGATGACAGACTCAGGGGTGATATTGCATTTCTGCAGAGCAGAAAGCAGGTTCATGCCCGGCTTCACCTCATATTCTTTATCACGCAAAGTCAATTTGACCAAGTTTTCTCCTGTTTGGGCATTCTACCATAGCGTCTTGACAGGTAACCGTTCCACCTGTACGATTGAATTATGAAAATCGGAATGATGGCGGACACGTACAAACCATATGTCAGCGGTGTCACCAACTACATCGCGCTGAACAAACAAGCCCTTGAAGCAGCCGGGCACGAGGTATATGTCTTCACATTCGGTGACCTTGATCATCAGGATGACGAACCACGCGTCATTCGAAGCCCGGGCGTGCCTCTCGCAGACACGGGCTTTTATCTCTCCCTGCGCTACAAGACCAGGCACAAAAAACTTCTCCAAACCATGGACGTGGTGCATGTCCACCATCCATTTTTAAGCGGACGACTTGCCATTAGTTATTGCCGCCCGGCGCACATCCCCATCATATACACCAATCACACCCGTTTTGATCTCTATGCCCAGGCGCGCCTGCCGCTCATGCCCGAGGAGGTCAGTAATGGCCTGCTGCAGGCATACATGCCGGACTTTTGCGAAGAAATGGATCTGGTCATCTCCCCTTCACCCGGCATGGAAAAGGTCCTGCGTCAATACGGTGTGAAAAGTCCCATCGAAGTGGTACCCAACGGCGTTGACCTGACCCACTTCCACAATGCCAAACCACTTTCGCGTTCTGAGTTCGGTTTCACAGAGAACGATATCCTGCTCGTGTACGCGGGTCGTATCGCGCCTGAAAAAAATCTCGAGTTTCTGTTCCAGGCGTTCGCGGGTGTTGCACGCCTCATCCCAAATGTGTATTTGTTGATCGTCGGCGGCGGGCAAAAGGACCACATGGAAACGATCACACCGATACCGGCCAAACTTGGCATCGAGGATCGCGTGCGATTTATTGGGATGATTCCCTACGAAAAGCTTCCATCGTACTTGGCCATGTCCAATGCCTTCGTCACCGCCTCCGTCACGGAAGTCCATCCGCTGTCGGTGATAGAAGCCATGGGAACGGGACTTCCCATCATGGGCATTGAATCGCCCGGTGTGGGCGATTCCGTCGCGGATGGGGAAACAGGTCTGCTTGCGAAAGAGGACATTGCCTCCTTTACCGCCAAACTCACCTACCTTTGTCTGAACCGGGACCTGCACAAAAAATTCGGTGCGGCGGCCCGCAAGGCGTCCGAACAATATTCCATCGAGCGGACCACAAAGATCATGCTCAGTCACTACAGTCGACTCACGCAAAACACCAAACCACTCAAGCCCAAACTCGACGAGCGCCTGATGGCTATTTTGGAAGAGTTCTTGAAATGAAGCACAATCAGCGAGTCGGCAAATGGGGTGAAGAGGCCGCCGTGGAATATCTCATTCAAAAAGGCTATGAGATCGTCGGACGAAATGTCCGCACGCCGTATGGCGAGGTTGATATCGTCGCCAGGCAGGGCGACTACACCCTCTTCGTCGAAGTCAAAACACGGACATCGAACAAGATGGGCTTGCCTGAAGAATCCATCACGGCACGAAAGCGAGAACACATGATCGCATCCGCCGAGCATTACGCGGCAGAACACGAAATTGACCATTGGCAAATCGATGTGATCTCGATCGAGGGAAAGCCGGAAAGTAAGCCTGTTATTACTTATTTTGAAAATGCGATATAAGAATTATGCTCAAGCCGCCTTCCTCGGCGTCGAGAGCAATCATGGCTATTTATTTCGATAATGCCAATTATTAAACCACCTCTTATCCTCATCGTCGGGCCGACTGCCGTCGGCAAGACGGAGATCGCCATTCAACTGGCAGAGCGACTCAATGGCGAGATCGTCTCTGCGGATTCGCGGCTGTTTTATCGCGGGATGGATATTGGTACTGCAAAGCCCACCCCCGAAGAACAAGCGCGTGTGCCGCATCATTTGATTGATATTGTAGACCCGGATGAAATATTAAGTCTCGCGGTCTTTCAACAGAAAGCGCATGAAGTCATTGAAGGTATTCATATACGAAACAAATTGCCATTCCTGGTCGGTGGCACCGGACAATACGTCCGCGCGGTGACTCAGGGCTGGACTCCGCCTGGAGTGGAACCTGACGAGACTTTGAGGAATGAGTTGGAACGCCAAAAGGAAGAAAATGGTATTTATTGGCTATACGAAAAACTCAAGAATTTGGATCCCGAAGCTGCTGAGAAAATTGACCCACGCAATTATCGCCGCACCATCCGCGCGCTGGAAGTCATCATGACAACAGGGAAAAAATTCTCGGAACAACGCGGACAAAGCGACTCACCCTATCACCGAGTGACGATTGGTTTGAAGCGTCCGCGTGAGGAGTTGTATCAACGCGTGGATCAACGCATTGATATGATGTTCGCCAATGGATTCGTTGATGAAGTAAAGCGTCTGTTGGACAAGGGCTACTCCCCCACCCTACCGACGATGTCCGCTATTGGGTACCGGGAATGTGTCAGCGTGATTCAAGGCGAATTGACCGAGGAGCAGGCCAAGGTCCAGATCAGACGCGCCACGCGGGTGTATGTCCGCAGGCAGGCAAATTGGTTCAAGGAGTCGGATTCGGACATCCTGTGGTTTAAAGTCGAGGCAGGAGTCGTTGATTCAATTGAGAAAAACATCCGCCAGTTGGTTGACTTTTGATTCTTGATTGTATATACTGAAACCATCAATGCCAAAAAGAGGAGGCAGTATGAGTGACAAACCGTGGCTTGCCAATTATGACAAAGGGGTACCGCATACATTCGAGATCCCGCAAGTACCGCTGTTCCATTTTCTGGAGGAGTCTGCACGCAAATATCCCGACCGCGCCTGTACGATATTCAAGGGCGCGGTCATTTCATACAGGGAGATGAACGCGCTCGCAGACAGCATCGCCGCCGCCCTGGTGGATATGGGCGTGAAGAAGGGCGACCGGGTGGGAATCTTCATGCCGAACACGCCGCAATTCGTGATGACGTATTTTGGCATCCTCAAGGCGGGCGGTGTGGTGGTGGCGACCAATCCGCTGTACACCCCGCCGGAGATCGAGCATCAAGCCAGCGACGCGGGTATCGAATACATGTTTGTGATGACAAACTTCTACAGCACGATCAAGAAGGCACAGCCAAAGACCAAGATCAAGAAGATGATTGTGACCAATCTCAAGGAGACGCTCCCGCCTGTTCTGCGCGTCCTGTTCACGCTGGCGCGCGAGAAGAAAGGCGGATTCCGAATCGAGGGCGGCCTCAGGGATGGTGATATCTGGTTCCAGGACCTGCTCGCCAAATACAAAGGAGCGCCTCGACCCAAGCTGGAAAATGCTCCTGACGATACGGCTTTGTTCCAATACTCAGGCGGGACAACGGGCATCTCGAAAGGTGCAGTAGCCACTCATTACAACGTTGTCGCCGACACATTAATGATCAAGAACTGGATGACGAATTTGGAGGATGGCAAAGAGATTGTCCTGATGGCAATTCCGCTCTTCCATGTCTATGGCATGGTGGCGGGCATGCATTTCGCGATGGCCGTTGGCGCCAGCATGGTCATGATACCCAACGCCCGTGATATTCCCGATGTGCTGGAAAACATCCACAAATACAAACCCACCATTTTCCCCGGTGTGCCAACGCTATACAACGCCATTAACAACCGCCCTGAAGTGAAGGAAGGAAAGGTCAGCCTGCGCTCTGTCAAAGCCTGCATCTCAGGCTCCGCCCCGTTGATGCGCGAAACAAAAGAGACCTTCGAAGCCCTAAGCGGTGGCAAAGTGTTTGAAGGCTTTGGCCTGTCCGAAGCGCCGACCGCCACGCATTGCAACCCACTACTCGGTGAAAACCGCACCGGCTCAATCGGATTGCCGTTACCGAATGTGGATGCCAAGATCATCAGTCTCGACGATGGTGAGACCATTCTGCAGACCGGCGAAGTTGGAGAACTCATCATCAGCGGTCCGATGGTGATGAAGGGCTATCACAACATGCCCACCGAAACTGCCAACACCCTGCGCAAACTTAAGGATGGCAAGACCTGGCTGTTCACCGGCGACATCGCCCGCATGGACGAAGACGGCTACTTCTACATTGTCGACCGCAAGAAGGAACTCATCAAACCGGGCGGATATCAAGTCTGGCCGCGCGAGGTGGAGGAAGTGCTCACCGCGTACCCGAAGATCATGGAAGCCGGCGTGGCGGGTATTCCTGACCCGTATCGCGGCGAGACGGTCAAGGCGTGGATCGTGTTGAAGCCGGGCGAAACCGCAACAGAAGAGGAGATCAAGGCGTTCTGCAAGGAACGGCTGGCGGCATACAAGGTTCCCACCCACTATGAATTCAGGAGCGAACTCCCCAAGACGACAGTCGGAAAAATCCTACGGCGAGAACTTGTGAGACAACACAAGGAAAGCAGTTCATAAGCAGGCAGAAAAGCAAATACGCATAATAATGGAATTAAAGAACAGAGCCTCCCGAAATTTGGGAGGCTCTGTGTATTCTTCGGCTTCGGGTTGCGATATGGACTTCGCCACGCTCGACCCTCCGTTCAGGGCAAGAGATTAGGCAACCTGCGGTGTGCCGCTTTTCTTGGGGGCTGGCGGCGGGAAGATCGCTTCAAAGTCCTCACGCGTCAATGTTTCCACTTCAAGAAGTTTCTGCGCAATCGCATCCAATTGACTGCGATACTTCGTGAGCAGCTTCCTTGACAGTTTGTATGAGTCATCCACGATCTTGCGGACCTCAGCATCGATCTGTTCGGCAACAGCTTCGGAGTAATCACGCTGTTCGGAGATCTCGCGCCCGAGAAAGATCATTTCCTCTTTTTGCCCATATACACGCGGACCCATTTCACTGCTCATTCCAAGCCGGGTGACCATATTGCGGGCGAGGCGGGTCACTTGTTCGATATCATTCGCCGCACCGGAAGTGATATCGTCGAACACGAGTTCCTCGGCAACACGCCCGCCGAGCATGTAGGCAAGGTTCGCAAGCAATTTCTTGCGCGAGTAAAGCAGACGGTCCTCATCGGGGCGGAACCAAGTCAAACCGCCGGCCTGACCTCGGCCCACAATGGTCACTTTTTGGACGGGATCGGCTTCAGGGATGGCATTGCCCACTACGGCGTGCCCAGCCTCATGGTAGGCAATGATGCGCTTCTCCTCCTCCGAGATCAAACGGGACTTTCGTTCCGGTCCCATCACCACACGCTCGATCGCCTCTTCGAGTTCGGCCTGCCCAATGGATTTCTTGTTGCGTCGAGCGGCAAGGATCGCGCTTTCATTGACAAGGTTCTCGAGGTCGGCACCGACAAATCCCGGTGTACCGCGCGCCAGCGAACCAAGATCAACGCTCGGTTCCAGGGGCTTGCCCTTGATGTGAACCTTGAGAATCGCTTCACGCCCCCTCATATCCGGGCGATCAAGAGTCACACGGCGGTCAAAGCGACCGGGACGCAGAAGGGCCGGGTCGAGAATATCGGGACGGTTGGTCGCGGCGATGATGATCACATTCGTATCCGTATCAAAGCCGTCCATTTCCACGAGCATCTGGTTGAGGGTCTGCTCGCGCTCATCGTGCGAACCGCCCAGCCCTGCGCCGCGCTGACGGCCGACTGCATCGATTTCATCAACGAAAACGATACAAGGCGAATGACGCTTTGCCTGATCGAACAGATCGCGTACACGGCTGGCGCCTACGCCCACAAACATTTCCACAAATTCAGAACCTGAGATGGAAAAGAAGGGGACGCCTGCTTCTCCGGACACGGCTTTCGCCAGAAGGGTCTTGCCTGTGCCGGGAGGCCCCACCAGAAGAACGCCTTTGGGAATCCTTGCACCCAATTGGATGAACTTTTGGGGTTCCTTGAGGAACTCAACCACCTCCGCCAGTTCCTGTTTGGATTCATCCGCACCAGCGACATCGTTGAAGGTAACAGTGGGATGTTCGCCGCTGAACATGCGGGCGCGGGATTTTCCAAAAGACATGGCGGCATTGTTCGATCCCTGTGCCTGGCGGAAGATGAACCAAAACACGCCGAGCATGAGCAACAGAGGTAACAGGTATACTACAAATCCGCCAAGAGCCCCGGACCAGACAGAAGGAGCTTCCACCTCGATCTTCACATTTTCCGCGGAAAGTCTTTCCGGATTGACGCCCAGGCCGATCAGCTGATCCACGAGGGTTGAATCGATTTCCTTATACGCCTCCACCCCGGTCTCCGTCTCAGCCTCTGTGCCGGTCTTGTAAATCACCCGCAAACTGCCGTCATTTTCGATAACAACCCGGGACACTTTGCCCAACTGGATATCCTGCGCAAGTTCATTGATCGTGAGAGGCTGGCTCGCAGACGACCGATTTTGCAACGCCGTTACGATCATCGCCGCCACCGCCACAATCAACAGAAAAGTCACTATAAATGATTGGTTTCTCGAATTCACTATGCCTCCGAAATCTGGAAGAAATTATACCAACAGGGAGGGTACAGGAATAGCCTGATGGTAAATTTTATATATTTCTCTAATACTGTCCCGCCCCTCTACCAATTGGTCTTTTGGATGCGGAAAACCACCCGCCTCTTACGCCAGGATCAACTCCACCGGGCAATGATCGGAGCCAGGAATGCCATCATGGATGACAACATCCTTCACGCGCGATACCAGAGACTCGGAAACCAGGAAGTAATCGAGGCGCCAGCCGACATTCCGTTCGCGGGCATTGGAGATATATGTCCACCAGGTGTACTGGACACGCTCCGGGTACAACCTGCGATAAATATCCACAAAGCCATGATCCAGGAATTTTTGCACCCATTGACGCTCCTCAGGCAGGAATCCCGACGTTTTCTCATTCGATTTTGGATTTTTCAAGTCAATGGGCATGTGCGCCGTGTTGAAGTCACCGGTAATAATAAGGTTCTCTCCCTTTTTATGCAGATCGTCGCACAATTTCAGCAAGGTGGCATAGAACTCCAGTTTGTAGTCCACACGCTCCTTGCCGCGCTGGCCGTTCGGGAAGTAAACGTTGAATAGACGGAATCCAGGATGCAGAGTGGAAATGACGCGTCCCTCCACATCGAATTTCGGTTCCCCCAATCCCAGTTGAACATCCAAAGGTTGTTTCTTGAAGAAGGTCGCCACACCGCTATAACCCGCGCGCTCTGCAGGATTCCATATGTATGGATATCGCAAAAGTCCCGCCTGTTCTGTCAATTGATTGGGATGAGCTTTGACCTCCTGGAGGCACAGCACGTCCGGCGAATGTTCCCAAACCCAGCCCAGCGCGCCCTTACCCAGGGCCGCCCGTATACCATTAACGTTCCATGTCACTATCTTCATTGTTTTTACTTTATGGTAAACTTCACCCAGGAAACGATATGGACAGCAAACTAAAATGCATTCTTTGTGTTGAAGACGAACCAGAAATGATTGCCTTGATCCGGTTGATTTTGGGTCGCCGCGGGTTTGAAGTAAAAGGTGCAAACGGCGGCGTGGAGGGGTTAAAAATGATCCACCAAGAAAAACCAGATCTGATCCTGCTCGACCTGATGATGCCCGACATGGACGGTTGGGAAGTATATCAGCGAATCAAGGCAGACGAGAAAACCAGGAACATCCCCGTCATCGTCGTCACAGCAAAAGCCCAGAGCATAGACAAGGTCCTTGGCCTGCACATCGCAAAAGTGGATGATTACATCGCCAAGCCGTTCAACCCCCAGGAACTTCTCGCCAGCGTCGAGAGAGTGCTCCAGAAGAAAGCATAAACAACGAGGCGATCCCCAAAGGACGCCTCGTTTTCAATTGACCCATGCCCAAACAGATCATTGTTGAAAACAAAACCAGGGAGATCCCGACTCTCCCACGCGTTAAATATTGCGACACCTTTCTGACCCAGTTGCGCGGGTTTACCTTCCGCGCCCGCCTCGCGCGTGACGAGGGCCTGCTCCTCGTTGGGAAACGTGATTCACGCCTCGACTCCTCCATCCATATGCTGTTCGTATCGTTCGACCTGACCGTCCTGTGGATCAACTCAAACATGCATGTGGTGGACAAGGTGCTTGCAAAATCGTGGCGACCCGCCTACTTCTCAAAACGACCCGCAAGATATGTCCTTGAAATCCATCCTGAACGGTGGGGAGATTATGAAATTGGAGACATCGTTCAATTCAAAGATGTTTAAACGCGCCGTATCCATTCTCGTATTGATCTTTGTTTTCACCCTTGCTTTTAACCAGTCCGTTTCCGCACAGGCGGGCGGGCCGGTGTACATTGTGCAGGCAGGAGACACGCTTTCCTATATTGCGTCACGCTTCAACGTTTCGCTCAATGACCTGATGGCTGCAAACCCTGCAATTGACCCAAACTTTCTCAGTGAAGGGCAACAGCTTGTCATCCCCGGGCTGGAAGGCGTGACCGGCATCCTGGAAACGGAAGTGATTACATTCGGGGATTCGCTTCGCAGTCTCAGCCGTCGTACACAGGTCTCAGATGCACTGTTGATCAGACTCAATCGCCTCGTCAGCCCGACCGAATTATATGTGGGAATCAGCCTGATCGTCCCCGTGCAGGAGGGGCAGACCCAGTTCAATTCACGCATGAGCGCGGGCACAGGCGAATCCCTTCTGGAACTTTCAATCAAACAGGGAAGCGATCCGTGGACTCTTTCATCCATCAATAAACTTGACGGCACATGGGACGCCCTGCCCAACGATGTCCTTTACTCCCCCGCCGGAAATGGTGGTGGTGCCACTGGATTGCCATCTGCCTTCATCGATGCAAGCATCAGTCCGTTGCCAATGGTTCAGGGTGGAACTGAAGTCGTCCGTGTGCAGGTGAAAGATGGGTATTCAGTCTCCGGGATATTGGTGGATCATCCCTTGCGCTTTTTCGAGTCGGGCGGAGAGCAGGCCGCTTTGCAGGGTATTCATGCGCTATTGGACACCGGAGTCTATCCTCTACGCGTGGAGGCGTCCCTGCCGGACGGAACCCGGCAATCGTATGAGCAGATGGTACTTGTCGCATCAGGGAATTATCGCAGTGAAAACCTTTATGTGGACCCTGCCACGATCGATCCAGCAGTGACCGGGCCGGAGGATCAGCAGATCTATTCGATCACGAATCTTGTGAGCGGCACGAAATATTGGAATGGGATTTTTACCTCTCCAGCCGTGTACCCTGATGAATTCACTTCCTTCTATGGTACACGCAGAACCTACAAAGGCTTGAACTCAGACCTGACCGTGGAAGGCTTTCATACCGGTCTGGATTTTGCAGGCGGTGAAGGCCTGCAGATCTTTGCTCCTGCCCCGGGAAAGGTAGTTTTCGCAGGTGCATTGGTCGTGCGCGGGAATGCGACGATCATTGATCATGGTTGGGGAGTGTATAGCGGTTTCTGGCACCAATCTGAGAGCTACGTCAATGCTGGGGACTTTGTCGAACAGGGACAGATAATCGGTTTAGTAGGCGGGACCGGGCGTGTCACGGGTCCGCACCTGCACTGGGAAGTGTGGGTAAACGGCGTCCAGGTGAATCCGCTCGATTGGTTGAATCA
>DATIUT010000036.1:0-3349 GCA_035466615.1 Anaerolineales bacterium | reverse complement strand
AACGGATTCCAATACGGACAGGACGATGATCTGACCCCGCCTGTTCAGGATGGTAACGGACAACAGTACGGCCAACCCACACTGACACCCGTCGCACCAAACACCGATCCCGGTGGACCGAACACTGCTCCGGGAGGATCCAATACTGAGTCGGACGGCAACACAAATGGTTCAGATAGTGGATCAGGTGGCAATGGTTCAGGAGGAAGCGGATCAAATGACAATGGATCAGGTGGGGGTGGCAAGCCGTAAATATAACTGAAAACGAGTTCCCCGTCATCTTGACGGGGAACATTTTTACAACCTAATCATCCCCGCCACCTTCACCCCCTCCATCGTCATCGGGGTTATTGCTATCGTGGCACGCAAGGCAGGTATATGTATGCAATGTCGGTGTGTGACAATCCCGGCAGGAGGCGCCGCCATGATTAACCCCGCTTCCGCCTTCATCCGCGATACCAGGGTGCCGGCCGTTATAGGGCGCAAACCAATCACCCGTGTTATGACATGCCGCACAATCAAAACCAAACATTCCCGCATGAAAAGCGGGATCGCCGTGACAACTTGCACAGGATGTTGACAGTCCGGCAAATTGACCTGCGCTATGGCATTGTTCACATGCCAGGCCTGCGTGGCGTCCTGTCAGCGGGAATTTGCTCAAATTATGGTCGAAGGCGGCATCCTCCCAATCGGATGGGTTATGGCACGCGGCGCAATCCGTGCCGAAGCGGCCGTCATGTTCATCATCCTGTTGATGGCAGGAATAACAATCTGAGGGTGTGCCTGCGAACACATTATTCTGATGACAGGATTCACACATCACGTCCACGTGTTTGCCTTCGAGTTTGAAAACCGAGAGGGTATGATCGAATTTTGCAGGCAGCCAGCCGTTTTCGTTATGACAATCCACACAACTGAATCCATAACGACCTTCATGAGGTTCATCGTTGTAATGACAGGAATAGCAATCCTGCAATGTCACTTGAAAATCGCCCAGCCCACGCGCATTTATATGACACTTCACACACTCAAGTCCATCATGCCTGCCTACGATCTTGAACGAAAATTGATTGTGATCGAAGTTGGTCACCAGACTATCCCCACCATCATGACAATCGAGACAAGCCGGGCCAAAGGATATTGAGTGCGCGGTCATGAATCCCAGATCCATTTTGCGATGACAGGTGTCGCAAGTTTGCAAATCGAATTTGGATATATCTTCGGGATGGCAATCGGAACAAACAAACGCCTCACGCGTGACGTTGAGCTGGTGACCGTTTAATGAGAATCCCACCACCTCATGCGGAAACGCCGCATCGCCCAATTCAGTGAGTCTTGCATCCGCCCCGCGATGTTCCGGGTGGCAAAATCGGCAACGCAGATCACGCTCATCGTTTAGCATTGAACCGTGCATGGTCGCCACATCCTGCATTTGAACCGCTATGTCCCCATGACAGTCCACACACCGCTCTTCCATTTTGGCGGCTTCCCACGGCGCGGTATGACAGGCTTTGCAGTTCCCGCCAATCCCGGCATGAGACGTGACACCACCCAGCGTCTCTCCGCTTTGCGCGTTCAACGGTCCCGGGTTATACAGCAAACCGCCCCGGGCATAAGCATATCCAACGATTACAAGTGATGTGACAATCGCCGCAACGATCCCTGTCCCAGATAGGCAGCCCAACCGATTACTTCGCATTCTCCCTCCGAATCTATTTCAAAAAGGTGGCATAATACAATGCCGCGCCGATATGAATAAATGCAGAAATAAACAAAGCCATTCCAATCGGGATATGAACCGTATGCCAGAGCGCCATCAAACGGCGCGCCTGCTTGAGCGCTTCCTGCGAAAGCGTCCCCTCAATCTCAAGTCCATCCATTGTGCGCGGAATGCGGGTGAAAATATACCGACCAACGAATCCGCTGATGACAATGATGACCGTTAGTAACGTCGTCGCACCTGCCAGACCGTTGAACTTCCAGGAGGTATGAAGCAAGACCATGTACGGCCCGACCAACCCGGTAAAGATGTGAAGTTGAAGCCATGTGGACATTCTCCCCCATCTCACACTGCGACTCCGTTTACGCAGACTATAGAACGTTTCTGTCATCAACATGAGAATGAAACCGACGATCCCCATGCCGTGACCGAACAACTCACTCGCCGGCGGGATTTCACGCGTGAACACAACAACAAAACCATACAGCCCCATGATCAGTATCATTGCCAGCAAAGCCAGCCAAAGTTCCCTGTTACCTCGAAGCATGGACCCTCCCGGTTATCCTAGCACGTTTTCCAATCCTTTACACTTGACCAAAATTCAGCGATCACATCAGCGATCCTTGCATTTGGCGCCAGCAGTTTCCTGCGGATCGGAGAAATATCCATATTCCCCGAAATGATTTTCTCTAATGGGAGCGAAAGTTTCTGGTCACCCATCACAATCGCGCCCAGTAGTTTTTTCTCACCGACCAACAGGCGCAAACGATTGACTTCGAATCCTGATTGTGCGACGATGACCTCAGGCAATTGACGCCACGTCTCGCTGTCACCGCGAGCGATGCCAACCAGATCGTCATCGCGCCCGCCTCCGACCGTGCCAATGATGGTCGTTGTAATTCCAGCCAGGCGGGTCACATTGAACGGAGCCAATTTAACATAGGCTGTCTTTTGTCCTGCCATATTCAAACCCGCCGCATATCCCTGCTGGCGCGCAGGTCCCCACAAACTATCGAGCACGGAACGCCCGGCCGCTGGATCATACGCCTGGGCCACATCCCCTGCCGCGAAGATATCGGGGTCGTTCGTCTGCAAATATTCGTTGACCAGGATCCCCCGGTCAACCGCCAGCCCGGCCTGTTTCGCCAACTCCACACGCGGCCGAATTCCGATCGCATACGCGACCATGTCACATTTCAACAATTTCCCATCCAAGAAGCGGACGCCGCTCACGCGATTGTTCTTCCCGGTTACTTCGATGACTTCTGCGTGATGGTGCAGTATAACGCCTTCCTCTTGAAGACGATGTTCAACGATCTTTGATTCGTGCTCATCGAGCACATTACTCCAATACCGGCCCCCCCGAAGCAAATAATGAACCTTCATTCCTCGCGCCACAAATCCCTCAACCAGTTCGAGCGCAGTGATCCCCCCGCCCACCACAACGGCGGTTTTGCCGCGCCGCGCATGTTTCAAAATCCGTTTCGCGTCCTCCATGTGGTCGAGTTTGAAAACACCATCAAGATCCGCTCCGGGAACCTGCAAAGGTAATGCCTGTGCCCCCACCGCGATCAACAGGCGGTTGTAAGATAACTCAGCCTGACCTTCCACCTCCAAAATGTGCACTTC
>DATIUT010000035.1:0-5513 GCA_035466615.1 Anaerolineales bacterium | reverse complement strand
GGCAATATATACTTTGCCTATATGGCGTACAAACTTGGCAAGAAGGAAGGCCGCGATGACGTGACTGCTGTACCCTATGGCATCTCCGTCCCGCACTACTTCCTTATTACTTTTGCCGTCATGCTGCCGCTGAAAAACGGCGGTGCAAGTTTTGAAACGCTTTGGGCTGTCGGTGTGGCGTGGTGTTTCGTTCACGCAATCATCGCGACCATCGGCGCCTTCGTGGGTCCAACCATGCAAAAGTTGACCCCGCGCGCCGCCATGCTTGGTACGCTTGCCGGTGTGGCGATCACGTACATCGCCATGGGCGCGGCTTTCAGCGCCTTTAGCGCGTCGTGGCTCAGTATGGTGTCTTTCGGCATCATCTTTGTCGGCTGGCTGGCGAATGTACAATTCCCCGGCAAGGTTCCAGCCGGACTTGTAGCTGTCATCGTCGGCGTTGTGGTGGGATGGCTTTCAGGCTACATGGATCCAACCGCCTTCTCGAACGCCATTGCAGGCGCATCCTTCAACTTCCCGTTGCCCGTCATCCAGCCTGTCATTGAGGGCATGGGATTTTTGTTCAGCGTGGCCGGCTTGCCTATCTTGACCACGGCCATCCCGCTGGCGATCTACCTGTTCCTCGAATCGCTCAACAATGTTGAATCCGCCCTGGCTGGCGGCGACACCTACGACACCCGCGAAGCCATGCTCGCCGCAGCAGGCGGAACCGCTGTTGCCTCGCTCTTCGGTTCGCCTTTCCCCACCCTGATCTATATTGGCCACCCCGGCTGGAAGTCGGTCGGTTCGCGCGTGGGCTATTCCTGGCTTACCGGCGTAACCATGTTTGTGCTGGGCATCCTTGGCTTGTTGGGTATTCTCTCGGCGGTCATTCCGGTCGTTGCGATCTTGCCGATCCTGGTTTATATCGGCATGTTGATCACCTCGCAGGCTTTCAACGCCAGCCCGCGCCGTCACGCGCCTGCGGTTGCCATCGCCATCATCCCCTGGATCGCTGATTACGTCACCACTCAGGTCAATAACGCGCTTGGCGCCGCAGGCACAAATGCTGCTACACTGGGTTTAGCAACCCTGCAGGGGGCGGGCGTTTCGTATGGCGGCATGACCGTCCTCGGCGCCGGTTCGATCCTGGTCGGTATGATTCTCGGCGCGATCGTCGCGTTCGTCATCGACCGAAACTGGAAAGGCGCCATCGGCTACACCCTTTTCGGCGCTGCCAGCGCATGGTTCGGTTTCATCCACAGCACACAACTGCGTTTTGTCCCCAATGCCCCATTCAATTTTAGCGATCCGTCTTTCAATGCCACGTGGGGGCCCATTGTCGGGTACCTTGCCATGGCTGTGTTGTTCATTCTCATGATGAACTACACCAAGAACGACCCTGCTCCGAAATTGGAAGATTAATCTCTTCAACACAGATACAGCCTGGGGTAACCCCTCCAGGCTGTATCTATATTGTTTCATGAAAATTCAAGCCGCATCCATTGGTGAAGCCGTCCCGCGTGATACTTTTGACGCGACAATTCAATCCGTATACGAGTCGACGGTCAATCTTCGGTTAGAAGGTGAGGATAGGCTTATCACATTACTTTCCTCGGATCGCTATGAATTACCGCAAGGGATTCGGATCGCAGACAAAAACCTTTCGCTTCGAACCCTGACCGTCGGCCTGCGAGCCGCTTCCAGAGGCGGAGTCCTACGTTTTGACTTTTCTCCGCTCACGATTGACCTGCGTGGTGCATCCGTTTGGAGATGTCGCATGAAGGAGTTGAACGCAGATATGCAATCCCCGCCGGTGCTTGAAGCGTGGAGTCTGGCTTGGAAATTACTCAATGAAAATCAAAAGCTCAGGCATGCCGATCTGATTGCCGAAAATCTATTTCAAGCGGACTTTAGCTCACCTTTGAGCCGGAGGATGGCTCGACCTGTGTCTCAGCTTGCAGCTGCAGCCGAGCAATATGATGTCGAGGGAACAATCCATGCTGCCGAAGAGATAATTGGACTCGGACCCGGGGCCACTCCCTCAGGCGACGACGTTCTGATTGGTTTCCTCGCCGCTTTTTGGAGCGTGGCAGGCGAGCATGAACAGCAATTATCTTTTGTCCATTCTTTCGGTACGGTGCTGATGCAGATCGCCGAACAGACCAATGAGATCAGCCGAACCTATCTTTTCCACGCAACACAAGGACAATTCTCCAGTACGCTCACTTACCTCGCTGCAGCGATCGTTACCGGTGGCGACGTTCAACAACACATTCAGTCCGCCATGCGCGTGGGGCATTCCTCCGGCATGGATTCGGTGACGGGCATGTTGATCGGGCTGCGCGTCTGGAATACCGAACAATCATCTGCGTATTCGGCGTTCACGAACGCCGAAAGATAGATCGAGGAAACCCTATGACCACTTCACAACGCATAATAAAAAAGCTCTACCGTGATTCTGTCTCGTTGATGCAGTTCTCCGAAAAGGTGCGTGCCTTGAACGGCATCAATCAGGCATCCGCGGTGATGGCAACCGAGAACAACATCAGTTTGCTGGTCGAAGCCAGTTTGCTTGCAAGCGCGGTGCTACCCAGCCCCAACGACCTGTTGATCGTCGTCGAAGGGAGGGACGAAGCCTCCGTCAGCGAGGCATTGGATTCAGCTGAGGCGATGCTAAAAGCCAAATCAACGGAATCAGGCGAGGGTGGAGTCCGGCGCGTGCCTTCGCGCAGTATCGAGATGGGGCTTGAAGCGATGCCCAGCGCGAATTTCGTTTTGATATCCACACCCGGGGAGTATGCCGCGGCGGAAGCGCGCAAGGCATTGCAACTTGGTCTGCACGTGATGATGTTCAGCGATAACGTCAGTATGGAGGAGGAAATTCCGCTCAAGCAATACGCGCGCGACCATGACTTGCTCGTTATGGGTCCCGATTGCGGCACGGCGATCATCAACGGCGTTCCGTTGGGGTTTGCGAACGTCGTGCGGCGCGGCGACATTGGTGTTGTGGCAGCTTCGGGGACGGGATTACAGCAGGTGACCAGCCTGATCGATCGTTTCGGCGGCGGCATCACACAAGCCATCGGCACCGGCGGGCATGACTTGAAAAGCGAGGTCGGCGGCATCACGATGTTGCAGGGCATCGATGCGCTTGCGAAAGATAAAGCGACGAAAGTAATTTTGCTGGTTTCCAAACCACCTTCACCCGATGTCATGAAGAAGGTACTTGAGAAAGCCTCACAAAGCGGCAAACCTGTGGTGGTCGAATTCATCGGCGCGGACCCGAAATCCATTACGAGCGGGAATATCACCGGCGTGCGGACGTTGGAAGATGCGGCGGCAGCTTCGGTTTTATTGTCGAAGGGCAAAGCGGTTAAAAAATTCTCCAATGCTCTGCCTGCCAAATACAAGTCAATGGTGAAATCTGCGCAGAAAAAATTGAAGAAGGGGCAGAAATACATCCGCGGTTTGTTCAGTGGCGGGACTTTTTGTTATGAGACCGTCCTCTTGTTGAGCGAAGCGTTGGGGAAGGTGTATTCCAATACGCCCATCAGGAAAGAGGAGAAGATTCTCGACGTTTGGAAATCGCTTGAACATACCGTGATCGATCTCGGCGACGACCTCTTTACGCAGGGACGCCCGCACCCGATGATCGATTTCCGTTTGCGAAATGAACGAATTGTGCAGGAAGCGAAGGACCCTGAAACGGCGGTGATCCTGCTAGACATCGTGCTTGGTCACGGTTCAAATATGGATCCCGCCGGCGAACTGATTCCCGCGATCCAGCAGGCGCAAAAGATCGCAGGCAAAGCGAAACGCAGCGTGGTCTTCGTCGGTTCGGTGTGCGGAACGGAACTCGATCCGCAGAGTTTATCGCGGCAGGAGTCGCGACTGCGCGATGCAGGCGTAATTTTGACGGACAGCAACGCGCAAGCCGCGCGCCTTGCGGCTGCGATCGTATCGTAACGAGAGGCAGGGGTCTCCCCGCCCCAGGCGGCAGGGCGCCGTCCCTACATGAGGAACAATGGTCAACAAATTATTCGAACAGGATTTACAAGTCATTAACGTCGGTCTGGCCTCTTTTGCGGATGCGATCCAGCAGACGGGGGGGAAATCTTTGCAGTTGGATTGGCGCCCGCCCGCTTCAGGAAACCGGGAGGCGGGTATGAGTCTGGCGGTGCTGATCAACGATCCCAAGGTCGAAGCCGCAAACCGTACGGCGCATGAACGGTTCTTATCCGCGCAGCCGGTCTTGGTGGGTGTTGATTCGGCGCGCAACGCCATTCCGAATTTGGGCGAACGGACGCTGCTGCATGCGGGTCCGCCCATCGAATGGAGTCGCATGTGCGGACCGATGCAAGGGGCGGTCATCGGAGCGATTCTCTTTGAGGGCTGGGCAGAAAATCACGAGACCGCGCGGAAACTCGCAGGCAGCGGAGAAATCAAATTTGCGCCCTGCCATCATTACGGCGCAGTCGGACCGATGTCCGGCGTCATCAGCCCTTCGATGCCGGTCTGGATTGTGAGGAATCAAGACCGCGGCAATATGTCGTTCAGCAACTTGAACGAAGGCTTGGGCAAGGTCTTGCGTTTTGGCGCAAACGACGACTCAGTGTTGGAGCGGCTCAAGTGGATGGCGGCCGTGCTGGGTCCTGCCATGAACTCGGCGGTTAAGCAATTGGGCGGAATCGAATTGCGTCCCATCATCGCGCAAGCCTTGCACATGGGCGACGAGTGTCACAATCGGAATGCCGCGGCTTCATCGCTGTTGTTCAAGCGTCTCACTCCTGCATTACTCAAAATGGACCTGCCGCAAAGTGATATGTCACGGGTACTCGAGTTTGTGGCTGGCAACGACCATTTCTTTTTGAATATTTCGATGGCATGCTGCAAGTCCATGCTCGATGCGGCCCACGGGGTGGAGCATAGCACGCTGGTCACTGCCATGGCGCGCAATGGTGTGGACTTTGGGATTCGGGTCAGTGGTAGCGGGGATGCTTGGTTCACAGCTCCCGCCCCGATGGTGGATGGACTCTTCTTCCCTGGCTATTCCCAAATCGACGCCGCGCCTGACCTTGGCGACAGCGCCATCACCGAAACGGCTGGCATCGGCGGGTTCGCCATGGGCGCTGCGCCCGCGATCGTGCAATTTGTGGGCGGCACGCCGCAGGATGCGATCGCGTACACACGCGAGATGTTCCACATCACCATGGGAGTTAATGGCGGCTTCACTTTGCCGCCGTTGAACTTCGATGCTGCTCCGGCAGGTATCGATGTTCGAAAGGTGATTGACACTGGCATCGCGCCGGTCATCAATACTGGCATTGCGCACAAAGATGCGGGTGTGGGGCAGGTCGGTGCGGGCATCACGCGCGCGCCGCTGGAATGTTTTGAGCAGGCAATTATTTCAATCGGAAAATATTAAAGTCATTGCCCTTGTAATGACATCGAATCTTAGGAGAATCTCAATGATTGAAAAACATAAAGTTGCAGTAGTAGCCGTCGGCGGTAACGCTTTAGTGCGTGAGAAG
>DATIUT010000034.1:0-2473 GCA_035466615.1 Anaerolineales bacterium | reverse complement strand
GTCCTCCATGGCATGTCCCATGGATTTGTAAATCGTCACCTCTGATTCGCTTCTTCTTCCCTCTTTTTGATTCGACAAAATTTCACCAAGTTCTGTTCCCGAATCGGGATTCAACCCTTGCAGTTCAGAGCACCCAACAGGTGGCGCATTGAATGCCGCCTTTGATTCCACAAAGATATGGCTTGCTTCAATCAAATCACGCGGCAATTCTCCCCCAGGCGGACGATACCCGACGGACGAAATATGTGTCCCATCTTTTATCCATTCTTTTTGAACGACAGGTTCGGCTGAGGATGTGCACAGGCAAACAATATCAGATTGAGAAACTGCTTGTTGAATGGAATCAACTGACCGGGCGCGTGAGTCGTGGGTGGCTAAGGCTTGAGCGTGAGAAATGTTTTTCGAAGCGATCCAAATTTTCTCGATGCCGGCCAGGGCTCCGATCATCTTAATATGTGCGTGACCTAGAACTCCCGCGCCGATGATCGCGAGCGATTTGCTGTCTTTGCGCGCGAAATATTTGGCGGAGAGGATTGCGCCTGCGGCGGTGCGCATGGCGGTGATATATTCCCCGTCCATGAAGGCAATGGGTGTGCCTGTCTCGGAGTCGAAGAGGGTGATGGTGGCTTGATGGGCGGGGATGTTGAGGTTATGGTTTTCGTGAAAAACGGTGACAAGTTTGACAGACATGTGGTGTTCGGGCATGTAGGCGGGCATGCCGACGAGGATACCTTTTGGAGCGATGGCCTGGTTGCGCGGCGGAGCACTGAGCTGACCTGAGCTCAGTGCTTTGAATCCCTCTTCAAGAACAGTGAGAAGTTCATGTGGGTCGAGGAGTTGTTCTACTTCTTTGTGGGAGAGGATAAGCATGTGAAAACCTTTTGAACCACCAAGTACGTGAAGTGTGCAAAGAGAAACTTATAATCTTCGCACTCTTGGCGAGCTTTGCGGTTCAGTCAATTATTGCCAGGGGAGTTTGTTTAGGTCAACGTTCCCGCCGCTCAAAATTACTCCAACTTTCAAGCCGGATAAATCAATTTTCCTTTCCCACAACACTGCGACTGCAACTGCCGCAGACGGCTCAATCACGATCTTGGCGCGTTCCCAGACGAATTTCATAGAGTCCGTGATTCCCTGTTCGCTGACAGTGACGATCTGCTCGACGTTTTGCTGGATGATGGGAAAAGTCAATTTGCCGAGAGATGTCAATAAGCCATCGGCGATAGTTTTTGGATTTACCGATGGAATGATCCTGCCCTCTTTCATTGAGCGATAGGCGTCATCTGCCATTTCGGGTTCTGCGGCGATGACACGGATGTTTGGCTTGAGTCCTTTTGCCGCGATGGATGTACCGCTCAAGAGTCCTCCACCGCCGACGGGGGCGATGACGACGTCAAGATCTGGGATGGAATCAAGCAGTTCGAGAGTGGCAGTTCCCTGCCCGGCAATGACGCGTTCGTTGTCATAGGGATGAACAACGGTCGCTCCCGTATCAAACCTGATTCTCTCCATCGTGCTTTCCCTTGCTTCGAGCGTTGGCTCACAAAACGTGATTTGACCTCCATAGCCAGCGACGGCATTCTTCTTCACGGACGGTGCATTGTTTGGCATGACGATATACGCCGGTATGCCTCTCATACGTCCCGCGAGCGCCAAGGCTTGCGCGTGATTTCCCGATGAATGGGTGCAGACGCCTCGCTTCGCTTCGTCATCGCTCAACGCATAAACTGCGTTGCATGCTCCACGAAATTTGAACGCGCCAACCTTTTGCATATTTTCGCATTTGAGATAAATCTGTACGCCGACATGTTCATTGAGACTTTCGTTCGTGAAGACAGGTGTGCAATGTGCGTACGGCTTGATGCGTTCCGCGGCTTGTTGGATGTCGTGTAGGGTGGGGGACATTATTAATAACCTCTTACAAAATCGACCTGATACTTCAACGGTTTGCCTGCGATATAAAGAAGATAATTCTCGATAAATAACTTTGCCATATCTTCAGGGTAACTGATCGCGGACGTGTGAAACGTCAACAACAAATTAGGCGTTACCCAAAAGGGATGTTCATCCGGCAATGGTTCAGGGTCTGTCACATCCAACACTGCAGCGGCGATTTGATTATTGTGCAACGCGTCCACCAGGGCAGATCCATCCACTGCGTTGCCGCGCCCGACATTAATAATGACTGCATGAGGCGGCAGGGCGTTGAGCATTTCTGTGTTTACAATGTTGTTCGTGTCATCAGTTTTTGGGAGCACCACAACAAGGTAATCGAGACCCTTAGCGAAATTCAACAATTCATTCCTGTGAAAATATTTGTTCACTTGTTTACTGGTCTCACTTGATTTTGTGTACCCCCATACCTTCATCCCGAAATGCTTTGCTGTTCCTGCCAAGTGCGCTCCGATTGAACCCACTCCAAGCAGACCGATTGTCCTGCCGCGCAATACACCCGATTCGAAGCGGTCCCATT
>DATIUT010000033.1:0-6287 GCA_035466615.1 Anaerolineales bacterium | reverse complement strand
CGGTCTCAGAAAAAGCTGGAGGATGGGACGTTCTGGCCTCCGATCTTTGTCGTGGTCAATAAATGCGAAAATGAAGAGCGACGGAACGCGGCAACTGAATTCTATGAGTTGGGGCTGGGTGATCCAATCGCCATTTCAGCCGTACACGGAACAAGCACTGGCGATCTATTGGACATGTTGGTGGCATCCTTCCCTGAACAGGCTGAAGAAGAGGAAGACGAGAGCATCAAGATCGCGTTGGTGGGCAAGCCAAACGCGGGCAAATCCAGTTTGTTGAATAAATTGGTCGGTGAGGAGCGCGCCATCGTCAGCCCGATCCCCGGCACGACGCGCGACGCGACCGACACAAAGATCGAAGTAAACGGTCTGGAAGTGACGTTGATCGACACGGCTGGCATCCGCCGGCGCGGCAAGATCGAACCCGGCGTGGAGCAGTTCAGCGTATTGCGTTCGTTCAAAGCCATCGAGCGGGCGGACGTTGCCCTGCTGATGATCGACGCGACGACGGGCATCACGTCACAGGATGCGCATATCGCAGGCTTTATCCTTGAACAATGGAAGTCGTGTGTGGTGATTGTCAACAAATGGGATGCAGTCGAAAAAGATTCATATTCGATGGAAGAATTCACAAAAACGATACGCCGCGATCTGAACTTCATGGATTATGTGCCGCTGTTGTTCATCTCTGCCAGGACCGGTCAACGCGTGGACACGGTCCTGCCGATGGCATTGCGCGTGCAGGAGGAACGCCTCGCGCGATTGACCACATCCAAGATCAACGAAGTGATCCACAAGGCGCAGGACGCGCATCCACACCCGTCACACGCGGGACAGCAATTAAAGATGTACTACGGCACACAAGTCCGCTCTGACCCGCCGACGTTCATGATCTATGTCAATCAACCGAAGCTGATGCACTTTACATATTTGCGTTATCTGGAGAATCAGATCCGTGCGGAGTATGGTTTTTTGGGGACGCCGATTCGGATCGTGACGAAGGGACGGAGGGAGTAGCTATCAGCGATTAGTCATTGGCTATTGGCTTTTAGCTAAAAGCCAATAGCCAACTGCTGACTGTTGAACACTGACCGCTTATAATCAACTCAACTCGCCGCGGAGGGAAGAGCTGATGCAACAAACATATGATTATGCGATCATTGGTTCGGGGTTCGGGGGAAGTGTTTCGGCAATGCGTCTCACCGAAAAAGGGTATTCTGTCCTCGTCCTTGAAAAAGGCAAACGATTCGAAGACAAGGATTTCGCCAAATCCAACTGGCAGTTCTGGAAGTATCTCTGGCTGCCTGCGTTGCGAGCGCATGGCATCATGCAGATCAGCATTCTCAAGGGCGTGATGGTCCTGCACGGAGCGGGAGTCGGCGGTGGGAGTTTGGGGTACGCAAACGTGCTCGAAGTCCCAACTGATGAAACGTTCGCGACGCCCGCGTGGAACCAGCCGATGAAATGGGGCGAGGTTTTGCGTCCGCATTACGAGACGGCGAAGCGCATGCTCGGCGCGGCGCGCAACCCCAAATTGTGGCAGGCCGACCTTGTCCTCAAGCAGATTGCCGAGGAGCGCGGCATGGGAAAAACCTTCCGCGCCACGGATGTCGGTGCATTTTTCGGGGAGGCGGGAGTGGCTGTCGCTGATCCATTTTTCGGCGGCGAGGGACCCGCGCGCGCGGGCTGTCGTCACTGCGGCGGATGCATGGTCGGATGTCGTCACAACGCCAAGAACACGCTCCCTAAAAATTATCTGTACTTTGCGGAGAAGAATGGAGCGGACATTAAATCCGAAGTTGAAGTTGTGGATGTCAAGCCGCTTACCGCCCCGACAACTGACGCCCGTTACGAAATAACCTATCGTCCCTCGACATCTCCCATCAAACCGCAAACGAAAGTGTACGCGAGGAACGTCATCTTCTCGGCAGGCGTGATGGGAACCATGAGACTGTTGTTGAGTCTGCGCGACGTGAAAAAGTCGTTGCCCAAGTTGTCGGGGAGGCTCGGCACAATGGTCAGGACCAACTCGGAGGGTCTGTTGGGAAGCGTGGCTCGCAAGTCCGATATCAATTATTCGGAGGGTGTGTCCATTTCATCCATCTACAATCACGATGAGATGACGCGCGTCGAGCCGGTCCGTTACCCCGATGGATCGTCACTGATGCGATTCCTTGCCGCGCCGTTGATCGCCAGGGACGTGAATGTACCGGTCCGCATTTTGCGGTTCCTGTGGTGGTCGCTCACGCATCCCATTGATTTTGCCAAGGCATTGATCCTGCCCGGCTGGGCGCACAATGTGACGATCCTGCTCGTCATGCAACACGCGGACAACCGTATGCGCTTTCGTATCGGACGCAGTTTGTTCACGCTCTTCCGCACGGGCATGGTGGCAGACGAGGAACCCGGGTATCTGATCAACGCACAGGTGGAAGGCTCGCACGAGATCACGCGCAACTTCGCAAAAAGGACGAATGGTGTGCCGCTCGGTTCGGTCGGCGAAAACCTGTTGGGTCTGCCAACGACCGCCCACATCCTCGGCGGCGCACCGATGGGACAAAACTCCGAGGATGGCGTTGTGAACGAGAATTTTGAAGTTCATAATTATGAAGGCTTGTACATCATTGACGGTTCGATCATGCCGGCGAATCCCGGGGTGAATCCGTCATTGACCATCACCGCGCTGGCGGAATATGCGATGAGTAGGATACCCGCCAAGTAGTGAATATGAATGGCCGCGATTTATCGCGGCCATTCATATTTAAACGTAGATATTAGCGCTAATTAGGGACAAGAAAGACCGGGGGCAGGTTGAAGAGGCAGTTCAAAGCTAAAAGGTTTGGTTACAGTATAGGGTGGGCATTCGGCCCCCATGGTTATGGTCCATTTTAATGTTCCCACGCCTTTTTCGTCCAAAGTAATCACATAATTCCCAATACCGGATTGCTCACATCCCCCCGAATTCGAGGTATCGCTCACAACGCCGCTCATGGGGCTGGTGGGTGCGAACGATACCATCCCATCACCTGTTGCAAACGTTTCCGCGAGCTCAAACGGCTTATCGATGCAGACTACTCCATCGAAAGTAACCGGACCGCTTGTACCGGAGACAGTGTAAACCTTTATTTTGCACTTCTCAAGTTTATCCTTGATATCCTGAAGTTCCTTATCGCTGAGTTTGTTCCCCAACTTATTTTTGAGTTCCAAATTGAAATCGGATACGGTGCCGGATGGAGGATTGGTGATTTTTTCCAAGAGAGCTTTCGCGCAGGGTGAATCGGTAGTGGCGGATCCGCCCGGTTGGCCGGATTTCTCACACTCTGTAGCCGCCTTTTCAAGAATCTCCTTAACCTTGTCAGTAAGTTCATCCCAAATATGTTTTGTGTAATCCCTCTTTTTGTCATCACTCATACCTTGGTACGAGCTTGTAAATCTCCATTTCTGAAACGAGACAATCTGGCTATTCAATTCCTTGCAATTTTCGGCATTACCAATTGCTTTGCCAATTTGGTATGACTGCTCCAAGACGGGGTCAGAGAATCCCTTCAGCGGAGTTAACTCGCCGTCGACAGCATTTTCTGCAGCCTGCTTTTGTTCCAATGCCGCGCCGGAATCTGACGGGGCATTATCTTTGACGATATTTGCTGCATTCTCACCCGTTGCTTGCCCAACTCCATTTACCTTAAGCTCCATTACCGGCAAAACAATACGGCGTTTGGGCTGCTGAAATGACAGGCTGGCCAGATGAGCGCCCGTGGATGGTAATATATCCGTCAAGCCATTTTCTTCCTCCGAGCGCTGCAGGTGAAACTCCTGACCATCCACCTGAAATTCGAATCCAACAATCGAGAGGTTGGGATCGATTTCAACAGGGATTGCTATCGTCAGAATAGCCGCGTCATTCAAAACAAGCCCCTCCGGCTCCAAACGGACAGCGCCCAGTTGATTGCCATCCAGCGGCCAATCCTGGACCGCCGTGACGGCCGTCATGCGGATTTCCGTGTCAGCGGACAACGCGCCTTCGGGGATACTCAATGTGAATTCCACGCCTTTTGAGTCGATCAAAGACGCCGTTCCACCCTGAGCGCCTATCACGGTTGTTGTGGCATTCTTCTCGTCATACTCGGGCGTTACCGTTAATGGATTTGGCTGACGCTCGCCGGTCTCGATGCTGACCTGACTTTTACCCGCGGGGCCTGATTCTGTAACAGCCTGCACCTGATAAGTCAAATCGCCTTTTTCAGGCGCGGTCAGATCCTCGTAACTTGTACGCTCTGGCGGAAGTGCGACGATTGTAAAAGAGTCACCCTTATCAATGCTCAATTCCAAGATGTATCCAGTCGCTCCTTCAACGGCATCCCAGGTGAGCATCACAACATCCGGGGATGTCAATACAGCAGTGAAATTAGCCGGGTCGCCCCCGCCAACCAATCCGGTTGCAAAATTGCATGAGAGAGAAAAAACAATAACTGATACAAACAAACGCTGAATTGTTTTGGCATTCATACTTCGGTTTCCTTTGGTGATGTCCAAATATACTCGTTTTTTGGGTTTTTTCAGGGCCCCATATGGTATTGAGCAACGGTTGCATTCCTTATCACAAGGATCACGAACCCGTCGCTGATGATCGCCGCGCTGGCGGAATATGCGATGAGCAAAATACCTGCCAAAGATTGAAAACGGAACAAAAACCTTGCCCCTCAAATGACTTGAGGGGCAAGTTGCAGGACGCAGAACAGTGAAACAGGGCTACTGGCTGTTCGTCAACAAGAATTTCGTCGTTTCCGACCATGTCCCGTAACCGGGCGAGAGATTAGGGGAATCGATAACATATTTGGCATAAATGGGGTGGTTGCTACGGTCAGTTGCTGCTGATTTTCTGGGCAAGGATTTATCATAGAGAATATCCCAACCGAAAATGGCTCTGGTTCCAACAAGTTCGTTCATGTGTGTCGCGGAGAAGACTCCGCCCCAAATGGAACCTTTACCGTAATTCAGGGGAGCTGTATGGGTTGATACGGTCTTCTTTCCGTCCGTGTCGATATCTGTGCAGGTTACTTTAAACTTGGGTCTTCCGTTGTCAGTCACGAGGAATGATAATTTGAAATCCGTCAACGCCCCACCCTCGGAATCTGCGGTGCGTGGATAAAAGATCGGCTCCAGGCGCAGAACTTTTAGGGTGGCAGAAATCTCATTTAAGGGGACCCAGGGGTCGCAATAGGAGCGCGGCGTGTTGCCGTTTGGGATGACTTGAATGGGTTCATACTGGACAACGCCCTCGCCGCTGAGGAACGTCTTGCCTTTCTTGAAATTGAATTTCAAGTTCATGATCGTCCCTTGAACATGGACGATGAATTTAACCGGAGGGGTATCTGCTGTGATTTTGGAATCAACCACTAAATTCAAGATACAGCTCTTGGCATTCTCTTCCACCTGTTTCAGGGTCGAATCGCCAAATTTCTGCTTGAAGCGATTCGCCATTTGCGCCAAGAAAGAACCTTTCTTGGCATTGTTCATGCTCGAAACGATGGCATGTGCATCGAAGTCATCCCTGGTAAGACATTCGTCCTTGTTGTGCTGAAGCATCTTGTTAAGCCGCTCCAGCAGCGCATCCCAAATCTTCTCGATCATGTCCTGTATTTTCGGGTCTTTGATCTTTTGAAGATTTTCGAGTTTGTTCAAAGTCTTCTTCAGGTCGCTCCAATTTACCTCCCCGACTTGCGCCAGGGTGGCTTGCGCCATTTGGGCGCGCGTAGGCAATGGTGCAAGGTCTTCCTCTTCGGCTTGCTGCGCATACGCCACAATATTGGATATGTTGGAATCCGAATCGGTTGGAGGGTGGTTTTCCATGACCGCGCGTGCTTCCTGCTGGGTACCGGCAGCCGCGCCATAAGATTGCGCATTAGACACCGATATTCCGCCATCCGATCCGGAGAGCCGGGGTTTTGCGGCAAGGCTGGCCAAGTGGGGCGCGCCTGGAGCAAGGGCATATGCATCCTCCGGCGTAAAGGGGTGCAGGTGGAATTCCAGCCCCGGTCCTTCAAATGTGAATGTCAAGTTGAGCATGTCAGGGGGGATGGGCGCGCCATCCGCCCGTGTAATCGTCAATGTGGCGGGGAGGTCAAAGAATATCCCCTCCGGCTCGATTCTGACCGCTCCCAGCAACCCACCGCTGAAGGGCAAACCGTCAATACTCTGGATCGGAATAAGTGAGATGGTGGTCACATCATCCAGCGCCCCGGCAGGGATGGATAATGTGTAGGTAATCCCGTCCGGTGTGGTAATGGTGA
>DATIUT010000032.1:0-18931 GCA_035466615.1 Anaerolineales bacterium | reverse complement strand
TATTCGCCGCAGGGATGCCGACTTCGAGAAAGGGAACGTGATCGTCAAGGATGGCGACACCCAGCTCCGGCACAAAGACATCGTCATGTCCCAACCGCGCAGCTGTTTCCCAGATGGAGAGGCGAAGTCCAGGATCCGAGTGACCCTCCATCGGAATGCGCAGATCGCTATCGCCGACCATGTCAAGCAGGATCATTTTCCCAGGTGGCGCCGGCATCGATTCTACAAACGCCCTTGAGCCCAGTATCCAGTCCCACTCGGGGATGCGCCCATTGTCCTCGGCATCGAAGAAAACCAGCCAGACAGGAACTGTATCTTCCGGCAACACGCGCGCAAGCTCCAGCAGCACAGCCACGCCCGAAGCGCCATCATTCGCCCCCGGCACGGGCATGGAATGGTTTACCGGGTCGGGGTCGTTGTCCGCGAACATACGCGAATCGTAATGCGCGCCAAGGATGATCTGCGGACTCTCGTTCCCTCTCTTCGCCACGATATTTTGAATGGGATGCCCCATCGCTTCAGATTCCTGGACTTCCACCTGCCAGCCTGCGGACTCGAGTTCCGCCCGCATCCATTCCTGGATTTTGGCATGCCCATCCGACCCGGGGATTCGCGGCCCGAAAGCGACCTGGGTCACGACGTCTGCATAAGCGCGTTGACCATCAAATCGGATGGTATCCGTTGTCGGCTGGGTCCGAAACGCAAGGACATACCAGCCGGTCACAATGACGAGCAGGAGCCCGATGAAAGTTAAATAAATTGTGATGGATTTGTTTTTCATTTTATGGAGTTGAGTAATTGGGCAATGGAGCTTGCACGAGCAGGCTTTTATATTCCAGAAGATCCTTCAGCGCGCGTTCAGCGTATGCCTTGCCGCGTTCGCGTTTGTTGACCTTGCTGTCGAGCGGTGGAAGAATCCCAAAGTTTGCCTTCATGGGTTGGAAGTCCTTTAGATCAGCGTGCGTGACGTAATGACACAAGGCGCCCAGCATCGTCGTTTGTGGGAGTATGACCGGCCCCTCGTGATGATGCGAACGCGCTGCGTTGATCCCCGCCAGCAAGCCGGTGGCAATGTTGCCCATATATCCCTCCACGCCGGTGATCTGACCGGCGAAGAAAAGATCATCGCGTTGATTTGATTGCAGCGTGGATCGCAAAAGTTTCGGGGATGCAATGAATGTGTTGCGGTGCATCTGTCCATAGCGAAGAAACTCGGCATTCTCCAGCCCAGGGATCATGCGAAGCACGCGCTTTTGTTCAGGAAATTTCAGATTGGTCTGGAAACCGACAAGGTTATACAGACTGCCCGCGAGATTATCCTGCCGCAATTGCACAACCGCGTGCGGACGTTTCCCGGTACGCGGGTCTCTCAACCCCACCGGGCGCATGGGACCGAACGCGAGGGAATCGAGTCCGCGCCCGGCAATGATCTCAACGGGGAGGCATCCCTCAAAAAAATGCCCGGCCTTCACTCCGCTTTTGATCGCATCCTCGAACGAACGCAGCTCGATGCGCTCCGCATGGAGAAGTGCATCCACGAAGGCATAATATTCCTCCTTCGTAAATGGACAGTTGATATAGTCACCTGCGTCCTGCTCCCCGGCCCCATAGCGGGATGCACGAAAAGCGATCTCCATGTTGATCGAATCTGCATGGATGACAGGCGCGATGGCATCGAAGAAAAAGAGATGTTCCCCACTGCTCAACGTCGCAATGGACTGTGACAGGGCGGGGGAGGTCAGTGGTCCGCTCGCGATAACGACAGGTGAGTCTGGTATCTCTTTGACCTCTTCGCGAATGATATTGATATTGGGATGATTCTGGATTCGCTCCGTTACCTTGCGTGCAAAGAGTTCACGGTCGACTGCGAGCGCGCCGCCCGCAGGCAGGGCGGCCTCCTCCGCACATTCAAGCAACATCGAGCCAAGCATACGCGCTTCATCCTTGAGTAGTCCCGAAGCGCGGTCAGGGAGGTTCGACCCGAGGGAATTCGAACAAACGAGTTCAGCCAGGTCGAGAGTCTGATGTGCTCCCGTCTGCACGGTTGGGCGCATTTCGAAGAGTCGAACTTTGAGCCCGCGTTGCGCGGCCTGCCATGCGGCTTCGCTCCCGGCCAGCCCGCCGCCGATAACGATAAGGTCAATCATATATTGATTCTACCATCGTCGCCCAGGATGCCTCGCAGTGTATAATTGCATGGATGGTTGACACGACTACGATTGAATATCAGCTTAAGGAAGCCAGCCAGTTGACTGACGCGGCGTGGTCGGCGTTGGTCGAACGGGAGGCGGGAAAATGGCGCGTGGTGACCCACTACAAATTGGGGAAAAAATCCCAAACTGCGCTCGTTAAATTTCTTGGAAAAAACGAAGTGGATTCATGGCTGTGCGGCGCGTTGAGCGGTGGACAAAGCCGTTCTGTATCCCTGCTGAAGTCCAATACCATGCAGGCTGAAAGATTATATGCATTTCCATTGCATGGATTGTCCCGCGCAGTGGTGGTGGGTGCGGGACAATTAAGCAACACCGCACAGCGCATCTGGCGTTTGACGGTGGCCGGCATGAATGTTGAATCACCGGCGCCTGATACTTCGCCCGCCTTGTCGGTGGCGGCATCCTTGTTGATGCCCGACCTTGACTCTGAGAGTCCCTATGATCTGCCGCGCGCATCGGATCGCGCATTGAGCGCCTTCATCCGCCTCGTTTTCGTACAGGGAGGCTGGTTCGCCATCCGACGCGGCGACTCGCTCGAAATTCGCGCCCAATGGGATGCGCCCTCCTGCGCGGACCTCATCCTTTCGATTGATTCTCATACCCTGCTCCGCCGCATGAACCGAAACCTGACGCCCATGGTCGTCAATCGCGGCGACCCATTGTGGCCGCAAATACCGCACAAGGGCTTGAAATCGAACACCAAAGCCTGGATCTGCGTCCCACTGGTTATCGGTCAGCGGTTGATCGGCGCGGTGGGATTGTGGCGCTCCTCGGCCTTCCAGGGCGAGGAATGGAACCGCCTGGTTGACCTTGCCACACAGATCGCCCCCGCGCTTGAAACCTTGATCACATTTGCAGAAATGGCCGGGCATTTACGCCGCCTCGCCATGCTGAACGATTTCGCGTTGACTGTTTCGACCGGACGCAATCTTGACCAGATCGCCCGGCGTATGTTCGCATTGCTGTCCCGTGCGTTCGGCACTGAATTGATCGTGTTGAATCTTCTCTCATTCGACGACCATGTCTTGCAGGAGTATCGCATGAACGGTGGTAATCTGGTCTCGATGCTTCGCAGCGCCGAGGGACATCCAATCTCCCGTTTGCTGGGCAGTGATGCAAGAGTCCGTTTGAGTGATCTGGATTCCACGTATTCATTGCCCCTGTACAACGGCGCCGCCTCGGGAGTGTATGTGCCGCTGCGTTTTCGCGGTCAGCCCATTGGGATGTTGAGCGTGGAAAGCAAACGTGCCAATGCCTTCACTTCCTACGATGAAAGCCTGATTATTGTCATTGCGAGCCATCTGGCGAGTCTGGCGGACTATACACGCCTGCGTGAGGAGGCGGAAGGCAGGGCACGCAATTTGGGCGTCATCCATGAGGTGGTGCAGCAGGTTGTCGGCCTTACGGACCGGCATGAAGTGGCGGAACTGACAGCCGACCTGCTGGCGCGTTACTTCTCCTACGAACTTGCGGCGGTCTTTATTGCCGATGACAGCGGCAAACTGACGATTGGCGGCTTTGGCGGTGCGAGCCAGAACGTTGTCAAACGCGCCATGAAATCCATTGAATACCCGTTGATCGGAGGCATCACCGGCCATGTGTTTGAAACCGGCCAGGGGGTCCTGGTGAACGATGTGCTCCAGGATGACCGGTATGTTCCGGTCAGGGGCTGGCAGGCAGGTTCGGAGATGTGTGTTGCCATCCGTGATGCGACCAAAACACTCGGCATCATAGACGTTGAAAGCAGTTCGCGCAATGCCTTCACACATAACGATTTCATCGCGCTCGAATCACTGGCGGGTATCCTTGCCACCGTCATCACCAGCGCAGACCAGTACCAGCGATTACAGGAAATGATCTACCAGTTGCGCGAGACCGAGATGGAATTGAACGCGCGCATGGAGGCGCAGAGACTTGCGGAGAACCGTCTCGTGCAAGCCGCCAAACTCGCGGCGGTGGGTGAGATGGCGGCGGGCATTGCCCATGAATTGAACAACCCATTGACATCCGTAACCGGGTTTGCCGAACTGGTGATGGATGATCTGCCGGAGGGATCGCCCTCACGCGCCGACCTCGATCTTGTCATTCGCGAATCGCGGCGCGCGCGGGATGTCGTCCGCAGGCTGCTTGATTTTGCGCGGCAGAGCGAGAGCGCACGCGCGAATACCTCCCTGAATGGAGTGGTGGCGGATGTTGTCACATTGACCCGCCACCTGATCCATACAAACGGTGTAGAATTGCAGTTGCATTTGCAGGAGGATTTGCCCTGGGTGTCAATGGACGAGAATCAGATGAAACAGGTTTTGCTCAATCTTGTGCATAATGCACTGCAAGCCATGCCCGGCGGGGGTCAAATGGAGATCAGGACCGCCGCATTTCAAAAAGTTGGACGGGAGGGAGTGATGGTCTCTGTGCGCGATAGCGGTGTGGGAATACAGCCTGAAGACCAGACGCGTATCTTTGAGCCTTTCTTCACCACCAAAGCGGACCGCGGCGGGACAGGGCTGGGCCTTTCGGTCACATATGGAATTGTCTCCAATCACGGCGGGGAGATCGAACTGGTCAGCCGGCCCGGGTTTGGTTCCACATTTACAGTATGGCTTCCGAAGGTGTAGGGGTATTTTTGATGGAATCAGCATCCGTTCTTGTTGTAGACGACGAACCCGGCATTGCGCTTCTTTGCAACCGCGTGTTGAAACGCGCCGGGTACGACGTCCTGTCAGAAACCAACCCGCGTGCGGCAATCGAATACCTCGGGCGCAACCGGGTTGACCTGTTGCTGGTTGACATTCGCATGCCCGAAGTGGACGGCTTCGATGTTATCTCGCGCGCCAAACGTTCACAACCTGATATTGCCGTGCTGGTGATGACCGGCTTCGGCACCGTTGAAACCGCCATCCGCGCGCTGCGCCAGGGTGTGGATGGTTTGTTGCTCAAGCCGTTCGAGCGCGGTGATGAACTTGTCTCTGCGGCGGAGCAGGCGCTGACCGATAACCGACGCAAGCGCGAGACAGCACGTGCGCAGGCGTTGCGCCCGCTGTTCGATGCGACCGAGAAATTATTTTCCGAGACCGATACGAAAAAGCTGTATGACCTGATCGTGGATACGATCTGCGAGCATCTGCAATGCACAAACGCCGCGTATTATCAGATCGAGGCTGGGAAGTTTTCGCCCCTTGCGAAACGCGGGAACATTCTTCCTGTGGATGAAGCCGGTTTTGCAACCCATCTCTTAAGCCGCGTGGATGCAGACGGGAATCCGATCGTTGTCAACGCGACAGGACCGGGGGAGGAGGATGCGCAATCGCTTCTTTCAGACCTCAAACTTGGCGCGGCGATCCTGATCCCGATCACGCGCTCGAACCTGCGCGTCATCCTGTTTGCGGCGCGCGATGCGGGTGTGACTCCCTTCCGCGGGACTGACCTTGAGTTGTTCCATATCCTAGCGAATCAATCCCTCGTGGCATTGGAGAACGCGCGTTTGTATGCCGACCTGCGCGCCTACGTCCGCAAAGTGGAGGAGTCACAGCAGGCATTGCTGCGTTCCGAAAAGATGGCGGCGGCGGGCAGGCTGACCGCTTCCATCGCGCACGAAGTGAATAATCCTTTGCAATCCGTGCAGAACTGCCTGCATCTTGCGGGGCGCGAGGATGTTCCGGCGGAAAAGCGCAGGGAGTATTTCGAACTGGCGCGCACCGAACTGGAACGCCTGATGAAGACCATGCACCGCATGCTCGATTTTTACCGCCCCGGTTCCACAAAAATGGAGCGGGTGGATGTGCTGGAACTTTTGGAGCATGTGCTCAGCCTGACCTCACAACAGATGGGGCAGAGGCATATCGAAGTGTTCACCGACCTTCCCGAATCTCTGCCTGCGGTCCATGCCGTGAACAGCCAGATCCAGCAGATATTCTTCAACCTGATCCTGAACGCCTTCGATGTAATGCCCGGCGGGGGCAGTCTTTCGATCCGCGCCAGGGGCCTGGAGAACGGCGTGGAAATCCAATTCGAGGATTCAGGTCCCGGCATTCCTGAAGAACTGCGTAATAATATTTTCGAACCCTTTTTCAGCACCAAGGACGGCGGTACCGGTTTGGGGCTGACTGTGAGTTACAATATCATCACCGCGCACGGAGGCACGCTTGATCTTGTGAAAGGCACCGGAAACGGCGCCTGCTTCCGTTTATTCCTGCCATCGGGAGATGCAAAATGAAACCAAACATCCTTGTTGTAGATGACGAACCTGTTGCCCGGCAGTCGCTTTCCGAGATATTGCGGCTGGAGGGGTATACGGTCAATTCCGTGCCGAACGGCCAGGCGGCGGTCGAACATGTACGCACACATCCTGTTGACCTGATGGTCGTTGACCTGCGCATGCCCGGCATGGACGGGCTGGAGGTCATCCAGGTGATCAACCAGATCTCGCCCGAAACGGAGGTGATCCTGCTTACGGCATTCGGTACGACTGAATCTGCCATTTCGGCATTGCGCCTGCGCGTGCACGATTACCTGCTCAAACCCGCCGCGCCTTCACAGGTGGTGAACAGCGTCAAAAAGGGATTGGCGCGCCGTGATGCCCGTTTGAAGGCGCGTAACAGCGGTTCCACTGCTGTGGATGTGGAGGAGGCGGTGTTCGAATTATCCCTGAAGGACGGCACGCATATTGACCTTTCCCGCCGCCTGATTCAGAAGAAGGATAACATCATCCACCTGACGCCCGCCGAGGGACGTTTACTGCGCGTGCTGATCGAAAACCCCGGACGCGTCTTCACACACCGCGAACTGGTCCTGCTGGTGCAGGGCTACGACACCTCCCAAAGAGAAGCGCCGGAGATCCTGCGCCCGCTGGTGAGCCGCCTGCGGCATAAACTGGAGACCTTCCCTGCGCTTTCGGAATGTATCGTGAGCGTGCGCGGTACGGGGTATTTGTACGAGCAGGAGAAGTAGGCGATGAGTTTGTGATGAAATATTGCCTCCGAGTGCGTTTCTCGGAGGTTTTTATTAGCAAATAATACCACTGCCTAAGGCAGTGAGTCGCATGAAAAGGTTCTACCGTGAATAGTAATTGAGTGTGGGTAAGATAAGTCGAATGGAATCTTGCCTTATAGTCCATCAACCCTGTGCCGGGGATGTCGCGCTGGCCTGTGTAGGTGAAATCAGTGGAGGTCACAGTGGCGTCGTACCCATCGGGTAATTGTAGTGCACTTCGCCCCGGTCAGGCAATTAATGTTTGTAAAAATCCGCGGGGAATTCGGGCGGTTGGAGCCAGCTCAAAAGTCCCTTGGCGTGAAGCGGATGTGTGGCGGGTTTCTCGAACCAGACCAGCAACAGGCTTGCACCCAAACCGGCTGTCCCCGCCCATTGCCAGCCGGTCAGTGTTTCACCGAGAAGCAGGTAACTAAAGAAGATCGCAACGAGAAGTTCGGCAAGCCCCAGCAGGGCGGTCTGCATGCCGCCGATGTTCTTTACCCCCAGGAAAAGCATCAGCCTGGAAATGAACGTGACAGCGGTCAAGCCCAACACTGGCAGCCACGGAGCATTTGCCTCGGGCCAGGGCGGGTTGACGACGAAATACGCGGGCACCACGATCGCGCTCATCGCCAGTAGTGTGTACACTGTCACAGTGGGGGCGGGTACATCGTACAACACGCGTTGGTTCACGGGCAGGTGCAGGGCGTACAGCGCGGCAGAGATCAGCATGAACGCCACGCCCAGCATATCTATGTCCCCGGTCCCGACCTTTGTCAGCATGAAGGCTGAAAAACCTGCAATGACAATGCGGATCACGGTCAGCTTCGAGGGGGATTGGCCGTCAAGTTGAAGCCAGAACGCCACGAAGAATGGATACAACGCGTAGAGCATTTGCGCCACGCTGGCATTCAGTTTGCTCAAACCGACGTAGTAAAAAAGCGAACCAATCCCGTTGAGCGCGCCTGCCATCAGGCATCCGTACAGCCCCGCCGGATAGATGTAAAGGAACTGCCGTTTGAAGAGGAACATGATCAAGACAAGCAGTGCCGCCGCCATGCCGGTGCGTAATGCAACGACCGCGAACGGGGAAAATTGCCCCGGTCCCATTGCGGCTTTGCCGAACACTGGCGCCAGTCCGATCAATGAGGCTGAAATCAGCGCGGCACTAATTCCCTGGTTTCGTTTATTTCCTGTCAACTTTGTATCCGAATTATAAATGCGACGACGGGCATAATTGCGCCCGTCGTTGTTTTGTATGATACTTGCAACTCCATTCCATTGCTGATCAACTATTTGATCAACGAGCGGACCTCTTCCAGGAACTCATCGTTCAGGAAGTCACCCTTGAGCATCAACGACTGGATCTGTCCCTGCAGGCGGCTTTTCTCCTCCACGGTCAACTCCTTCGCTGTGGTAACAATGACGGGAATGCTGGCGGTCTCGGGATTGCTTCTGAGTGCATCCATGACAGCGAACCCGTCCACTTCGGGCATCATCAGGTCGAGGATGACGAGGTCGGGAAGTTCCCTGCTGATCATTTCGATGGCTTCGCGTCCATCTGTGGCTTCAAAGATATCAAAATCGCCCTGCGATTGCAAAATACGCCGGATGAGCCGACGTGCCTCGGAGGTGTCATCAACAACCGCCACGCGCGAGAAGCGGCTCGGCGTCACATTGTTGAGGGCCGATAGCAGCCCTTCCCGCGGGGTTTCGGCTTCCGCCTGTTTGTTGCGCAGGTCAATGTCGCGCGTCCAGCCTTCGCTGAAGAGATATAGTTCTGCGGGGAGTGTATGCCCGGTGCAGTTGATTACAACCACATCATCCGGTTTGATGATCCCGGCGCGCACCAGTTTGAAGAGGCCTGCGAATGCCGTGCCGGAGGCTGGCTCGGCGGAGATGCCTTCCATCTTTGCCAGCACATGCATGGCACGAAAGGAATCTTCGTCAGATACGCTTTCGAAGACTCCGCCAGTCTCATTGACCTGCCTGCGCAACATGACATAGGTTCGGCCCGGATCGCCGGTTGCCAGTGTTTCGATGCGAGTCTTTGGCGACAGGACCGGCTCGGCTTTTTCGAGACCTTTCTTCCAACTCTCCACCATCGGGGCACAGCCTTCCACCTGAATGGGGGCAATGGCAGGGATACGGTCGATCATTCCGAGCGCCTTCAATTCGCGGAAGCCCTTGTACACACCAAGCGGTCCCATGCCTCCACTGATCGCCTGTATGTACCAATCCGGCGTGCGCCATTTGGGATGATCCTCCGTCGAATCTGCGGGCGCGCCGTTTTGGATGGTCAATTGTTCAGCGATCTCGAAGGCAAGCGTTTTCATGGCTTCGACGGCTGTGACCGTGCGTGCGCCCATGTCCTGGTATAAACCGCGTTGACGTGCGAATTCCGCCGCCATGATCTTTGCCTGGTCATAGGATCCGGTAATCTTTATAACCTGACTCCCGTACAGGGCGATCTCACGCATCTTGACCCCGGGAACGAGGCTGGTGACGAAAGCCCAAAGCTTGATCCCGGCCCGGGCCGCGTAGGCTGAAAGCGAAATGGCAACATTCCCAGTGGAGGCGGCGACCATTTCCGTCACACCTCCTTCCTTGAGCGCAGCAATCGTCAGGGCGGCCTGCCTGTCCTTGAAAGAGGAGGTCGGTCCCTGTCGTTCGTCCTTGATGTACAGGTTGTTCAATCCAAGCATCAAGCCCAGATTGGCGGCTTTGATGAGGGGTGTTCCGCCCTCACCAAGCCTCAAACTGGGATTCAGGTTGTGGATGGGCAGGAGTTCCTGATAGCGCCACAGGTCGAACTCCCGCTTGCCAAGTCTCGATGGAAACGTTTTGGCCACCTCCGCCATGTCGTATTCCGCTTCACGCCATTGGCTGGAACAGTTGGGACATTGCATGGAACTGGGTGTGAACGGCGCAGCCTGACCGCAATCGAGACAACGTATTACGAAGGACATTCTTCTGTTGATTTCCTTGTTTGGTGTTGATTTGTTCTTATTCAATTGCCGATGCGTTTGAGTGCACTTTCGATACTTGCGATCAGGTCGTCTTCCCTGAGCGAGCCTTTGGTGATCAACCTTTGCCCGTAGTCGGCGAGTTGCTTCTGTTGTTCATTGGTCAAACCGCCACCGCTGACCACCACCACGGGTATGTCGCGCAGGGAGGGTTCGTCACGAAGTTTCTCGAGAATTGTGAAGCCGTCCATTTCGGGCATGAAGATATCGAGGATGATCGCATCCGGCGGGTTGGTGATGATGATCTCCCAGCCTTTGCGTCCACCTTCAGCAAGGATGGTTTTGTATTTACTGTGTTCGTTCAGGATCTTTTCGATGAGGCGCAGGTCATTGGGATCATCGTCGATCACCAGCACTTCGTTGATGTTCCCGCTTTTGTTCAGGCGGTCCAGCGAGTGGACAAGATCTTCCTCGAGGATGGGCTTGACGAGATAATCCGCCGCGCCGAGGTTGAAACCCTTGTCGGTCTGTTCAACGATGGAACAGATGATGATGGGAATGTCTCTCGTGGCGGGATCAGATTTGAGTTCCGTAAGAACCGTCCATCCGTCAACGTTTGGCATCATGATGTCGAGGGTGACTGCGAATGGTTTTAGTTCCTTGACGCGTTCCTTAGCTTTTGCCGGTTCCGTGAGCGGTACCACATGGTATCCCTGCGGTGTAAGGTAACGTTCATACAGGCTGATCACCTGTGGATCGTCGTCAATTGCAAGGACAACCTTTTTATTTGCAGGGACTTCCTCCGCAGGCTGGTTGAAGAGCGGGATTGTGAACCAGAACGTGGAGCCCTGGCCCTCCGCACTCGAAACGCCGATGCGTCCTCCATGTAGTTGCACAAGATTGGCGCAGATCGAGAGACCAAGGCCGGTGCCGCCAGACTTGCGCGTGGCGGAGCCGTCCACTTGCGAGAATGCCTTGAAGAGTTTTTCCTGTCCTTCCGGGGTGATGCCGGGACCTGTGTCCGTCACATTGACCAGCGCCTCGAGTTTGCCATTCGGCGCCTTTTGCACCCGTGCTTCAACGGTGATCGAACCTTCGTCCGTGAACTTGGATGCGTTGGAGATCAGGTTAAGCAATACCTGACGGACACGCATTGTGTCGCCGCGCACGGCGGGGATATCGGATGGCACATGTTCGACCAGTTTGATGGGTTTTTCCTTGACAAGACCCTTTGCGGTCGAGAATACGCTATGCACCATTTCGGCAAGATGCACTTCCTCGAAATTGAGCTCCATCTTGCCGGCTTCGATGCGTGACACGTCGAGGATGTCATTGATCAAGCCAAGCAGGTGTTGGCCGGAGTTGTAGATGGCGGTCAGGTCCTGTTGCTGCATGTCGGTGATGGGTCCGTCAATGCCTTTCAGGATGACGCGCGAGAAGCCGATGATGGAGTTCAAAGGTGTGCGCAGTTCGTGACTCATGTTCGCCAGGAACTGGCTCTTGAGTTGATCCACTTCCTTGAGGGTCTTGACGAGTGTCTGGGATTCATCGTAAAGAGTGGCGTTATTAATTGCAACGGCAACCTGATCTGCCAATGACTGCAGCACGGAGAGGTCATCCGGTGTGAAGGCTTGTACCTGCATGGATTGGATGTCGATCACGCCGAGGACCCTGCCACCGACTTTCAGCGGGATGGCGACTTCGGATTGCGTATCCAAAAGGAGGGGATTGGGCTGGTGTAGGGGTTCGTTCTGTACGTCATTGGCGAGCATGAGTTCGCCGGTCTCTGCCGCCCTGCCAATAATGGTCTGTGAGCCGACCGCAACCCGGTGTTTTTGGATCTTCATGCTTTCGCCGGCGCCACCTGTGCCTTCGCGCATGATGGCATGAAAGCCTTCCTCATCGATCTGGTAGATCGCAGCGAAGTAAAAGCCCAATTTATCGCTGACCAGATTGACAGTTCGCGTGAAGATCGTATTGATATCGAGTGTGGAGGTGACCAGACGTCCGATCTCCGAGGACGCGGCAAGATAGGTGTTGCGTCGTTGCAGGGATTCCCTTGCCTGCAACCGTTCGAGCGCGGCGGTTGTCTGTGCGCCGATTATTTCGAAGTTATCAGCCTGTTTTTTCGTGATACGGATGGATGTGTCATATGTTTGAACAGCCATCACACCTCGTATGACGCCTTCGCCTCTCAGTGGGATCCCGAGCCAGTCAACGCTGGGAGTGCCATCGGCAACGATCTCCCCCGAGGCTTCGAGGTCAGCAAAGATCTCTGGCGTTGTTTGTAACCGTTTGCCAGAGCGAATTACAAAAGCGGTCAGCCCCCTGCCCAGTTTGCGCGGCGCCCAATCATCATCGAACTCATCTGCATGATAGGGAAAGCTGATCAGATTCGAGGCACGATCGTAGAGCGCCACGTAGAAGTTCCTTGCAGGCAGGATGGCCTGGATCGAGTCATGGACGGTCTTGAACAACTCTTCGTCTTTTTTGGATGTTAGGGCGCTTTCAGAAATTCGTGTAATGGCGGCCTGTGTCAGCTCGTCGGTCTTGCGTTCGGTGATATCCTGGGAGGAGCCGGCGATCTTGGATGGAATTCCTTGATCATCGTGCTCGACCCTAAAGGTTGAACTGACCCAGATGATTCTACCGTCTGCTGTTTTGTACCGCACTTCAGATGTAACTTCACTCCGGTCCATCTCTGAACCAATGACATCCTGTATGGCCTTCATGGCAGCCGGAATGTCTTCGGGGATGATGAATTTTTGGAGTGAGTGCTGAAGGGGAAAGGTGTATCCGCCTTCCTTTTCGGCAGATGTATTTAGCAGGTCGAACAGTTCATTTGTGAAAGTGATCGTTTTTGCGTCCCGGTCGATTTCGAAATAGCCGATGCGGGCAATCCGCAGGGCTTCGGATAATTGCCCCTGGCTGTTGGTGACATCCTGAAACAGACGGGCATTCTCAATGGCTATGGCGGCCTGTTGTGACAGGTTTGAGAGGAAATTGAATTCAGTCTCGTTGAATTCGGTGCCTTTGCCCACGCGCCAAATGGCCATCAAGCCGGTTACGCGGTCTTTTATCTTGATGGGAACCGCCATAAGATGTTCATCCGGTATACCCTCCACGGCACCTTTGGACGCCACGGCACGTGAATCCTGATAAACATCGTTGACGATCTTGCCGACCTTGGACTTGGCGATGTTTCCCAATATGCCTGTGCCAATTTCCAGTTGTTCATTCCGGATCTCTTCGGCTTCATCTCCGGTCACGGCAAACGGGATCAGTGTCTTGAATTCCGGGTCAGGGAGGTAGACCGCGCTTGTCACTGCATTGAGCAAAATGATGGCGTATTCAGCGATCTTTTCGAGAACCGTTTTCAAGTCAAGAGTTGCTGATACTTCACGTCCCACTTCCGCGAGGGCGCTCATCTCCTGCGCGCGTCGCTGGGATTCCTGGAACAGGCGGGCATTTTCCACGGCAATTGCCGCCTGGCTGGCAATTGTGGTCAGAATCTCCCGATCCCGGTTGTCATACAGATTTGGCGTGTCAATGCTTTGAACAGATATGACCCCGAGTACGCGATCGCCCACGAGCATGGGGACTCCCAGCCACGCTTGAAAGGGTAGGTCATCATCCCCAAGTGCGGAGGTTTCAATCCCCAGAGCCATCATATGTCCCAATACATCAGATGGGGCAAAGACAACCTTTTTGTTGTGGATGATATAGTCGGTGAGACCCCTGTTCGTGATCTTGCTGGATTGAAGTTCAATGGGGCGTCCGTTTTCGTAGGCAAGCGGAAATAGCTTCTCGTCCTTGTTTTCATCGTACAAGGCTACGTAAAAGTTTTTCGTGTCCATCAAACGGGATGCGTGCCTGTAGACCACTTCAGCAATTGCTTTGGGGTCCAATTTTGTGGAGAGTTCATTACCCATCTCATTCAAAACGGACAGGTCTTCTGCGCGAGATTGGGTCTCCTGAAATAGGTGTGCATTTTCGAGCGCCAGGGAGAGCTGGTCTGTGACCTGCCTGACAAGCAGTCGGTCATCCTCAGTCCATATGCGCGAATCGGTTTCATCCAGGATTTGAAGGGTCGCCCGTTCAGCCGGGCCGGTCTGGAATTCAAAAGCCAGCACTGTATCAGTCCGCGCCACGCTTTTTACAGGTTCGACAACTCGCACAGGTTTGGCGGCGGGGGTTTTGGCTGCAACATGAGATTTGGGTTTCTCCTGTGGCGCGTTTATAGGCGCGCGCGCTTTTGGCTTCGCACTCGGTTCCTCATGCTGGATCTCGTCAAAAAGCTTATCAAGCCGCTTGGCGATTGGCTTCTTCTTTGGCATATTCAATCAACTCCTGGGCAAGGACACGATATTGCTGTGAGCCGCGGCTGGTCGGTCTGTAATGTGTAATCGGGACACCGGCGATCGGGCTTTCTCTTAGTTTGGTATCTATTTCGATGACAGTGGTAAAAACGCCCTGTCCGAACGTGGCTTGCAATTGTTCAAAGATGTTGCGGTGTGTGCGGTTGCGGCGGTCCAGCAATGTGACGAGGATGCGGTAGGCAAGGCTGGGGTTCACATCCTGCCTTATGCGGCGGATGGTACCCATCATGTTTCGGAGCGCATAGGCTGAGAAATATTCCGCCTGTGTGGGGATGATGAGCAGGTTTGCCGCGGCAAGCGCGTTGAGTGTGATCGCTCCCAGGGCGGGAGGGCAGTCGAGCAGGATGTAGTCATAAGGAAGCGGGTCAGCCTCCAGCGCATCGCGAAGCGTGGTGAGATACTGGGTCCGCATGGGGAGAAATTGTTCCGCATTCTCGATTCGGAAACTGGATGGGGTAATGTCGAGATTCTTTATCTCTGACTTGCGAATGGCGGTGCGGATCGCGGCGTTCTCGATCAATATGTTCGCGGAGGTGACGCTCGTTTCTTCAGCTTCAAAGCCGAGGGCGAGCGAGAGATTTGCCTGCGGATCTAGGTCGATCAACAGGACGCGGTAATTCAGTTCTGTAAGGGCCGCGCCAAGCGAAAGCGTGGATGTGGTCTTTGCCACGCCGCCTTTTTCATTGGACATCGCAATTATGTATGTCATGTTACACCTTGGAATCCTTTCCGATGGCACCTTCAGTTTTTTGCGGGACAATCTCCACGCGGCTGGCGCCCAATGCAGAGCGAAGTTCATTGATCGCTGTGTCGATCATGCCCCGAGGATCGTTATGGCTTCGTATTTTGCCGGTGATCTCGGAAACAAGACGTTCGCGTTCCGCGCGCTGTGTCGTCTCCTCGAACAGACGGGCGTTCTCAGCGGATAGGGCGACGCGCTCTGCAACCGCCCGAATGAGATCCTGCTGGTCTTCATTCCATGGATCATCTGTGGGAGATTGGACGACCAGATTGCCGATCACCTCACCGCGTAATTCGATTGGCACGATAAAGGAACCTGTTTCCACTCTCCTGCCTTTTTCTGTCAGGTCGATTTGCTCCTTGAGGGGAGATGCGCCCATGGAGTTGTAGCGATAACCAGTCAGTTTTTGTTGTTCCGGCAGGCGTCTCCATGCTTCGCGCGTGAACCGGCGCATGACCATTTGCAATTCGTTCAATGTCCTGCCTGAACTTTCGAACAGGCGGGCGTTCTCAATGGCAAGACTCACCTGGCCGGCAAGCAGGCTGAGGGTTTGCACATCATCATTTGTGAATGCGCCTGATTCCGTGCTTTGCACATCCAGCGCACCGATGACTTTGCCTTCACTATGCAATGGCAATGCCATTTCGGAGTGGGTGTCGGGCAGGTCGGGGTTATTGAAGAAAACAGCATCCGTACCAACATCGAGTGCGATGCGTGGCTTGCCTGTCCCTGTCACGCTTCCTACAATGCCTTGTTCACCGACTTTAAGGCGGTGCTGGCGTTCGAGCATTTTTCTGCCGCCTGCACTGTTCGCGGCAGTTAGTACTGCATATTCATTGGCTTCATCTATCAGGAAAATACCGACGTGATAGAAACCGTAGTATTCGCTGACCACTGTTACCACGCGCGGCAGGAGTTCCTGAGGATCGCGGATGGATGAGATGGATTGAGCAACCTGCGCCAGCGCCTCAAATTGCGTTGCACGGCGTTGGATCTGTTTATTGGCGGTTTCCAATTCATCTCTTCGCTGTTGGACTTCCTTTGTCCGTTCTACAACCCGCATTTCGAGAGTGTCGATCGACGTCTTCAATTCTGATGCCATCGAGTTCAGGGTGGAGGCAAGCTTTCCGATCTCGTTCTGTTCGGACACTTCTGCCTGAACGTTCAGGTTCCCTTTTGCCATCTCCTCCGCTGTTCCAGTCAATGATATAAGGGGGGCTATTAAGTTATTGGCAAAGAAGATGGTAATGACTGATGTAAGGAGAAAGATCCCCAGTACGACGAAAATGCTTATAGCCAGGGCGGTGCTGTTTTCCCGGTTGAGTTGTTCCTTAACATTAAGGGTTTCTATCAGCATCTCTTGATACGGCACAATGATCGCCAGGCTGAAATTTGCACCTTGTATTGGGCGATAGATGATAAATCTTTCAATGCCATTAATGGTGATTTTCGACAATCCCTCTTTGCCCGAAATCATTTCGCGAACAATGGCGTTAAAATCCCCCCCCAGATTGTTCAGGTCTTCGTTTGTCAATTCATTCCCCAATGGGGTCGATTCTGGATCTAGGCCCAGATCTTCGTAGCCTGAATTGGGCATGGCGATCAATCGCCTGTCCTGGTCAATGAGAAAGGCGTAACCGGTTTCTCCCACATGAATGTTTGTGACGATCTCCGAGATCTTCGTTAATTGGATGTCTTGTGCAACGACACCGTAAAACCTGCCGAAATTATCATAGACCGGGGCACTGTTTGTGATGACAATTCCATTCAATGCCGCGTCCAAATATGGATCGGACCAGACTGCGTCCTTGTCCGGATTTGAATCCGGGCCAGCATCCACGTACCATGGACGTCCAGTAACGTCGAAGTCTGCAGGGACAATGGCGGCAAGATCAATGTTTGGGTAGTACAGTGTATAGCCTTTTGCGCCTCCGAAATATACTGCGATTACATCCGGGTTTGCCTCGAGAATCGAGGGGGCAATGAGATCCATATGGCGTATGGAATTTAATTGGGAAACTGTCGTACTTAAAAGCTCAGATGCGGCAGGAATGAACACAGAACCGATTTCGGAATTTGAATTGTCCCAACTGCCCTTATCATTCCTGGACAGTGAGTTTTCTGCATCCCAATAAATGCCTGCCCCGTAGTATGTTTGGTTGGAGAGCAGGTTCTGATTGTAATCTCTAAGCGACAATATGCTTATCTTCAATGAATTAAAGAAGTTTGAAAGGATTTCCGCCTGCCGGTCCGCAGTGGAGTTGAGAGTGTCTTCTGCACCCTTAATGGTGGTTGCTTCCAGTCGACCTAAAAGATTGGCGTTTGTCTGCGTTGTTCGTAAATAAACAAACGCGCCCATGATCACAATTGCCAGAGACACGATTGCTATACTTCCCCTGACCAATCTGTTTCGAAGCGGGAGCTGGCTTGACGAAGATAACAATCCCATTATCTTTGATGCAACTGGTAAGTTTGTCATTTCGAATTTTCTCCATCCGTGTTTTCAAACTGAATGACAACTTCCGAACCCGGCAATGCACGTCCCAACTCTTCCACGGCGGTCTGTAATACATTGCGCATGTTGATGGATGCGCCGATCTTGGCGGAGATTTCGCCTATCGTACGTTCCTTTGCGGCTTGTTTCTGGCTTTCGGCAAGCAGACGGGCATTTTCCATCGCAATGGCAGCGCGCTCAATAATGGCAACGACGATGTCCATTTCATCTTGATTCCATTGACGGTTGTCCGGTGCGTGAACATCCACGGAGCCGATTACTTCACCGCGCAGTTTGATCGGGAGTGACATGGCCGTGCCTCTTCCCTTTGGTTTGAGTTGACCCGTGACCTGCGAGCCTCTGTTGTCGTTCACCTTGGCATTCTTTGTATAAAGCAGGATGGCTTTGGCTCCTGTATGGCGCACACCGAGAAGGTTTTGTTTCTTGGTGATCTGACTCCACCCAGATTGAACGAACTGACGCGAAAGCGCTTCTGATTCAACCAGCGCCTTGCGAGTCTCTTCGTTCTGCCTCGCGTTTTGGATGGCGATGCTCACCTGGTCTGCAAGCGTGGAGAGGATCGCCACATCCTCCTGTGAGAAAGCGCCTGGCTGTGTGCTTTGAACATCCAATACACCGATGACCAGTTCGCCCGTGCGGAGGGGGAGTGCGATCTCTGAACGTGTTTTGGGCAGGTCCGGATTGTTGAAGAATACAGCGTCTGCGCCGGTGTCCAGCGCGACGCGGGGTCTGCCTGTGCTGGACACAAAACCAACCAGGCCTTTCTCACCGACCTTCAATTTGTGGCCGCGAGCCAGCATTACCTGCCCGCCTTCGCTGTTCGCGGCACTGAGCACAGCGTATTCCTTTGCCGTGTCGAGCAGGAAGACACCCACATGATAAAAACCAAATTTATTGCTGATGGCGGTTGTAATTTGCGGTAGAAGATCATCGAGGTTTGTTGTGGAACTGATTGTGCGTGCAACATTGGCTATGAGTTCAAATTGGCGGGCGCGCTCTTCGATCTGTTTATTGGCGACGCTCAATTCGGCAGTTCTTTCCTCCACCCGGCGCTCCAAGCCTGCTAATGTTTCGCGCAATTGGGAAGTCATCAAATTGAAGGCTTGTGCCAATGTGCCGATTTCGTCGCTGGTTTGCGATTGTGCCTG
>DATIUT010000031.1:0-14128 GCA_035466615.1 Anaerolineales bacterium | reverse complement strand
TCGATCTCTGCGAGACCATATTCACGCTTGGCAGAGGGGTCAACCTGCCCGCCAAGGGCGTGGGTCAACGCTTGCATGCCATAACAGATGCCAAGGATTGGGAGACCGGTATCGAAAATAAATTTCTGAATGTAAGGAGCGCCCTCCTCATACACGGACCTGGGTCCGCCGGAGAGGATGAATCCCTTGGGGTGTATGGCGAGGATCTTTTCCATGGGCGCGTCCCACGGGAACAACTCGCAATACACCTGTGCTTCACGCACACGCCGCGCAATGATCTGTGCATACTGCGAACCGAAATCGAGAATGGCGATTGAATCCATGAATAATTCCTTGTTGAATGTTGAAAGCCAAAGATTGGGTTATAAAATTAGACTTTTGACTTTTGACCTTCAACCTCTGACACCAAATGAAAATGCAACTGCGGAAAATCCTGATACTCCCCGCCATTGACGATCAACCGCCAGGCAGTAAGCTGGTACTCTACTACAAGACTCTGCACAGTGGAATACAACTCAGTGAAAAAGGCAGAATCTTTTGGGTCAAATTCCTGCAACGAAGCGACTGCTTTCTTCGGCACAAGCAGAACATGAAACTTATAAGACGGTTTCGGATGATGGAACGCCATTAAAGCATCCGTCTCACGCAATTTTTTCGCAGGAATGATAAAACTCATGTGTTCAAATATCCAGCCGATCAGAGGGGCAAGGTGCCAAAGGAATTTACGCATACAAAAAAGTGACAGTCATGTTAAACCTGGCTGTCACTTGATAATCACGCAGGTTCCCCAAACACAACCTTGTCATCCACCATGGCAGTGATGCAAGCCAGCGAATGGATCGGCACACCCAGCGGTTTGAGCGCTTCGCGTCCGCCTTCGAAGAGTTTCTCGATCAACGCGCCGATCCCGACGATCTTCGCACCCGATGCCTCCGCCAGACGCGCCAGCCCAAGAATGGTTTGTCCACTGGCGAGGAAGTCGTCAATGATCAAAACCTTTTCACCGTTTGCCAGGTACTCAGGCGAGACGATCAATTCCACCATGCGTCCCTTTGTATGTGAGGGCGCAAGGGTCAAATACACCTGATCGGGCATCGTCACAGGTTTATGCTTGCGTGCATACACCACCGGCAAACCGAGATGGATCGCCGTGGTCACAGCCGGGGCAATGCCCGAGATTTCGGCTGTCAGTATCTTCGTCGCGCTGACCGAAGCGAAAATACGCGCAAATTCCCTTCCACAGGCATCCATCAATAATGGGTCCACTTGATGATTCACAAAACCATCCACCTTCAAAATCCCCCCGCCGAGCACCCTGCCATCGCGCAGAATCCGTTCTTCGAGTTCCTTCACAACCGCCTCCATGACCAGACAAATTTTTGGACATTGTACCACCGACATCCTCCCCCAATTTCAAACGAACTTCAGTTTGAAATTGGGGGAGGGTTGGGGAGGGGGTCGTGTTAGAATCTTCACCCGTGAACCTGATCCTTGCATCCAATTCACCGCGTCGCCGTCAATTGCTTGCGCTTGCAGGCTGGGATTTCATTGTTTCGGTCGCCAATGTGGATGAAAGCCAGTTCGAGAACGAATCGCCCGCCGATTACGTCTTAAGACTTGCCAAGACAAAAGCATGGGAAGCGCCAAGCCATAAAGATGCACGCTTTCACCTCGCGGCAGATACAACCGTTGTGGATGGATCGGATATCCTTGGCAAACCCAAAGATGACGCGGAAGCGACGGCCATGTTGACCCGCCTGCGCGGACGCACGCATCAGGTCTACACCGGGGTTGCCCTGCTTCGAGTGAGTGACGGCCTGCTCCTGACCGATCTCTGCGTTACCGACGTGCCCATGCGCAGTTATTCCAACGAAGAGATTTATTCCTATGTTGCCACCAGCGATCCGCTCGACAAGGCCGGCGCATACGCGATACAACATGCAGGGTTCCGTCCCGTTGCCAGCATGGACGGTTGTTATGCCAGCGTGATGGGACTGCCATTGTGCCATGTCGTAAGAATGATGCGCAAAATGGGCGTCCAGCCGAATGCGGATGTGCCGTTGAATTGTCAGAAATTATTGGAATATGATTGTCCTGTGTATGATTCCATCCTGAATAATCCGTCATTGCGAGGAACGAAGTGACAAGGCAACCTCCCCGCGAGTTGGGGATTGCTTCGCTCCGCTCGCAATGACAGACCGAATCGAAAGGTAAAGAATGAAGTTTTTCCGTTGGCTAAACCTGATCGTCATCATGACCTTCCTGAGCGCTTGTGGTTCAGGCATTCCAACCGGTGCTACAGATATTCCCTTGCCAACACCTGGCATGACAATTATCCCCGCGCCGGACCCCAACCTGACTATATCCGCCTACCTCGATGCATACAAGGCGGACGATTACAACTCCATGTATGCGCTCGTCAGCAAAGTCACACAGGACACGATCCCGCTCGAGGAATTTGCCCGCCGCAACCGAGATGCCCTGAACGAAATGAGCGCAGGCTCGTTCGATTATGAACTGCTTTCATCCCTTGTAAATCCATACTCCGCAGAAGTTGCTTATAAAGTGACCTACCACACTGCGCTGGTTGGCGACATCCAGCGCGACATCATCTCACGCTTGGCACTCGAGAACGGTGAATGGAAACTGCAATGGGACGACTCGCTCATCCTGCCGGAAATGGCGGGCGGGAATGCATTGCGCATGGACTATAGCGTTCCCTCGCGCGGTAACATCTACGACCGCGATGGTGACGTGATCGCGGCACAGACGGATGCCTACGCGTTCAGCATCATCCCGGGCAATGTCACAGAGGAGAGCCGTCCTATTTTGCTTGCCGAGGTTTGGAGACTGTGCGGCATCAGCATGGAACTCCTGGCGGAAGAGATTGACAACACACCCGCCTTCTATCCCATCCCATTATGCGAAGCCTCGGAACAGGAATCTGAACGCATACGAAATGTATATCCTGCGGGGCTGGAGTGGACTCCCTATAACTCGCGCTACTATTTTGACCAGGGCTCGAGTTCTAATGTCGTTGGATATACCCAGTTCATTTCAGAGGAAAAACTCGAAGAATATCGCCGCCTTGGGTATGATGGCAGTGAACGCGTAGGTGCAACAGGCATCGAGCAATGGGCGGAGGATTATCTTGCCGGCCAGCATGGCGGCACGTTATATGTGGTCAACCCATCCACGGGAGATATTATTACGCGCGTGGGCGAAAGCGCGCCCAAGCCCGCTGATTCTGTGTACCTGACGATTGACGAGAACCTCCAGTATTACACACAGCAAGCCATCAAAGGTTTCACCGGCGCGGCTGTGGTCATTGAAATGAATACAGGGCGGGTGCTTGCGATGGCATCCTCTCCCAGCTTTGACTCGAACATCTTTGAGCCGAACAACCCGAACGCTTCATCCCTGGAGTTGGTCCCCGGGTCCCTCCTCAACCGCGCCGCGCAAGGACAGTACCCGCTTGGCTCTGTGTTCAAGCTCATTACAATGTCGGCAGGCATGGAGAGCGGGTTGTTTGTCCCAGAGACAACTTATAACTGTCAGTATGACTGGACGCGATTACCAGACCAGGTCCGTCATGACTGGACGTGGCAACACTGCCAGGACCGGTTGGCGGCAGGAAAGGAATGCAATACCGGCGACAGTCTTCCTTCGGGTTTGCTTACTCTTCAGGAAGGTTTGATGCGTTCCTGCAACCCGTTTTTCTGGGAGATTGGTTACACCCTGTACTATAACGACCGTCCCAATGACGTTGCGAACATGGCGCGCGCCTTTGGTCTGGGACAGCTGACAGGCATTGACCAGATCGCCGAGGAAGCCGGTCAAATCAAGGACCCGCCAACGGATATCGACATGGTGAACCAGTCCATTGGACAGGGTGATGTGCTGGTCACACCGTTGCAGGTGGCATCCTTCATTGCGGCATTGGGCAATGGCGGCACGCTGTATCGCCCGCAGTTGGTGGAAAAGATCGAACCTGTGGACGGAGGCGCGGTTACCCAGATCTTCAAGCCGGAAGCGCGCGGCACATTGCCGATCCAGCCTTTCCGCCTGGACCTCATCAGAGAGGCGATGATCAGCGTGGTCAAGGATTCGCGCGGCACAGCATATTTCAGGCTGCGCGGTTTGCAGATCCCCGTTGCAGGAAAAACCGGGACAGCCGAATCTGGAAGCGGCTTACCGCACGCCTGGTTCGCGGGATACACCATGGCAGGTGAGAGTACCGGCTTGCCAGATATTGCGATTGCCGTCATCCTTGAGAATCAGGGCGAGGGTTCCGATTGGGCGGCGCCGGTCTTCAGGCGCATCATCGAGACCTATTACAACGGCGCGCCGCAAACGATCTACTGGTTCGAATCCAACTTTGGCGTGACGGAAACACCGACACCTCTTGGCGGCATCCCGACCGAGACGCCAAAACCATGATTACAGGAGACGTCACAAGTACGCTTCGCGGAAACCTGTGCCGTCTTTAGGTGAATATTTGAGCAAAGAAAACACTTTGCATGGCCTGATCATCAAAGCCCAGTCTGGTTTCTTTACAGTAACGACCAGGCTGGGCTTGGTTGTTTGTCAATTGCGCGGCAAATTAAAACAGGGAAAGGCAACAGGCGACCTGGCGGCTCTTGGGGATAAGGTTTGGGTGACAGTGTTGGAGGATGGGAGCGGAGTGATAGAAGAGGTCGAGGAGCGGAAGCAGGCCATCGTCAGGCTTGACCCGAGGCCGCAGGGTGAATATCAACAAGTCCTGCTGGCGAATGCCGATCAGGCGGTCTTTGTTTTTGCATGCGCACATCCGAATCCAAAATTAAGAATGCTGGATCGCTTCCTTGTCGTTGCCGAAAAGCAAAAGGTCCCGCCGGTCATCGTTGCGAATAAGATTGATCTTGTGAATGACGCAAAAGAGATCTTCGGCCTGTATGAAGCCATTGGATATCGCGTGATCTACACTTCGACCAAAAGCGGTGCAGGCATCGGTGAATTGCACGATGCATTGAAGAATAAAATTTCTGCTCTGGCCGGGCCAAGCGGTGCTGGCAAGTCCAGTCTGTTGAATCAGATCCAACCCGGGCTGGGGCTTGCTGTGAACGAAATAAGCACGGCAGTAAACAAAGGACGACACACAACTGTGACGCGCCAGATGTTCCCGCTCCCCGGCGGTGGTTACGTTGCCGATACGCCCGGCTGGAAGTCGCTCGCGTTATGGGACACCGAGCCTGAAGAGATGGAAGCATATTTCCCTGAATTGCGCAACCTTGTACAGGGCTGTCAATTCAGTGATTGCACGCACACACATGAGCCGAATTGCGCGGTGCTCGCCGCCGTGAAAGGTGGACGCGTGCATCCTGAGCGGTTTGATTCTTTTTTGCGATTGCGAGCGGGGCAGGAATAGGCCTCGATACGTGCGTTGCGGTGGTTGGGTAGGGCTGAGTAACAAAGCATATCGAAACCCGCAACGCACTACTCGACCGCCAAATGATTTACAATTACAGCAATGAATTCAAACTGGGATTTGACCGGTCACGAATGGGCAGTGGATATGTTGAAGAAACATGTCGCCAATGGGACAACGCGCCACGCGTATCTTTTCTGCGGACCTCCCGGCCTGGGCCGCCGTACACTGGCTTTGCGCTTCGCCCAAGCCTTGAACTGCACTACTCCCCTTGAAGCCGGTATTCCATGCGGACAATGCCGCGACTGCAAACAGATCGAAGCCATGCAACACGCGGACCTGACCGTCGTCCAGGCTGACTCCGAAGGTGGGATAATGAAAGTGGATCAGATTCGCGACACGCGCAAAACGTTGACACTCAAGCCATACATGTCAAAGTTTCGTGTGGCGTTGTTTTTGAGATTCCAGGAAGCGAATGATAATGCCGCAAACGCATTATTGAAAACTCTCGAAGAAGCACCTTCATATGCGGTCTTGATCTTGACTGCCGACAACCCTGAAGGGCTTTTACCGACCATCGTTTCAAGATGTGAAATCCTGCGATTAAGACCATTATCCATTGAAGAAATAAAAAAAGACTTGGAAAATAGGGGGGTGGAAAGCGGGAGGGCAAAATTGATCGCCCATATCTCCGGCGGACGTCCCGGTTATGCACGGCGGTTGGTGGAAGACGATTCTCTGCTCGATAAGCGCGAAGAAAGATTGAATGACCTGCTCGCCCTACTCCCGGCCTCCCGCGTGGAAAAGTTCGTCTACGCCGACAAACTCGCGCGCGACAAAGACTCCATGCGGCAGGCGATCACCTTCTGGCTCCTGTACTGGCGCGATGTGATGTTACGCACAGCCCAGGCCGGGACTCCGCTCGTCAACGTGGATCGCAACGTGGAGATCGAAGACCTGGCAGGAAGGTTGGATTTATCCACTGCGCGTAAAGTGGCAAATAATCTCGAGAACGCGCTCGACCAAATGGAAAAAAATGTCAATCCGCGCCTGCTGGCGGAAGTCTTATTGTTGGATCTGCCAAAAGTCTAGGAGCAAACCATGTGCCGCAACATCAAAACTTTACGAAACGCTGAAATTCCCGTCACAGAGGAGGAGATCCGCGCCGCGGCATTGCAGTTTGTCAGAAAGGTGAGTGGGTACCGGAAGCCATCCAAAGTTAATGAGGCGGCGTTCGAGAGGGCGGTGGAGGAAGTGGCAAGAACAACACAACTTTTATTAAGGGAATTGAAACCGGCAAAATAAAACGAACATCCCTTTAATTTTAAATGGACATGGTACATCAATTTCCATGTCCATTTTTGCTCATTCGCATCACTTCAGCAACACCTTAATACATTTTAATCTTATCAGGTACTTTTGGATGAACGGTCTTGTCATTTATTCATGTTAGACTTTTTACAGAACTTTAAAAGCGAAAGGAGATTTAAAATGTCGCTCAATTCAATCATAATCTGGGTCGTTGTTGGCGGTGTGGCTGGTACGATCGCAGATTGGCTGGTCAGCGGTGTCCGCCTGGGTTGTTTGGGGACTGTGATCATCGGCATCATCGGTGCATTTGTCGGTGCATGGCTGCTGAGCAGGTTGAATGTTTCCATCGGCACCGGCATTGTCAACGACATCATCACGGCATCCATCGGTGCTGTTGTCCTCCTGTTAGGCATAAAGATGCTTCGCAGAGTATGAGCAGGCAGATAGTTTATGCGATAAAAAGGAAGCCGCAAAATCACTGCGACTTCCTTTTTCATTATTCAAGTTCATTTTTATGTTTTCGAAAAGTTCACTTCCTCAAATGATACGGCACATCAATAATCACCCGCTGAAAACCAAAATTGCGCCTTCGATACAGCATTGCCGCCTTGAGTAACCATGCCGTCTGGTTGTGCAACAATCCCTGCCACCATTTGGCGGGCACAAACTCCGGCAGGATCAATGTTGCCAGTTGACCGTCGTTGTGTTCCCTGTCGGTCTCGTCGAGAAAATCAATGATCGGGTGAATGATCGAACGATAGGGCGACAGCACCACCGCCAGCGGGATATCCGGAAAGAGGCGGTTCCACCTCTCACTCACCGCGTCTGACTCACCCGGTTCCAGTTCCACATAAACAGCGGTCACATCACTGGAAATTGCGCGGGCAAAATCCACGGCATCCACGATCCCGCGGTGGACTCCCGAGATCGGGATGACAACGCGCGGCAAGGGAGCCGGTCGCAAAGATGGGGGCAGTCCGTTCAAGGATAATTCCCGCGCCACCTCACGATAATGTGCTCGAATCCTGAGAAATATCAGCATGATGACGGGGATAAGGAATATAGTGATCCATGCCCCTTCAAGGAATTTGCTGTATCCCACGACGAACAATGTCACCGCTGTTGCCAGTGTACCGATACCATTGATAAGCATCTTCATCGTCCACCCCTGTCCCCTCACCCGCCACCAGTGATACACCATGCCAGCCTGCGATAATGTAAAAGCCATGAAGACCCCCACTGCAAACAGGGGGATCAGCGCATGGCTGTCCCCGTCGAACAAGATGATCAAAACTGCCGCCGCAACGGAAAGTGAAAGAATGCCGTTGGCAAATACAAGACGGTCGCCCAGCCCGGTCAACTGGCGCGGTAAAAATCCATCCTTTGCCAGAATCGCCACCAGACGCGGGAAGCCCGCAAAACTGGTGTTCGCCGCCACAGCCAGGATCAGCATCGTGCTGATCTGGATCAGAAAATATAGTGGGCTGTTACCGAGCAATCGCCGCGCCAGAGCCGAAAGAATGGTTTCCTGTGTGCCGCTTATAACGCCCAGAAATTGTGTCAAACCGATACTGCCTACGAAGAGGGTTCCCATTAACAACGCCATCACAATCAGCGTCTTCGAAGCATTTTTGGATTCCGGGGGTTGGAATGCGGGCACGCCGTTGCTGATGGCTTCGATGCCGGTCAGGGCAGTGCAACCAGTGGCAAAAGTATGCAGGACCAGAAATAATGTAACGGGGTGTGCTGCCGATGGAGATGTCACAGAAAAAGAGACCGCGCCGTCCACGAACAGGCGAAACGATCCATATGCCAGCATGGGAAGATAGGTGAACAAAAACAGGTAGACTGGAATTGACATCAATGTTCCGGTCTCACGCAGGCCGCGCAGATTGGCAAGTGTAATTATCACCAGTAAGAAAAGTGCAATCAGAATACGGTACGACCAGAGCGAGGGAAATGCCGATGCAATGGCCTCCACCCCGGCCGTCAGGCTGACCGCTGCAGTGAGTAGATAGTCTATCAGCAGTGCGGAAGCTGCGATCAACCCGAATCCTGTGCCCAGATTCTCGCGTGCAACAACATACGAACCGCCACCCGAGGGATAGGCATGGACTGTCTGATTATAGGAAAGTGCCACGATCACGAGCAAGCCCGTGATCGCCAGACCGATCGGCCAGGCCAGAACGAGTCCCGCACTGCCCGCCACGACCAAACCAAGATAAATTTCCTGGTTGGCGTATGCAATGGATGACAATGCATCCGGCGAAAATGCTGCCAGGGCTCGGATCTTGTTCAGTTTTTTTTCATGGAGTTGACGGGTGGGAAGAGGCGGACCGATTAGAACATCTTTCAGTTTGGTTAGCATATGATGAGTATACACCTCTATAAAAAATGGAGATGCACATTTATTCGCGCATCTCCATTCATCAACCAATCGTCTCTTTTAGTTTTCTGGCCAGTTTCCCAAAATGGGCTGTATATCTCATATCATCCCTGCGCGGGCGGGGTAAATCCACTTCCATGTCCAGTTTCACACTGCCGGGGCGCTGGGTCAGCACCAGCACTCGATCCGCTAAAAACAATGACTCGTTGATCGAGTGCGTCACCATGATGACCGTCTTTTGGCGCGCCTGCCAGATGCGCGAGAGTTCCGTCCACATGCGTTCGCGGGTGAGGGCATCCAGAGAGCCAAAAGGCTCATCGAGCAGGAGCAGGTCCGGGTCATGGACGAGCGCCCGCGCAATCGCCACGCGTTGTGCCATCCCGCCGGAGAGGTCGCGTGGGAGCGAGTCTTCGAATCCTTGTAATCCCACCAGTTCGGTCATCTCCTGTGCCTTGCCGCGCGCGGTCGCATCATCCACATTTTTTACTTCGAGTGGAAGTTTAATGTTTTCGGTTACCGTGCGCCAGGGCATGAGGTTCGCCTGTTGAAAGACCATGCCAATACTCGGCTGTTCGCCGTGACCGAATGTGAACGAACCCGAGGTTGGTTTGATAAGGCCCGCAAGGATGCGCAGAAGGGTCGTCTTGCCCGAACCCGATGGACCCAGCACACAAATGAATTCACGCGGGCGCACATCGAAGGTGACATCCCGTAATGCACGCAGACCGCCGTTCTCATCGGGGAACACGGTGCTGAGGTTGCGGATGGTGAGGATGGGAGTGTGGGACATATTTTTTTTATAGGGGCGCGACACACCGTACTCGAAGGGTAGTCATGCCCCTACAGGTTATGGAATGAATTCGTTCGTAAACGCCTTGCTCAGATCCATTTTTTCTGTGATCAAGCCCATATCGAGCAGAACGTCCCGCATGTTCTCCCAGGCTTGTGAGTCGGAGTAACCAAGCCGCTCCGCCTTCCATTGCTCAATGGATATGGCAAGCACCTGCTTTTGCACATCCGCATCGAGGTCGGCAAAATTGGGGATATACGATTCGCTCAACGTGAAAGCCTCATCGGGATTATCGATTGTGTATTTCAAGCCTTTGAGAAATGCGCCGACGAACGCGCGCACCAATTTGGGGTCTTCCGCGATCACTTTTTCGCTTGCAAGAATGCCATTCGCCGCGAGTTGGACATAATCCGCCACGCGAATTTCGGTTACTGCAATGCCTTTCGCGCGCAACTGGATCGGTTCATTGGCAGTATAGCCAACGACGATATCCTGCTGTCCCGTCGCCATCGACTCAACCTGATTGAAACCAATCGAATCAAGCGTTACATCATCTTCGGTCAATTTCCCCGCGTTCAACAGCGCGCGCAAGCCGATATAGTTCGCGCCGAATAAACCGGGCAGGCCGATCTTCTTCCCTTTCAAGTCCTGCGGGATGAGCACACCCGCATCGCTCTTCGCCACCACCGAAACGGGATACTGCTGATACCACGCCGCCACGTACGTCACGGGCAGTCCCTGCGTGCGCGCCAGCAACACCTGCTCACCCGAAACCACCGCGAACGGCAACTCACCTGCACCCACCAACGCGACTCCATCGGTCTCGAACTTGTAATCGAACTCGACCTCGATCGCCGCCTCACGGAAATATCCCTTTTCGATGGCAACGTACAGCGGCGCAAACTGGATGTTGGGAATATACCCAAGCGGCAGGCGGATCTTCGTCAACGCGCCCGCTTCATTCTCGGGCCCTGAACTGGCACATCCTGAAATCACAAGTGCCATTCCGAGCATGAGTAAAACTATCTTGCGAAACATATAAACTCCTTTTGAATATACCTCGGTGGTTGAGTAGGGCGAGGCCCGTATCGAAACCACCAATAGCATTTATGCAATAAATTTTCTGTTTGCTTGAAATTATTGGTCTCGATACGGCGGACGAGCACCACCTACTCGACCAGCGGATTCCTATGGTTTATTCTGCCACTTCAAAAACCTGTTCTCCAACAACCTCACGATCCCGTACAACATCAGAGCCAGTGCGATCAACGTGAATACTGCCACAAAGACCATCGGTGTGTCATATTGAAAATCTCCCAACTGCAACAAAAAACCGAGACCTTCCTCCGCGTCCACAAGTTCACCGACAATCGCGCCGATCACTGACAATGTCGCACCGATCCGCAAGCCGCCGAGGAAGACAGGCAATGAGGCAGGCACTTCCACTTTCCACAAAATCTGCGCGCGCGATGCACGGAGAGAATTCATCAAGTCATATAAAACCGTTGGGACTGCCCTTACTCCAACGATGGTGTTCACCAATACAGGGAAGAACACGATCAACGCGCAGATGACCACCTTCGAGAGAATCCCGTCCCCCAGCCAGATGACAAGCAACGGCGCAATCGCAATGATGGGAATCGCCTGGCTCGCCACCAGATATGGCGACAGGATCTTTTCCAACGAACGCGACCTGGCAAGGATGTATCCCACAACCGTGGCAAACAAAACTCCCGTCAAAAGCCCAAGCACGATCTCAAGCAATGTGATACTCGTGTGGTGGATCAAACTCCCATCGTTGATGGCTTTGATGAAACGTATCCATACACTGAGTGGAGCGGGCAGGATGAAATTGGGAATGCCGCTGTAACGCGTGAGGAGGTGCCATCCGAGCAGGAAGGCGAGAGTGGAGAGGAGGATGGGGGTGATGCGTTTAATCATGGTGTATTCTCCCTCACCCGTCCTTTGGACAGGTGAGGGCAAAATAAAAGCGCCTCGAATGTTCGGGGCGCAGAATCAGGACTCGGTTAAGTCTGAGCCGAACAAAATCCCGAAAACAAATTGCGTTCCCGGGACAGTCGAATCAGACTCATATAGAGTCTACATCCTTCTTCTATCCAGACTATAACTGTCGGCCCCGGAGTTCCACCGGGTCATACGCTTGCGCGCTCGCGGGCTGTACCGCCGATCGGGAATTACACCCTGCCCCGAAGGTAAATATTCAGTTGTTGTGATTATAACATTTACAGCGTGTAGAGTGCGCCGTATTTGGTCTTGAGGTAATTGATGTAGGGCTCAATAGTGAGCGGAGAACCGCTCGCGCGTTCGATGATCTCTGGCGCAGTGAACTTGCTTCCATGACGGTAAATGTTCTCGCGCAACCATCCATGCAGTGTATCGAACCTGCCTTGTTTCATCTCATCAGGGATGGAGGGACGCACTTTGAGCGCCGCGCCGTAGAACTGCGCCGAAAGGATGTTGCCGAGCGTGTATCCCTGGAACGAGCCGCCGATAATGCCGCCATACCAGTGGACATCCTGAAGGACGCCATCGCTGTCATTGGGCGGTACAATTCCAAAGTCATGTTCGAAGCGTTCGTGCCAGGTTTCGGGCAGGTCACGGATCGAGAGAGTTCCTTCGAGCAGTTGCAATTCAAAATCGAAGCGCAGCATCACATGCAGGTTATAGGTCACCTCATCAGCATCGGTGCGGATGAGCGACTTCTCAACCTTGTTGATGGCGGCGTAGAACGTATCGAGTGAGACGTCCTTGAGTTGTTCGGGGAACTTCGCCTGGAGTTTGGGATACATATACTCCCAGAAGCCGCGACTCCTGCCGACGATATTTTCCCACAACCTGGACTGCGATTCATGCACACCTGCGCTTGTTCCGCCTCCGAGGGGCATTCCCTCATACGACATATCTATACCCTGTTCGTACATCGCGTGACCGGCTTCGTGCATGTTGCTGAAGAGACAATCGCCGAAATCATTCTCCTTGACGCGCGTCGTGATGCGCACATCGCCGAGCGAGAACTTCGTCATGAAGGGATGGTGGGTCTTGTCGATGCGGCCGCGATTGAAATCGTAGCCAAGCTGTTTGACCACTTCTGCGCCGAAAGCCAGTTGATCGGCTTCGGGGTAGTGCTTGAGAAGCACGGAATTATCCACAGGCGGCTGTGACGTGATGGCACGCACGATGGGCACAAGGTTATCGCGCAGGTTGGCAAACAAAGCGCGCACACTCGAAGCCTTCATGCCATAGTCGGCAAAGTCAATCAGCGGATCGGCGATGTGTTCGTAGCCGGGAAAGAAATCCGCGAGTTGGCGGCTGAGATCGAGGGTCTTTTCAAGGTTGCTGCGCACCCTGCCGAAATCGTTGGCGGGACGCGCCTGTGTCCACTCCTGGTAGGATCTGGCTCCATGCTCGTTCAACTCGCCGATGAATTTGGGCGGCACTTTGAGCGCGCGTTCATATTCGCGGCGCGTGACACGGATGAGACTGGCATCGTCCGAATCATAAGGCAGACTTTCTTCATATGGATGCAGGTCATCGAGCAGTTTGCCGATTTTCTTATCAATGAATTTTTCCTGCGCCATTTGCGCCATACGGGCGGATTGACGTCCGCGCGCTTCTGCGCCGCCGGGGGGCATATACGTGGACTGGTCCCAGCCCAACAGGGCGTTGATGTGATTAAGATCACCCACCTCAAGCAGGCGGGTCTTGAGTTCCTGCAGTTTTTTTTCAGGTTTTGCCATGATGGCTCCTTTTTATGGGGATTGGTGTGATTGTATCAGCAGTTGAGAGAAAGATATCCCTCTTGAGAACTGGAAATCAAAACGGGTCACACGAATTGTGTGACCCGTTCAAGTTATTTCAACTGCGCTTTGATCTTCTCCGCCGTGTCCTTGTACCCAGCCAGTTTATCGCGCTCCTTTTGAACGACGGGAGCAGGCGCTTTGTTGGCAAAATCGCTTGCTAAAAGTTTTTCTAATCGATCAATCTGAGATTCGATGTTCGCTAGTTCCTTTGTGAGCTGCTTACGCGCAGCCTCCCGATCAATCATTCCAGCCAGTGGCAGGTGAATTTCGACCGGTCCAACTACCTGCGCCATACTCTGTTCGGGCTTCTTATGAATTACTTCTTCGATTTGCAGCCGAACAGCATCAAGGCCAGTCAGAGCAGCAATCACTGAAGATTGGGCTTTGAGCAAGTTGGTCTTTTCACCAGCGCC